>NZ_JAHBDN010000081.1:0-295834 GCF_019956445.1 Pseudomonas sp. BF-R-19
TGTCAGGCACATCAATGCTGAATGTGCTGCCGTCATCGCGAGCAGGCTCGCTCCCACAAGGGATTTTCGGTGAACACAACATCAGTGAACGACAGCAATCAACTGTGGGAGCGAGCCTGCTCGCGATCGCGGTGTGTCAGACACATCAATGCTGAATGTGCTGCCGTCATCGCGAGCAAGCCCGCTCCCACAGGGGATTTTCGGTGAACACGCCATCGGTGAACGACAGCAATCAACTGTGGGAGCGAGCCTGCTCGCGATAGCGGTGTATCAGACACATCAATGTTGAATGTGCTGCCGTCTTCGCGAGCAGGCTCGCTCCCACAGGGTTGAAGGTGAACTTCAGAGCGGATTCTGGTGCAGGCAAATGATATGCGGGTCGTCATTCCAGTGCGGGAAGCGCTCGGCGATCAGCGGGTCGTGGCCGGGGATGACGTGGTCTTCGCTGTCGGCCAGGCGGTCGATCTCGGTGAAGGCTTCGAGGGTTTGCGCCAGGTCATCGAGAATCGGAAACGGACTGCGCTGACGAATGTTGACCCACAAATGCGCGGCATCCGAGGCCAGCACAATCCAGCCGCGTCCAGTATTGACCCGCACCACCTGGCTGCCCGGCGTATGCCCGCCCACCGGGTGCAGGGTCACGCCGGGAACGACCTCGACAACACCGTTGTGCAAGCGCATCCGCCCTTCGAACAGCGGCGGCAGCGCCGACATCACGTCCTCGACCTCGTAGGTTTTGTTCACCGTGCGATGGGCCATTTTCGGCCCGGTGCAGAAACGCAGTTCCGCTTCCTGCAAATGCACGGTCGCCTTCGGGAACAGCCCGAGGTTGCCGGCATGATCCCAGTGCAAATGGGTCAAGACCAGGTGCTCGACCCGGGCCGGATCGATGTCCAGTTGCCGCAGGGATTCTTCCGGCAGGCGGTACATCTGGCGATTGCGCCGGTCCGCCGTGGCCGGTTGGAAACAGGTGTCGACCACGATCACCTGCTGCTCGTTGCGGATGACCCAGAAGTAGTAGTCCAGCGGCATCGGCGCATTCGGATCACCGCAGCAAGCGTCGTAGAGAAAGTTCTCCCTGGCGGTGCGCTGGGCGTTTGCGCCGACACGAATAGCGAACACTTCGTACACAGGAGCAGACATGGACACCTCCGGGTTCAGGCGACCGCCGTGGTTTTGAGGGCCGGGCGGAAATCGAAATCGATCTGGTCGCTGATGCCCAGGTCCTGAGCCAGCTTATGCAGGCCACTGTAGTCGCGCATGATGGTCGCGTTCTTGTTGCTCTCGCGGGTGTCGGCAATGATCAGCGCCGCATCCTCGACCCCGAGTTGCGTCAGTATCGCCTCCCACATCGAGTAGTCCTGAGCGATAAAAGCACTCAGCGCCACCGACAGGTTGCGTGCGAAAAATTCCCGCTGGGCCGGCTGCATGTTCGCGTACATGACCTTGGACACTTCGGCCAGCACCTTGCTGTGGGCGTACTCGTCACGGTTGTGCAGCTCGGCCACCCGGCGGTTTTGCGGCTGGATGGTCTGGTCGTCCGCCAGCAAGTCCAGATAGGCGTTGACGCTGATCTCGGCCACCACCGCAAAAGTGATCGCCGCCAGATCCCGCTGCCATTGCTCGGGCAGTGCTTCACGCTGGGCTTTCAGGCGCAGGTACGTGACGGAGGGTGGCAAGTCCAGATCCTGATCCAGCATTCGGTCGAGTTTGGTCCGTTCGATGGCGCGCAGGTGCATCAGCGTGTGGTAGTGCTCGTCGATCAGGGTCTGTTGCATGGCCTCGCGAAAATGCCAGTCATCCTTGCCCAGGTACTGATTGGCGATGACGCTCAGCGCCGGATTGACCACATGTTCCTCGGCGGTGACGGTGCGCAGGTTGTAGCCGATCCAGCCCCAGGTCACCACGCTGCTCTTGAGCTCGTCGCTCAAGGCCTGGAATTTCGGATGATGGAAGAACGGCACCATGCACTCCGGGTAATCCGGGCGCGCCGGGTCGAATTCTTCATTGACCTGGGCCCTGTCCGGCGAACACACCGTGGCGCGCTTGGTCCAGGCCTGGTTGAGCCGCACGATCAGTTGATGATCGACCTGGGCGATCTCGATTACTGTTTGCATGACGCGATACCTGTAAGGCGCGTACCCGCCAAGGGGTACGCCAAAAAGAATGAAGGGCGCCGGAAAAATCAGGCCAGCCAATAGCGGGTCAGGTTGCGCGCCGGGTCAGTGTAACGACTGCGGGCGTGGATCATTCGCCAGTTATCCCAAATCAGCAGGCATCCGTCGGGAATCAGCACCGGAACGTTGTGCTCGACGAAGTACGCTTCGCCGAGCACGGCAAACCTGGCCAGTGGCGAAGTGCTGTTGTTCACCAGTGACTGCTGCAACGCTTCCTTCGACGGGTTCACGTCGCCGTAGTGAAACTGGTTGTAGCTGAAGCGGAAAATATCCCCGTCTTCTGTAGGCGTGAGGATGTACTCCTTGACCTGCCGCTGTCCCGGCTCCCCCGGTTTGGCGGTGGCGACAAATTCTACCGGCGTGTCATCCAGCCACTCACGCAGTTCTGGTTCACTGCGCTCCAGGGACTTGAGAAATTCGTAACCGTCCACCAAACCGGTGTGCCCGCCACCGCACGTGGCCTGTTTATGGCAATGCAACGCCAGATAACGTGGCGGCGGGCCGTACACCGGTGCTTCGGTGTGCGGGCCGATGCCGTTCATGCTCTGGGAATACGGCAAGTCTTCGTAACCCGGCTTGCGGGTAATGGGAAAGGCCATCTGGCCGTTGAATTGCGGAATGATCGGGCCGAACTCACGCAAGGTGCCTACGACATCATCGGCAAATTCGTCCGGGGTCAGCACTGTCCAGCCCAACGTCGACAGCTCTTCGTGACGATGGCCGAGCGAAATGCGAGGTTGAGACGCAACAATCCCTTGGTCTGACATGGTGAGATTCCTGGCGGGTTATCCGGCGTTGACGGTTGAGGTGTACGCGGCGATGAAGTCGCGGCAGGCGTCACCCGGTCGATAGTGCTGCTCATCGATGCACTGCACCGGGGTGATTTCGGCGGCGGTACCGGTGAGAAAACACTCATCGAAGTCGCCAAGCTCTGTAGGCAAAATCGTGCGTTCGACCACCTGGTAGTCCAGCGCCTTGGCCAGTTCGATCACGGTCTGGCGGGTGATGCCATTGAGGAAACAATCCGGTGCCGGGGTGTGCAACGTCCTGCCTTTGACGAAGAACACATTGGCGCTGGTGGCTTCGGCCACGTGGCCGCGCCAGTCGAGCATCAGCGCATCGTGGTAACCCGTGTTCTCGGCGTCGTGCTTGCTCAGCGTGGCGATCTGGTAATGCCCGGATGCCTTGGCTTCGAACGGGCTGCTGCTCGGTGGCGGACGACGCCAGGTCGCGGTTTTCAAGCGGATGCCGGCCATGCGCGCGGCCGGGTCGAAATAGCTCGGCCACTGCCAGCACGCGATGGCCACGTGCACACGGTTGAAACGCGCCGAGGTGGAAATCATCTCGCTGCCGCGCCAGGCCACCGGGCGCAGGTAGCCGTCGACGACCTGGTTGCGTTGCAGCAGTTCGTGGCTGGCCGCCTCCAGTTCAGCCAGCTCAAAGGGGATGGCAAAGTCCATCAGTTGCGCCGAGCGATACAAGCGCTCGCCGTGTTCGCGCAACTTGAAGATCTTGCCGTTGTAGACCCGCTCGCCTTCATACACGGTGCTCGCGTAATGCAGGCCATGGGTCAGCACATGCAACTGCGCCCGGGACCACTCGACGAACTCGCCGTCGAGCCAGATAACGCCCTCGCGCTGATCAAACGGGATACTGCTCATATCCATATCTCCCCATTGTTCATGAAATTTCCTACGCCGTTTCCAGCAACACGGGTATCAATTCCGGCACGGCGGTGAGCTCGGTCTGAAAGAAGAACGCACGCTCGCCAAAGGCCGGTAGCAAGTCGTCGAACCAGGTCACTTGTGGATCGAAGCGCGCATAGAACGTGCGCAACACCCATTGCGGATTGCGTGCCTGGAGGAACTGCAAGACGAAGACCTTTTCCCCGGCGACAGTCTCGATGCCGTTGATCAACACCTTGCCGTAGAAAGTGCTCATGGACGGCCCGCGCACCGTGCGCGCCAGCCCCGACACCGTGCGGTACGCCGCCTGGAAGATCTCGAAGGCCCTGGCCAGCGGCATCGCGAAGTAGTGGCTGGGACCGGTATCGCGCTCGACGAACATGTAATAAGGCACGGCCCCGAGCCGCACCCCTTCGGTCCACAGCGCGGCCCAATCCGCGGGGTTTTCGTTGATGTGGCGGATCAGCGGCGCCTGCATGCGTACCGTCGCGCCCGTCGAGCGAATACGCTCGATGGCCTGGCGGGCGATGGCCTGGCGGATCTCCACCGGGTGGTTGTAGTGGCCCATGATCGACAGGTTTTTCCCCGCCGCAACGATGCGCCGGAACAGCTCCAGCAGCTCGGGCGCATCCTTGTCGCTGACAAAACGCTGCGGCCAGTACGCCACGGACTTGGTGCCGATGCGGATGTTCTTCAGGTGTGGCAATGCCAGCAGCGGCTCGATGTAACCGGCCAGCGAGCGGGTGTTCATGATCATCGGGTCGCCTCCGGTAATCAGCACGTCGGTCACTTCGCTGTGCACCCTCAAGTAACTGACCAGCTCCTGGGACTCGCGGGCATTGAACTTGAGTTCTTCCTCGCCGATGAACTGCGCCCAGCGGAAACAGAAGGTGCAGTACGCGTGACAGGTCTGGCCGGCGCCGGGGAAAAACAGCACGGTTTCGCGGTACTTGTGCTGGATGCCCGGCAGGACTTTGCCGTTGAGGGTGACTCCGTTGTGGGTCAACTGCCCGGCCGGATGCGGGTTCATGCGGCGCCAGATCGCCTCGATCCGACGCTTGATCGCCGCGCTGTCATCCAGCTCGATCAATTGTTTGAGCGAGGCATATTCCTCCGCCAGCAACATGTCCTTGTGGGGGAAGGTCATGCGGAAAACCGGATCGTCCGGAATGTTGTTCCAGTCGATCAGCGTGCCCAGCACGTATTCGTTGGTGCGAAACGGCATGACCCGCGCCACCACGGTCATGGCCTCCTGCAATACCGGCGTCAGCTTGTGCCAGTACGGTGAATCGCGGATGGTGCGTGAGTTATAGGGTTTGTAGCGTTCGTGCTCCGACAGTCCTTGCATGGCCGCGCTCCTGGTGATTGCCCTGAGTGTTGTTATGCGATGGCCGGCGCTTTGCGTTCTATGTCCATCCACGCCCGGACGCTGTCGCGATCCCACTGGCGACGCACATACGCAGCGAGCCGTATCGGCACCGGATCGCCGTTGGCAACCAGTCGGTTGAGCATGATTGCCAGGTCGGTGTCGGCAATGCTCCAGTCGCCGAACAGATGCTCGGCGCCCTCCTCCAGCAAATGCCCGGCGACGAAGAACAGGCGCTCGACGGCAGCTTGTGCCTCATCGGACAGCGCGGTGTTTTTCTTGCCGAAGTACACCAGGTCAAACGGGCGCTCCTTGCGCACCACCAGCAAGTCACTGCGCAACCAGGCCTGCAATTGACGGGCACGGGCGCGCTGGCGGAGGTCTTGCGGGTAGAGTTTTTTATGCCCCGGGGAGAGCTCATCGAGGTATTCGGCAATCGCCGATGATTCCGACAAGGCAAAATCGTCGTGAACTAACGTTGGAATCTTGCAGGTCAGTGAAAGATCGCGATAACTCGCCAGATAGTTTTCGCGCGCCTTTAGATCGACGGTAACAAGTTCAAATGAAAGTTGCTTTTCCTTGAGTGCCACAAAAGCCGACATCGCAAAAGCGCTGACATGATCGGCACCGACATACAGTTTTAGCTTCCTGTTTTCCATAGAACACTCCATTCACTGACTGCAGGGATCAACGAGCATTGGAAGTGATCGTAGTTAGTTGGATTAAGGCTGAATAGATACAGAATTTGTCCGTTTCAATCGATACAGAAAGTTATTTTCCAGCGACAGGAACGCAGCCGAAACCCCAGCAATAACGCTGCAAAAGGCGATACCGGGGCAGGTCTGAAAAACAAAAAAGGGAGCCGACGAAGGTGGGCTCCCTAGGTTTATGCGGTGGGAAATTACGGCTGGGTGGTGATCAGGCCATGGCTGTCGGCGAAGTTTGAAAGCAGTGCCATTTGCGGCATGTTGCTCATGTTCAGCATCGCCAGAGGCTCGTGTCTGCTGGTGTTGACGAAGCCGTGCCTGGTCCAGGCCGGCACCAGCAACACGTCGCCGCTGCTGACGTTGACCCCGTCGGCATCGCCGAGGGTCAACACGCCGCTGCCGCACTGGATGACAAACAGATGCCACCAGGAATGGGCATGGCCGTTGAGCGTCACACCGGGGTTCAGCCATTGCATGGCGATCGCCATGCCAGGCGTCACTTCACAGCCTTCAATGCTCTTGTCGTGAGCCAACGCGACAATATCAACGTCGCTGGCTTCAAGGGTCTGACGCATACCCGTCAGTTCAGTGCCTTTCCATACCTTGGGACTTGGCGTTCGATGGTGCAGGCTCTGACGAAAGTCCTTATATGAAAAAAACGCACCTTGAAAGTTATCCATTCGTACGTCCTTTCTTTTTGTTTCCCATACTTTAGCGCTAAACCTTAAGTTAAGGGTTCAGCGCTGTAAACCCGGGAAACAACTTACAAAACCGACGGACGCAAGGCGGCAATCATGTCCACTTCTATCGCGGCATTCTTGGGTAACTGATAAACACCCACCGTGGTGCGGGTATGTTTACCGGCATCGCCCAGCACATGGCTGAACACATCCGAGGCGCCGTTGGCCACTTCGCTCAAATCGACAAAATCCGCCGTGGACTTCACATAGACCGTTACCCGGATCAATGACTTGATCTTGTCCAGCGAACCAATGGCATCGACGATCAACGCCAGCCCGCGCATCGCGCTGATGCTGGCGGCCGCTTGCGCATCGGCCAAGCTGAGGTCCAGCCCGACGCGGCCGGGGTAATGGATCTTGCCGTTCATGCGCGGCACCAGACCGCTGATGTACAACTCATCGTGATGGCGGATCAGCGGTGCGTAATGCCCGCCTGCGGTGTTTTCGCCGTAGATGTCATAACCAAACTCTTTGGCCAGGGCGATGAAGCGTTCATCGCAGGTCATGTGCTGGATCATTGATCGAACCCTCTTAGTCAGTAATGCAAAAAACGGGTGCTTGCAGGCTCAACACACGGCGCGGGTAGCCGGTGCCAGGCAAGTCACCTCAATGCGTGACTCAATCACCTCGGCCAGACGCAACAGGTCGTTGCTCAGTTGCCCGTAGTGTTCGTTGAACAACACGATGTGGCCGATGAATGAGAAGTTGTCTTTCACTAACGCGCTGACGGAGTCGCCGATACGCTTGGCGTACTGGCCCTCCACCAGGTCGATACGCAGGGCGCGGGCCAGGGCCTCGATGTCAGGCATCGCGCGCAGGATGCCGCCGGCCGACGCCCTGAGCAGGCGAATACCGCAGTAGCCGCGGGCCACTGGCTCGTGCTGTTCAGTCTGGCCTTCCACCGCCCAGCGCACCCAGCGTTCCCACGGATCGAAATTGACGAAGGCGCGTTTGGCCAGGTCCCAGATGTGCATGCCGCCGGGGCGCATGTTGGTTTCCACGGCCGAGGTCAGGTTGTCGCGGCGCAAGAACACTTCGTTGTGCCAGGCCCCATTGTCCCGGGACACCAGGCCCGCCATATGCCGACCGGCTGCCATCAAACGCGCCTGTACCTCAGCCGCAAGCGGTGCGGGCACGACTTGCTGGATCTCTGCGCGGTAGGCGCCTTCGGTGGTGGTTTTTTCAGTCACCCAGGTGCTGCCGGCCACGCAGTCCCAACTGTATTCGCGGGCGTCCTGCACCAGTTCTTCAAGAACGATGCCGCCTTCGCGGTAAGGCTTCAGGGCGAGCCAGGCATCCTCGCATTCCGAAGGATGATGGATGACACGACAGCCCCGGCTTGCGCCTTCGCAGGCCGGCTTGATGAAGGCTTTTCCGCCCAGCTCGACGACGCGCTGGCGCAGTTCCGACAGGCTTGCGACCCGCGCGGAAAACACCGGCCGGTATTCTTCGGGGGCGGTGCTGGCCGCCGCTTCGAGTTGGCGGAAGATCTGCTTGTCCAGACCCGCCCGCGCTTCGCCTGGGGTAATGCCTGGCAGGTCGAAATGACTGGCCAGCGCCGCACCGAGCAGCACGCCGCGATCGGAGAACGGCAGTACGCCGATCAGCTTCCAGCTGTCGGCATTCAGGCACCCCACCACCAGTTCAAGGGACGCCGCCACATCTTCTTCGGCCAGTGAAGTGCTGCAGACGTGATCGGCCACCTGGTCGTCATCGGGCTGAATCTTCTCGACCAGCAGGATGAGCCTGGCGTTGTAGAGCGACTTGCACAGCTCGCGCAGTTTCTGGATGTCGTGCACCCGATTACCGTTGTAACCGACCACTACTACGCATGAAGTCGTATTCATAATGCCCCCGACCTGCAAGGTGAAATCCGCAACGGCGATGACTCAGTCATGCAACGACGCATTGGATTTACGGTTGAGCCAATACCAGGCCAGGATCCCTGCGGCACCGATGGCGGCCAGCACCAGCGCGTTGTACGGCGCCGGTACCACCCGCATGATCAACACAGTCAGCCCGGCTCCCACCCCCAGGGACACTTCCTTGACGAACATGTTGTTCTGCTTGACCGAGAAGTAATCGAGGTAGCTGAAGGCGCATTCGGCGATGGACAGCAGCGCCACCCAGACCAGCGCCCCGGCGAGGGTTTCGACGTGGAACGCGGCGGGCGAAGACAGCACCGCAAAACCGCCGACGATGATCCCGATCACCGCCACGACCTTGAAACGCCCGGTGCGCTCGATCAACTTCATCACCGGCACCTGGGCGAAGACCACCACGGCGCTGTTGAGGATCAGCATCAGGCCGTACCAGGCCGGCAGCTCGCCGGTCTTGAGCAGGATCGCCTGTGGCAGGATCGAGAACACCCCGAACAGCTTGATGCCCATGATGATCCCGGCGATCACCCAGGGCAGTTTGTTGCCCCAGTCGCTGCCGACCTGAGTGGCCGGGCGGGCTACCAGCGGTTCGGAGGTGAAGGTCGCACCGAGGGCGATCGGCAGGCACAGCAACACGAACGCCGCCGCGCCGAGGAAAAACATGGTTGGAGTGAGCAGTGGCGACAGCAGGATCAAACCGGCCACCAGGCTGCCCATGTTCATGGCCACGCGGTTGTAGGCCGCGCCTTCCATGGTCTGGGCCGCTTCGCTCTTGATCAGGTAACCGGCAATGGCAATGCCGTAGGCAAACAGCGCGGCAGCAAACATCACCATGCCTTGATTGCTGGTCAGCGCCAGCAGCACCAGGCCAAGGCCGGCACACAGCAGCGTGACGCTCAGGGAACGGCGGCCAAGCACCAGTAAAGTCAGGGGCAACAGCAGCAACAAGGCGCGATATCCCAAGGCCAGGATGCTGTTGGTGGCCGTGTCGAGCCAGACGTTGGCCTTGCCCAGCACCGCGAACAGCGAGACGGCGGTGATGATCCGGATCGTGAATAACCGCAGGTTAATGACCGGTTTAGCCACCGCGACCGTTGTTTCGACACTCATGCAGCACCTCAGGAGCCTGGTGAATGCCCGCCGACAAAGGCCGACATTCAGAAAAGTCTGTAAGGGCATGGTAGAGAGAGAGGCTTGTCCTGATCAGTGCAAGTTCGTATAGAATCCAACGAACTTTACTGCCGGAGAGACCAGTAAAATGCAGGTTCAACGTGCAGTCATTGCCGCCATTGAATTCCAGCCCGGCGTGCCGCTGGTACAGCAGATCGTCGATCAGTTGACCCAGGCGATCAGCACCGGTGGCCTGCCCCACGGCGCCAAGCTGCCGCCGATTCGCGAACTCTCCGACTTGATGAACGTGGGTAAATCCACGGTGGTCGATGCCCTGGACCGCATGCGGGCCAAGGGGCTGGTGGTGTCTCGCCAGGGCTCAGGGCATTACGTGCATCGCTCCGAAGCAGCGCTGAAAAGTGGCACCGGCCCGGACCTGCAACCCCAGGACACCCTCAGCGTGATTCGTCGCGCCTTGCTGCTGGACAACGGCACGCTGCGCCCAGGCTGCGGCTTTCTGCCGACCTCGTGGCTACCCGCCGAAGAATTGCAGAAAGCCGTGCGCAGTACCCTGCGAGCAACGTCGTTGCGCATGGGCGAGTACGGCGTAGCCGGCGGTTACTTGCCGTTGCGCCAGGCCCTGCGGGTCAAACTGGCGACCTTCGGCATCGAAGCGCCGGTGGACCAGATCATCACCACTGCCAACACCATGCAGGCCATCGACCTGCTGATGCGCCTGCTGGTCAAACCCGGCGACACCGTGCTGCTCGACGACCCCTGCTACTTCAACATGCACGCCAACCTGGCGTTGCACGGGGCCAAAGTCATCACCATCGCCCGGGATTGCGACGGCATGGACCTCGACGCCTTCGAGCAACTGCTGATCGCCCACAAACCCGTGCTGTACATGACCAACAGCACGCTGCATAACCCTACCGGGCATTCGTTTACGCCGACTCAGGTTTACCGTTTGCTGGAACTGAGCCATCGCCATGGCTTCCACATTGTCGAAGACGATCTGTACTGCGATATCCAGCAACGCCGCACCCCGCGTCTGGCCGCGAGCGGGTTGGACAACGTGAGTTACATCTCCGGTTTCTCCAAGACCCTGACCGCCAACAGCCGCGTCAGCTACACCGTGCTCTCGCCACAATTGGCGGCACGCATGGTCGCGCTGAAAATGGCTTGCGGCGGGGTAACGTCGGAGCTGGCAGAGCAGATCACCTGCACCATGCTCAGCGATGGCAGCTATGCCAAACATGCGCGGCGCACGGTGGATCGGTTGTATGAGTCCAATAGTCGTGTGGCGAGTTGGCTGGCGGAGGCTGGGTGTTCGCTGTCTTCATTGCCAGGCGAAGGCGTGTTTATCTGGGCAAGATTGCCGGACGGCTTGCACGCCGAGAACCTGGCTCGCCAAGGGCTGGAGAACAATATGGTATTGGCGCCGGGTACCTTGCTGAGCAAAGGGCCGGATGCCAGTCAGTTCCTGCGATTCAATGTGGCGCACAGTGACAGCTTGCAGGTGCGGGAGCGGTTTTTCCGGTTGCTTGATAAACCCCAAAAATAGCTGGCTGCCCTCGACCCTGTGGGAGCGGGCTTGCCCGCGAAGGGGCCATCACATTCAAAATTGATATTGCCTGACACGCCGCCATCGCGAGCAGGCTCGCTCCCACAGGGGTCAGCGTCATGCTCGATATCAGCGATGACGCTAGTCCAATGTGGGAGCGAGCCTGCTCGCGATGAGGCCGTCACATCCAGCATCAATGTCGCCTGACACACCGCCTTCGCGAGCAAGCCCGCTCCCACAGGGGTTGTGGTATCCAATGAGATCCCCGGCCACCAGATCGCTACGATTGCCGACCTCATCCTCGCCGGCTAACTTCGCCCGGTCGCTGCCAATTCAGCGACCGGGCCTGATAACCCGGGTAAGATACGGGCGCACAAGCGCCACCAATCACGATTGCCGGCGTTTTTTTATGCCCGCACATTCGTGCAATGGCGGCTGTGCGTGGGAGACCTTCGGGTCTGCCGGAATCCCGTATCTCCGGTTTATCAGCCTGCGCACAGCTGCCACCCATTCGCCTGATAACGAACGTGGTAGCTCTCAACTTGATTCGGGAGCTTTACTCATGAATGCTATTGGTCTGTCTGCTTCAAACGTCATTCACCACCTACCAACCAACAGGAGGTGAAGCCCAATGACCAATCCCCAAGACCTCAAAACCATCGGCCTCACCCCCTTCTCCTACCACGCCAACGAACCACTGTTTCGCATCAACGCCGGCGTCCCGGTGGTCGAAGCCCTCTACCACGCTTCCGACCTGCTCCACGTAGCCAAATTGCTCGCCTCAGACGCCGCCATGGTCCGCGACTCCGACCGACACGCCTGGGCCTCGCATTTTTTGCAGGACATGAGCAAAGCAATCATCGATGACGTGGTGAAAGTGCTCGATGCACCCTGTAACAACCGCGCCTGAATGAAAAAGCCCCGCGTTTCGTTTGAAACGCGGGGCTTTTCAGATATTCGACGATGTGATCAGACGACTGCCAGTCGATCAACCATATCCGGAAACTTCTCAACCAACCTGATCAGCAAGGCGGCCTGAGCATTGGGCTTCGACTTTTCCTGCTCCCAGTTTCTCAGGGTGCTGGGACTGGTTCGAATTCGCTTGGCGAAAACAGCCTGGGACATGTGTAGCTTTTCCCGTAGCGCAACGATTTCTTGCGCCCCTACCTCTGGTGCAGGGATGTCCTCCACAACCGTATTGCGCAATGTAATCTTGCCTTCGCGTTGAGCCGCCATCTCATCAACGCCCTGCATCAACTCTGCAAACAGGTCGCGTTTTTTCATGGGGTACCTCGTTTTTTCAACTCTGTCTCTATGGCTTTCTTGAGCACCTTCTCTTGGTCGGCGGTCAAATTCTCAAGCTCATCTTTGTCATAAATTGCAAACATCCAGAACTGGCCATCATTCATAAGCCAATAATAGATAACCCGCAAGCCACCTCGCCTACCTTTACCGCGGCGTCCATCTGCCCAACGCAGCTTTCGGAAACCGCCCGTTCGAGGCATGACATCACCCGCTTGTGGGTTCAGCTGCATGTGCGACTGCAACGCACGATATTCATCATCCGTCAGATAATTACCAACGGTAGCAGTGAAAGATGTGGTTTCGAAGAATACGGTTCGCATTAGCCAACTATAAGCAAATTGCCTATAGTCAGGCAACCATCGAAACATCTTCCTGACGAGCAGCCCTTGCGACTTACCCCAACAAAAAGCCCCGCTCTTCTCTCGAAGGCGGGGCTTTTCTTTACAGCATCCGACGCTTAAGGCGCGTACGTCAGCAACAACTCGGCCGGCACTTTGAAGTCCAGGGACATCATCACGCTCAACGCAGTAATGGTGAAGATCGAGAACACGAACAGCTTGCGTGCCCAGACCGTGTCATCCACTGCCTTGTAGCCGGTCCAGGCCATGTACAACCAGTACATGCCCATGGCCGCGGCGACGGCGAGGTAGCTCATGCCGGCGTAGCCGCTGAAGGTCAGCATCAAGGTCGCCACGAGGAACGCCAGGATGTAGATCAGGATGTGCTTCTTGGCCACCTGGATGCCGCGCTTCACTGGCAGCACCGGAATCGATGCGGCCAGGTAATCGTTGAAGCGGAAGATCGCGATGGCGTAGGAATGCGGCATCTGCCACAGGCTGAACATCACCAGCAGGGTCAGCGCGGCCATGTCGAAGGTGTTGCTGACTGCGACATAACCGATCACTGGCGGCATGGCGCCCGACAGACTGCCCACCAGCGTGCCGTGAACCGACTTGCGCTTGAGGTACAGGCTGTAGAAGCCGACGTAGATCACGAAGCCGATCACCGCGAACAAGGCGGCCAACGGGTTGGCCACCTTGTACAACAGCGCAACGCCGGCGACACCCAGGACGGTCGCATAGATCAGGGCCAGTTTCAGGGAGATCAAACCCTGGACCAGCACGCGGTTCTTGGTGCGTTCCATCTTGATGTCGATGTCGCGGTCGATGCAGTTGTTGAACACGCAACCGGAGGCAACCACCAGGGACGTGCCGATCATGGCGGCCAGGAAGATGGCCAGATCGACATGCCCTTTGGAGGCCAGGAAAAATCCGCCTGCCACAGAAAGCACGTTACCGAAAATGATCCCCGGTTTGGTGATTTGGATAAAGTGCTTGAGGGACATGCGGACTTACCTCACTTCGCCATCATGAACGTGTGGATGCTGAACATGATCCACAGCGACAGGCCAACCAGCAGGACGATCACGATCGCGGCGAAGACAAACGCAATCACGTTGTTTCGCTGCGCGGCCGAACGGTCCAGGTGCAGGAAGTACACCAGGTGCACCAGCACCTGGACGATCGCGAACGCGAGGACGATCAACAGGGTGATCGACTTCGGCAGCGTCGGGTACATCACCAGACCGAATGGAATGACGGTCAGGATCACCGACAGGATGAAGCCGATGGCGTACGACTTGTAGCTGCCGTGACCGGCGTCGTCGTGGCCATGGTGGGAATGAGCTGGGTTAGCCATTTACATAGTCCCCATCAGATAAACAACGGTGAATACGCAGATCCAGACGACGTCCAGGAAGTGCCAGAACAGGCTCAGGCAGCTCAGACGGGTCTTGTTGGTCGAGGTCAGGCCATGCTTGTTGACCTGATACATCATGATCGCCATCCAGATCAGACCGCTGGTCACGTGCAGACCGTGGGTACCGACCAGGGTGAAGAACCCGGACAGGAAGCCGGAACGGCTAGGGCCGTAGCCTTCGGAGATCAAGATGTGGAACTCGTTGATCTCCATGCCGATGAAGCCCAGGCCGAACAGGAAGGTCATGGCCAACCACCCCAGGACCTGCTTCTTGTTGCCCCGGTAGAACGCCAGCATGGCGAAGCCGTAGGTGATCGAACTGAACAACAGCAGAGCGGTTTCGCCCAGCACGTATGGCAGTTCGAAGATGTCGTGGCCCGACGGGCCACCCGCTACGTTGTTAACCAGTACCGCGTACACCGCGAAGATCGACGCAAACAGAATACAGTCGGTCATCAGGTAGAGCCAGAAACCGTATACGGTCATCTCGCCCGAGTCGTGGTGGTGGTCATCGTGCCCATGGTCACCATGGGCGTGTCCAGCATTGGTCACTAAATTCGACATGGTTTAAGCCTGTTCCAACGAGGTTTCAACACGGGTGGCGGTGGCCGGGATTTTCCCTGCCGCAACCAGACGCTTGTGCTGCTCGGCTTCGATGCGCTCGATCACGTCGACCGGCACCATATAGCCTTGATCATCACGGGCCGCGTGGATCACGAAGTAGATCACGGTGCCGGCCAGGCTAGCGATTGCCAGCCACCAGATGTGCCAGATCATCGCGAAACCGAACACGGTCAACAGCGCGCCCATGACCACACCGGTGGCGGTGTTGTTAGGCATGTGGATCGGCTGGTACTTGGCCGGAGCCTTGTACGCGGTGCCGTTTTCCTTGGCTTCGGTGAACGGGTCGATGCAGTCGGCTTTCGGCAGCACGGCGAAGTTGTAGAACGGAGGTGGCGACGAGGTCGACCATTCCAGGGTGTGTGCATTCCACGGGTCGCCGTGTTCGCACATGTTTTCCGGCTTGTTGCGGTCACGCACGCTGACGTACAGCTGGATCAGCTGGCAAGCGATACCCACGGCGATCATCACCGCACCGAACATGGCGACGTACAGGTACGGCACCCACTCAGGGTTGGTGGTGGCGTTCAGGCGACGGGTCATGCCCATGAAGCCCAGAGCGTAGAGCGGCATGAACGCGACGAAGAAACCGCTGATCCAGAACCAGAACGCTGCCTTGCCCCAGCCTTCGTGCAGCTTGAAGCCGAACGCTTTAGGGAAGTAGAACGCGAAACCTGCGATGTAACCGAATACCGCACCGCCGATGATCACGTTATGGAAGTGCGCGATCACGAACAGGCTGTTGTGCAGAACGAAGTCAGCACCCGGGATGGCCAGCAGTACGCCGGTCATGCCGCCGATGGCGAAGGTCACCATGAAGCCCAGGGTCCACAGCACCTGGCTGGTGAAACGCAGACGGCCCTGGTAGATGGTGAACAGCCAGTTGAACAGCTTCACACCCGTCGGGATGGAAATCAGCATCGTCGCCAGACCGAAGAAGGCGTTGACGCTGGCACCCGAACCCATGGTGAAGAAGTGGTGCAGCCAAACCATGAAGCCCAGGATCGAGATTGCGCCCGATGCGTAGACCATCGAGTGGTGGCCGAACAGTTTCTTGCCGGTGAAGGTCGAGATGACTTCGGAGAAGATACCGAACGCTGGCAGGATCAGGATGTACACCTCAGGGTGACCCCACGCCCAGAACAGGTTCACGTACATCATCGGATTGCCACCAAGTTCGTTGGTGAAAATGTGGAAATCCATGTAACGGTCAAGCGTCAGCAGTGCCAGGGTAGCGGTCAGGATCGGGAACGAAGCCACGATCAGGACGTTGGCCCAGGTGCAGGTCCAGGTGAAGATCGGCATGTCCATCAGTTTCATGCCAGGGGTACGCATCTTCAGCACGGTGGCCAGGAAGTTGACCCCCGTCAGCGTTGTACCCAGACCCGATAGCTGTAGCGCCCAGATGTAGTAGTCCATCCCCACGCCAGGGCTGTATTGCAGGCCCGACAGCGGCGGATAGGCAACCCAGCCGGTCTTGGCGAATTCGCCGACGCCCAGGGACAGGTTGATCAGCACCACGCCGGAAACCAGCAGCCAGAAGCTCAGGGAGTTCAGGAACGGGTAGGCAACGTCACGCGCGCCGATCTGCAGCGGCACTGCAAGGTTCATCAGGCCGGTGAAGAATGGCATCGCCATGAAGATGATCATGATCACACCGTGGGCGGTGAAGATCTGGTCATAGTGTTCAGGTGGCAGGTAGCCAGGCGAACCCTCGGTGGCCATGGCCAGCTGGGTACGCATCATGATGGCGTCGGCAAAGCCGCGCAGCAGCATGACCATGGCGACGATGATGTACATCACGCCGATTTTCTTGTGGTCGACCGACGTCAGCCACTCGGTCCACAGGTAGGTCCACTTCTTGAAGTAAGTGATACCCGCGAACAGTGCCAGACCGCCGAGCGCGATCATGGCGATGGTCACCATTACGATCGGCTCGTGGAACGGGACCGCTTCCCAACTTAATTTACCAAACATCGTTTACTCCTCTGCCCCGGCAGCTGAATGCGCGTTCATGTCCATTCCTTGCGTAGCGGCCACTTCTTTCTCTTCTTTCTCGTGCTTCACTTTCGGACCCGGTTTCATGCCTTCGTACTTGTCGACGATGGTCTGGAACAGGTTCGGCGTCACCGAGGAGTAGAGCTCGACTGGGTTGTTCTGGCTCTGCTTGGCAAGGGCTGCGTATTCAGCTTGTTCAAGCTGTTTAGGTGCCTTTTTGACTTCACTTACCCAAGCGTCGAAATCTTCCTGGGAAGTGGCGATCGCCTTGAATTTCATACCGGTGAAACCCGCGCCGCTGTAGTTGGCGGAGATACCGTCCATCTCGGCGTTTTCGTTGGCGATCAGGTGCAGCTTGGTCTGCATGCCCGCCATCGCGTAGATCTGGCCGCCCAGCGCAGGGATGAAGAACGAGTTCATCACGGCGTCGGAAGTGATCCGGAAGTTGATCGGGGTGTGCGCCGGGAACACGATCTTGTTGACCGTGGCGATGCCTTGTTCCGGGTAGATGAACAGCCACTTCCAGTCCAGCGCGACCACTTCGATGGTCACAGGCTTGACGTCGGATTCCAGCGGCTTGTACGGGTCAAGGGCGTGGGTCGACTTGTAGGTGACGTAACCCAGGGCAACGATGATGAGCACAGGAACAGCCCACACCGCGATCTCGATCTTGGTGGAGTGGTTCCATTTCGGGGTGTAGGTGGCATTGGTGTTGGACGCGCGGTATTTCCAGGCGAACAGGAAGGTCATGACGATGACCGGCACCACGACCAACAGCATCAGCAGCGTTGCGGTGATGATCAGGTTTCGCTCGTCCAGACCAACCTGGCCCTTGGGATTGAGCAAGGTCATGTTGCAGCCTGACAGCAACAACGTGCCGATCAGCGGCAATAAGCCTAGTAGTCTGGGGTACCTGTTTTTACTCATCTCACGACCTCTAAAGCAGCTTGCGCAATGCAGTTGGGTTTTGATCGCCAACACTTCACCCTGCCAAGGGTTGGCATTTTTCTTGGATTGAATAAGGGCATGCCCGTCGTGCGTCAGACGCTGTACGACAAATCCCGGGCCTGCGGTGAGTTCTTATTCGAATACGTGGTCAAAGGCCTTGTTACAGACCAATTCCATTTGGTGCGGGTAGTTGGAGGCTCCGACACCTGGGCATCGCATGAAGCCACCAGACCTCTCGACACCCTGTTTCTGCTCACCCCTGATTAAGATTTGAGCAGTGCCGGGAATTCAGTGCGGGCGATTGTAGATATGTAGCGTTTTATAAACCATGTCTCATCCCGAAATAATTTTTATCCGAACCGGCAACAATCATTACCCGTTTTCGCAAAAGTGGCGCATCTTATCGAAATTCATTCTCAACAAAAACACCAAAATAAGTAGGTCTTCCACCCACGGTTCAGACAGTATCGGGTCTTTCCTCTCTGCCCTTGACCTTGCCCAAGGCCCGATATGACGGGGGCTCCGGCCATTCGCCCGAGCCTGTTAAAACTGCCTGTTCGGGCCCGCAATGGAAAAAACCGCAAGCCTGAAAAACTACCCGATTTCGTTACGTTTCCATGCACCAATCCGGCCTCCTCGAACGCCCTGCGACACTCGCTCTGTGACAACATGTCGCACACATGTCACACCCTTGATTGCCACCCGTCACGGTCTTTTTACCCCGCCTCTGAAATGCGCTCTGCAAGACAAAAAAAGCCCCGGTCCTCTCTTCAAGGAACGGGGCTTTTTTGTCCGACAATGCGTGGCGGCAAATGACCTCAGCGCAACGCCTTGCGGTTACGCGACGTCAGCAGCGGCACCAGCACCACGATCAGCACGAAGGCGACCAGCGCCCACTGCGCCAGCGACAGACCGAGGATCGGCGGGTATGGCGTGGAGCAGAAACCGTCGACCTGGAAACCCAGCGGGAAGATCTTCGCCAGCGGCAAGTCATCGACAATCGGTTGCAGCACATCGATGCCACAGCTGACCGCCGGATAGAACTGCGTATAGACGTGATGCCCGGCAACGCCTGCACCTGCCACGGCACAGATCACCACCAGGGTTTCAAACACCGTGATGCTGCGACGGCCGCGCATGGCCGCGCCGATGAAGGCGAAGATCGCGATCAGCAGCAACGCGTAACGTTGCAGGATGCACAGCGGGCAAGGGGCCTCGCCCAGAACAATTTGCATGTACAGCGCACCGCCGATCAGCGCCAGGCAAATGATGCCCAACAACACCAGGTAGCGCCGTTCACGCCCCAACCGCATGGATTCATCGCTCATCGCGTTTCCCTTCAAGATATCGATTGCCCGCCAGTCTACACGCTGGCCCGGACCTTTGAGAGTCTGGAGCATGTGAGGGGGATTCGGGGGGAATAGACGATAAGGCGGTTAAGAAGGGATTAACTTTCTGACTTTATTCAGTTCAGGGCCGAGGTGTGGCATTCGTCGGAGCGCCGCCCGGAGCAAGCCCGCTCCCACATTGGTCCGCGTCGTACGCAGATCAAATTGTGGGAGCGGGCTTGCTCGCGAAGCAGGCGACTCGGTCTCCCGAGCCGCCGCAACCGCTTACTCCAGCGCCGCTGCCGGCCCGAAGAACTCATAACGGCTTTGCTTCTCCGGCACACCCAAAGCTTTGAGATGGCGCTTGATGGACGCCATGAAACCTTTCGGCCCCAGGAAGTAAACATCCAGATCACGCTGCTCCGGCAGCCATGCATGCAACTGCTGCTGGCTCAACAAACCGACCTTGTGCGCCGCCGGGCTCACGCCGTCGTCCTCGGAATAGCAATAAAAGCGCTTCAGTTGCGGGTGACGCTCAGCCAGGCCGTCGATCCAGTCGCGGAAGGCATGGACGCTACCGTTGCGCGCGCAGTGGATGAAATGCACCGGCCGCTGAGTCTCCAGCGCCGCTTCGAGCATCGCCAGGGTCGGGGTGATGCCGACGCCGCCGCTGATCAGCACCAGCGGTTTGTCGCTGGCGGTCAGGATGAACTCGCCCGATGGCGGGAACAACTGGATGCTGGCGCCGACATGCAACTGGTCATGCAAGTAGTTGGAAGCGCGGCCACCGGCTTCACGCTTGACGCTGATGCGGTACTGGCCTTTGTTCGCCAGCGCCGACAGCGAGTAGTTACGACGGATCTCTTCACCGTCGAGGACCAGTTTCATGCCGATGTACTGGCCGGGTTCTGCCTCCAGGATCGGGCCTTTGTCCGCTGGTTCGAAGTAGAACGAGGTGATCTCGGCGCTCTCCTCGACCTTGTCCACCACGATGAATTCCCGCGCCCCGCGCCAGCCGCCCGGTGCCTGTTCTTTCTGGTCGTAGATGCTGGCTTCGGCACCGATCAGGATGTCTGCCAGTTGGCCGTAGGCCGCGCCCCAGGCCGCGATCACTTCCGGGGTGGCGATCTCTTCGCCCAGCACTTCGGCGATGGCCCGCAGCAGGCAGCTGCCGACAATCGGATAGTGCTCAGGCAGAATCTGCAGGGCCACATGCTTGTTGATGATCTTGGCCACCAGGTCGCCCAACTGGTCGAGTTGGTCGATATGGCGCGCATACATCAATACGCCGTTGGCCAACGCACGCGGCTGATCACCGCTGGACTGGTGGGCCTGGTTGAACAGCGGGCGGACTTCCGGGTATTCGGAGAGCATCATGCGGTAGAAGTGCGTAATCAGCGCCTCACCACCGCTTTCGAGCAGCGGCACGGTGGATTTGACGATGGCACGGTCTTGAGCGCTCAGCATAAGGTGACTCCTGGTCTTCTTGGGTTGCTAACGGATTACCCTATGCTTATCAGTTTTCATGCCAACTATTTAATCGTTAAAAATCAATAAGTTAAAAACGTAATAGTCATTTCGACACTGCCTGTTTTATAGTCATACCGACTACACGGAGTCACTATGACTGCAAAATCTCTGCTCACCGCCCTGCTACCCCTGGTCTCCGACCTGTCCCGCGAACTGCCCGAGGGCGAGCGTTATCGCCGCCTGCTGGAAGCCATGCGCGCCCTGCTCCCGTGTGACGCCGCCGCCCTGCTGCGCCTCGATGGTGAATGGCTGGTGCCGCTGGCCGTCGACGGCTTGAGTACCGACACCCTCGGTCGGCGCTTCAAGGTCAGCGAGCACCCGCGTTTCGAAGTGCTGCTCAACGGCCCCGGCCCGACCCGTTTCGCTGCCGACAGCGACTTGCCCGACCCCTATGACGGCCTGGTCGATGGCCTGGATGATCATCTGGAAGTCCACGACTGCATGGGTTGCCCATTGTTCATCGACGAGCGCCCATGGGGCCTGCTGACCCTCGATGCTCTCGACCCGGAGCGCTTCGAACCGATCGAACTGGATGCCCTGCAAGCCTTCGCCAGCCTCGCGGCCGCCACGGTCAACGCCGCCGAGCGCATCGAGCGCTTGAACAACCGGGTCGAAGATGAACATCAACGCGCCGAGGTCTACCGCCAGGCCAGCGGCCAGCAGAATCGCGAGATGATTGGCCAGAGCAAGGCCCACAAGCGTCTGGTCGAAGAAATCAGCCTGGTGGGCGGCAGCGACCTGACCGTGTTGATCACCGGCGAAACCGGGGTCGGCAAGGAGTTGGTGGCCCAGGCCATCCATGCCGCCTCGCCCCGCGCCGACAAACCGATCATCAGCCTCAACTGCGCCGCGTTGCCCGACACGTTGGTGGAAAGCGAGTTGTTCGGCCATGTCCGCGGCGCCTTCACCGGGGCGATGAACGACCGCCGCGGCAAGTTCGAACTGGCCAATGGCGGCACGCTGTTTCTCGATGAGGTCGGTGAGTTGTCGCTGACCGTGCAGGCCAAGTTGCTGCGGGTGCTGCAGAGCGGTCAACTGCAGCGACTGGGCTCGGACCAGGAGCATCAGGTCGACGTGCGTCTGATCGCGGCGACCAACCGCGATCTCGCCGAAGAAGTGCGCAGCGGCCGTTACCGCGCCGATTTCTACCATCGCCTCAGCGTTTATCCGCTACTGGTGCCGGCCCTGCGCGATCGCGGGCGTGATGTGTTGCTGCTCAGCGGCTACTTCCTGGAGCAGAACCGCTCGCGCATGGGCCTCAACAGCCTGCGCCTGAACAGTGACGCCCAAGCCGCGCTATTGGCTTACGACTGGCCCGGCAACGTGCGCGAGCTTGAACACTTGATCGGCCGCAGCGCCTTGAAAGCCCTGGGCAATTGCAAGGAGCGGCCAAAGATTCTCAGCTTGAGCGCCGCCGACCTCGACTTGCCCAATGCCAGCGTTGAAGCCGTCGCCGAGCAACCCGTCGCTACCATCACGCAAGCGCTGACCGGCGATTTGCGCGAGGCCACCGAGCATTATCAGCGCCAATTGATCGGTGCCTGCCTGGAGCGGCACAACAACAATTGGGCAAGCGCGGCCCGTGAGCTAGGCCTGGATCGGGCGAACCTGGGGCGGATGGCTAAAAGGCTCGGCATGAAGTGAAGGCCCCTTCGCGAGCAGGCTCGCTCCCACAGGATGTGTGAACGACGACGATCTAATGTGGGAGCGAGCCTGCTCGCGATGGCGTCTTACTGTTCACCGCAATTGTTAAAGCCTGCTCCAAACAAGTCGATAACCCGGCATCGATGTCATTGGCGATCCCGGGATTGCCCGTCACCTTTTTCCAGAGAAGGTTCCTATGTCCTCCACCAAAGCCCGCGCAGACTCACTTTCGCTTCTGCTGTTTACCTTGCGCAGTGGCAAGCTGATGGCGATCAACCTGCTCAAGGTCAGTGAAATCATTCCCTGCCCGCCGCTGACCAAACTGCCGGAGTCGCACCCCCACGTCAAAGGCATCGCCACCCTGCGCGGTGCCTCGCTGTCGGTGATCGACCTCAGCCGGGCCATTGGCGAGCGTCCGCTGGAAGACCCCAACGGCGGCTGCCTGATCGTCACCGACGTCAGCCGCTCCAAGCAGGGCCTGCATGTGCAGGCCGTGAGCAAGATCGTCCATTGCCTGACCACCGACATCCGCCCGCCGCCCTTCGGCTCCGGTGGGTTGCGCGCCTACATCACCGGCGTGACGTCGGTCGATGGCACCCTGGTGCAAGTGCTGGACATTGAAAAAGTCATCCACGGCATCGCCCCGGCGCAAATCGAGATGGCGCCAACCGAACTGAGCATGGAAGACGCCGAACTGCTCGGCAACGCGCGCATCCTGGTGGTCGATGACAGCCAGGTCGCCTTGCAGCAATCGGTGCACACCCTGCGTAACCTTGGCCTGCAATGCCATACGGCCCGCAGCGCCAAGGAAGCCATCGACTGCCTGCTGGACCTGCAAGGCACCGCGCAGCAGATCAACCTGATCGTCTCGGACATCGAAATGTCGGAGATGGATGGCTACGCCTTCACCCGCACCCTGCGGGAAACCCCGGATTTCGCGCATCTTTATGTCCTGCTGCACACGTCGCTGGACAGTGCGATGAACGCCGAGAAAGCACGACTGGCGGGGGCGAACGCGGTGCTGACCAAATTCTCTTCGCCGGAATTGACCCAGTGCCTGATCACCGCGGCCAAGGCTGTCGCCGAACAGGGTTATTGAGTGTTGAACGAAGAATTCTGCTGGCTGATGCGGCGCGACCTCTCTGTCGTCGTGCCGGCCCCCGATTGGCCAGCCGGCCTGCAATTGAGTGAGTACCGCCCCGAACTGGGCGCCGCCGTGCACCGGTTGATGGAGTTCGGTTATATAGAAGGCGGCGGTCGCGTAGCCGCGCTGGACATGTGGCAACGGCAGTTCGAAACCGACCCGGAATATGATCCGGCCCTGTGTTTGATTGCCCTGGATGCCGGAGAAGTGGTGGGCGTTTGCCAGTGCTGGACCAGTGCCTATATCAAGAACCTGGTGGTGCATCCGCGGTTTCAGGGCCGGGGGTTGGGGCGTGCACTGTTGTTGCAGGCGTTCAAGGTGTTCCAGCAGCGACGTGAAGGTTTCGTGGACCTGAAGGTACGTGAAGACAACCTTCGGGCGCGGCGCTTGTATGAAAGCGTCGGAATGCGTGCGGTCCGCCGGGAGCCGGTTCCCGACTGATGTACCGCCTTCGCGAGCAAGCCCGCTCCCACAGGTTACCCGTCGTACACAAAATCTGTGGCCACACTCGACTACTGTGGGAGCGGCGGTGCGGCGTTCCGACTTGCCCGCGAAGAGGCCGGCACAACCACCTCAAAACCTTCAGGCATACTCACCTTTCAGTCACAGCACCAAGGATGCCTGAACCATGAAAGCAGCAACCCTGACTATTCTCTGCCTCACCGCCCTCACCGCCCTCACCACCCAAGCCCACGCCTCCAGCCCCGACGCCTGGGCCACCTACGATAAAGCCGTACTCACCAGCTGCACCAAGGCCAGCGGCCTGAAGGACAGCAAACCGGTCGGCACCGTCGCGCAGTTCGATGACCGGGTCGGCTACACCGCGCTCCTGCTCCAGGGCCAGTACCCGCAAAAGCACATGAAAGGCGCACAAGGCACCGGGTTGTGCCTGTACAACAAAAAGAGCAAAACCGCGTACGTCACCGAATGGGACTCCATCCGCCCGGCCGGCAAGGCAAACTGAGTGGCGCATAATTTGCTTCGATAGCGGCTTTTGCGGCGGCATTCTGTCGCCGTGTCATGCCCTGTGATGCGAACGAACGCTCGATGAATACAACGTTTTCCTGTGTAGGCTGCGGCAAATGCTGCAATGACCACCATGTGCCCCTGACCCTGAGCGAAGCCCGGATGTGGGCAGCCGAAGGTGGTCAGGTGATCGTGCTGGTGGAAGCGTTTCTGGGTAATGGCCTGGGTCTGCCGGTGCAACAACGGGAACACGCCGAACGCCGTTCGGCGGCGGTGCGCAGCGGAGAATCCGATGCGTACGTGGCCATCACTGTCGCCGCCTACAATGTCGGCCCCTGCCGAAATCTTGACGAAGACAACCTATGCCGCATCTACGAACGCCGGCCGTTGGTGTGCCGTATCTATCCGATGGAAATCAATCCGCACCTACCTTTGAACACCGCCGTGAAGGAATGTCCGCCTGAGTCGTGGGAAAATGGACCGGACCTGATTGTCGGTGGTGAGTTGGTCGACCGGGAATTGTCGGAACTGATCCAGCGCTCCCGTCAGGCGGATCGTAATGACATTCTGATGAAGGACGCGATTTGTGCGTTGCTGGGGATTCGCACGACGGCCCTGAAGGGCGACGGGTTTACCGCTTATCTTCCGGATATGGCGGAGTTCGCCGCGATCATCGACGACCTGGCCGGGCAAACGTTGCCGCAGTGGGGCAGCGAATGGCGGTTTCATGTGTCGGGGGATGATATTGCGGAGCAAGTGCTGGCCGCCGGTGCGCAAGTGGCGGCGGATGCGCCGACGAATTACTCGTTTATTTCGTTGCGGGCGGTTTGATTCGGAATTTGCAGTGTTTGTGCTGGCCCCTTCGCGAGCAAGCCCGCTCCCACAGGAGGAATGCATTCCAAATGTGGGAGCGGGCTTGCTCGCGAAGACGGCAGATCAGGCACCGCAGACTTAAGAACTCAGCGCTTACCCATCGACCGCCGAGTCCCCGGCGGTGCCATGCCCGGCGTCTTGGTGTGGCCATTCTTGGCGCCGTTCTTGTACCACGGCTGGTTGGAGCCCTTGGCGGCCGCCAGATCACCCGGCTTGAACGGGAACTTGAATGCCGGGATTTCGGCTTTGGTCTCGCTGTCGGCGCTGGAGTCGACGCTGTCTGGCAGCTCTGCCTGTGCGTCGCTCAGGGCGTCGGCGACTGGCGGTTGTTTCGGGGAAGTCATGAAAGCTCCGGGTGGTGCATGAAATGTCGGGCCCGGTGAGTGGGCCGGATGCCACAGTATAAGAAGTGCGGCAGTATAACTGGATGGAGCAGCGCAAGCTGCAAGCTTGCATTGACCGCCTGACGACTCGCACAAATCCCGTGAAGAATGTTAGCGTGCTCATCATTCTTCACCGCCCGACGAGCCCGCCCCCCCATGAAAAAGACCGTCCTTGCGTTCAGCCGCGTCACCCCACAAATGGTTGAACGCCTGCAACAGGATTTCGACGTCATCGTGCCGAATCCGAAAAACGGCGACATCAACGCCCAATTCAACGAAGCCCTGCCCCACGCCCACGGCCTGATCGGCGTCGGTCGCAAACTCGGTCGTGCGCAGCTGGAGAACGCCGCCAGCCTGGAAGTGGTGTCCAGCGTCTCGGTGGGCTACGACAACTATGACCTGGCCTATTTCAACGAGCGCGGGATCATGCTGACCAACACGCCGGATGTGCTCACCGAAAGCACCGCCGACCTGGCGTTTGCCCTGTTGATGAGCAGCGCGCGCCGCGTCGCCGAACTGGATGCCTGGACCAAGGCCGGACAATGGCAGGCCACTGTCGGTGCGCAGCTGTTCGGTGGCGATGTGCATGGCAAGACGTTGGGCATTGTCGGCATGGGCAATATCGGTGCGGCCATCGCCCGACGCGGTCGCCTGGGGTTCAACATGCCGGTCATCTACAGCGGCAACAGCCGCAAGACCGAGTTGGAACAGGAACTCGGCGCACAGTACCGCAGCCTCGATCAATTGCTGGCCGAAGCTGATTTCGTCTGCCTGGTGGTACCGCTCAGCGAGAAGACCAAACACCTCATCAGCCATCGCGAGCTGGCGCTGATGAAGCCAAGTGCCATTCTGGTGAACATTTCCCGTGGTCCGGTGGTGGATGAGCCAGCACTGATCGAAGCGCTGCAAAACAACCGCATTCGTGGTGCCGGGCTGGACGTATACGAAAAAGAACCGCTGACCGAGTCGCCACTGTTCCAGCTGAAAAATGCCGTGACCTTGCCGCACATCGGCTCGGCCACCCATGAGACCCGCGATGCCATGGCCAACCGTGCCCTGGCCAACTTGCGCAGTGCGCTGTTGGGGGAACGACCGCAGGACCTGGTCAACCCGCAAGTCTGGAAGGGTTAATGTAAAGCTGGCAGGCGTTGCAGGCGCCTGCCCGTTTAGAACAAACAACAAAAAGTCGTTTGTATCCTGTTAAGCAATTCACTGAATACACACCCTGCAATTCAGTCAATAAACAAATAATAAAACCACGCGATAGACTCTCCCTACTTACCCGAACACAACGGGAACAATAACGGAGATCAACAACTTGAACCCACTAACAACAAGCCAAATTATTCGATTCAGCAAAGCCATACTAATGTTATCCTTCAGTTTCTTTGGTTTGCTTATGCTATACAGCAACCTCACCGACTACACGACAAACTTTGAATACCTCGCCCATATCCTGAGCATGGACACCACCAGTGATGGCCACAAATACCCTGACAGGGCCATTACTTCAACCCTATTGCAACACCGTATCTACTGGCTGATCATTACACTTGAAGTGGTCTACACCCTCTTCTGCCTAATCGGAACCTATTACCTTTTTAAAAACATCAACGCTAGCCCGAAGATTTTTCACGATGCCAAAAAACCTGCATTAATCGGATTACTGATCGCACTTTTCCTCTATTACTTCGGCTTTCAAGTGATAGGCACAGAATGGTTCAACATGGACAGGTCGGAAACATGGAACTACAAGGACTGGGCCCGGCACATTGTCGGCTTCCTCTTTCCGCTATTGATTTTCATCGCAATGAAAGTCGAGCGCTGAGAACATCGGCACTCGACGTCACCCTGTCAGGCCAATTTTCCGCTGCCCAGCTCTAATGGAGCTTTGGGTTTGCGAAACACCAGTACGTTCCCCAACATCACCAACACCAGCCCTAACAGCGCCGGCATCGTCCACTGATAACCCTCGGCGAACGCTGATACGTTGAGCGCCACCACCGGGAACAGCACCGTGCAGTACGCAGCCCGCTCAGGCCCCATGCGCCCGACCAGCGTCAGGTAGGCAGTGAAACCGATCACCGATCCCGGGATCACCAGGTACAACAGTGACCCGATGTAACGCGCGCTCATCTCCACATCGAAGGGAATGCCTTTGATCAGGCACCACACCGTGAGCATCGCCGCCCCGTAAGCCATGCCCCAGGCATTAGTGGTCAGCGGCTTGAGACCGGCCTTCTGTTGCAGGCTCGAAAGCATGTTGCCCGCCGAGAAACACAAGGTGCCGCACAGGGCCAGACCGAGACCGAGCAAGGTTTCCGGGCTCGCGGTGTGCCCGGCCAGCTCCGGCCAGAACAGCAGTCCCAGCCCCAGCAGGCCCAACGCACCGCCCATCAGCACATTGCGGGCGATTTTCTGACCGAAGAACACCCGCGCGTTGAGGGCATTCCACAGGGTGGCGGTGGAAAACACCACGGCCACCAGACCGCTGGGAATCCACTGGCTCGCGGTGAGGAAGCACATGAAGTTGACGCAGAACAGGCACAAGCCCTGAGCCAGGCAGATCAGGTGCCCGCGTCGGTTCATCACTTGCAGGCGCCGGCTGAGCAGCAGGATCAAGAACAGCACCAGCGCGGCGAGGCCGAAGCGATAGACGATCGACACGGGAATGGCCACCACACCCAGTTGCCATTTCAAGGCAATCCAGGTGGTGCCCCAGATCAGCACGGTCAGCAGGTACAAAGAAAGGTTCATGACTAAGGCTCCTCGATAGGTGCCCAGTGTCCGGCGCTACGCCCTGGCGCACTTGCATAAACTTGCGCTTTTGTCTGGCGACACGCTGGCAGGCGCGCGTCTACGGAGTAGGATGCAAGGCGTTGGATGCAGGTGTTAGAGAGCAACGATCATGGCGGCACTGGATACCCTACAAGTCTTTCAAGCCCTCAACCGCTCGCCCAATGCTCGCCTCGAGCACAGCGCCGAGCTCGGTGACGGCTTGTCTGCAGCCTTGTGGAGCAATCACCACGACGCCCAGGAATACGAAGCGCCCAGCCACCACACGTTGTCCTGTTACCTCGCCGGCGGCACCGGCACCTTTCGCCGCGACCAGCCCGGCAACAAGGGGGGGCCGGACAAACTGTGCATCCTCCCGGCCGATCACCAGTCAGGCTGGGTGATCAATGGCGATATTCGCCTGGCTCACCTGTATTTCAGCCCCGAACAGTTTGCCCTCGGCTGCGTCACCCTGCTCGATCGCGAACCACGGCAAATGCAGCTGCGCGAGCAGACCTTTCTCGATGATCCACAGCAGGCGCTGCGCTTTCGGCAGTTGATCACCTTGAACTGGGACGAGCCGGGCGAGCGCCTGCTCACCAGCAGCCTGGCTCACGAATTGCTCAGCCACGCCCTGCTCAGCCAGGTCAACGTGCGTCAGGGTTTGCGCCTTAAAGGCGGCTTGGCCGCGCATCAGCGTCGGCATCTGGTGGAGTTCATCGACAGCCACCTGGACGAGGCCATCAGCCTCGGTCAATTGGCGGCGTTGTGCGCGTTGTCGGAATACCACTTCGCGCGGATGTTCCGCGAAAGCTTCGGCTTGCCACCCCACCAGTACGTGCTGGCGCGGCGCCTTGACCGGGCGCGGGAGTTGCTGCGCACGACCTCGCAGCCGCTGGGAGAGATTGCACTGGCTTGCGGTTTTTCCAGTGCCAGCCATTTCACCAACCGGTTTCGCCAGTCACTTGGCGGGACGCCAGGTGAATATCGGCAGGCGTTTTTGCGCTAGGCCTGGGATCTTCGGCGCCTCAATTGCCGCCTTCGCGGGCAAGCCCGCTCCCACAGGAATTGGCGGTGCTCACCGGTTTTGTGGCTACCCTATTCCTCTGTGGGAGCGGGCTTGCTCGCGAAGAACGATGACGCGGTCTGTCATCAGAACTCCAGCGTGCTGGACAGCGAAATCTGCCGCGAATCGCCCATCGACACAAAGAACCGACTCGCCGCCGAGGTGTAGTAGGTACGGTCGAACAGGTTCTTCACGTTGAGCTGGAACTTGACCTTCTGCCCCTCCACCCTGGTGTCGTAGGTGGCGAACGCATCGGCCACGGTGTAGCTCGGCAGATCGAAATCGTTCACCGCGTTGCCCGCGCGCTCGCCCACATAACGCGCTCCGGCGCCGACCCGCAGCTGATCGCCGCCAATGACGCTGCCGAAGTCATAGACGGCTGACAACGAGCCGCTGTTCTTCGCCACGTTCTGCAACTGATTGCCTTTGTAAACCGGGTCTTCGGTAACCTCGGCATCGGTGTAGGCGTAGCTGCCGATCATGCTCCAGCGATCTGTCAGTTGACCGCTCAGGTCCACTTCCAGGCCACGGGAACGCACTTCACCGGCGGCACTGTAAATCGTGGTCGGGCCTTCGGCGTTGGCCACCAGCACATTGCGTTTCTTGATGTCGAACAGCGCGATATTGCCAGTGACGCGACCCGGCAGATCAAGCTTGGCACCCAGCTCCCAGGACTTGGCTTCTTCCGGCGCCATACCGCCGTCAAGCACGGTACTGCTACCGCTCAGTGGCGCGATGGTGGAGTTGGGTTTGAACGACTCGGTGTAACTGCCGTAGAACGACAAGGCATCGGTGTACTTGTACACAAGGCCCGCGCGCGGCACCCATTTCTGCCCGTTGCTGTCGGTGTTGGCGTGAAACGGCACGCCTTTGCCGGCGTACTGGTCGTACGCCTGGAAACGCGCGCCGGCCACCAGGATCCACTTATCGGTGAGGTGGATGGAGTCCTGCAGGAAGATCGAATCGCTGCGCAGTTCATCGGTCTGCGCGCTGTCAGGCGCACTGACGGTGGTGCCCGCCACTTCCTGACCATAGACCGGATTGACGTAACTGAATGTGGTCAGGCTTTTCTGGCGGATCAGGTCTTCACGGTAGATCTTGCGGTACTCGTCATCGACGCCGAAGAGCAGGTCGTGCTGCATGCCGAGCACGTTCACGTTGCCTTCGAGGCTGGCGGTAGTGAACCGGTCGGTGCTGATCGCATTCTGGGTGCCGTCCATGCTGCGGGTCAGGGTGCCCTTTTTGGTGTCGATGGCGGTCACGCGCACCTGGCTGGCATCGTAGGTTTCGCGGTTCCAGCTGTAGCCGAAATGGGCTTTCCAGTTGTCGTTGAGTTCGTGGTCGGCCTCGAAGTGATAGAGGTCCGAACGCCCTTCCATGTTATTGAACGGCTCGTCGAGACGCTCGTTGCGCGAGATGTCCAGCGGATGGTTGGTGCGTGGATCGATCAGCGTGCCGCGGTCGAACGGTGTGAGGAATTCGCGGTGTTCATAGGAGAACAGCAGCTTGGTGCTTTCGCCGTACCAGGCCAGGGATGGCGCGATCAGGCTCTCGCGATGCACACCGAAGTTGCGCCAGTAATCTTCATCTTCGTAGTCCAGCACCATGCGGTAGGCCAGTCCGGAATCGCCGAGGGCTCCGGTGCTGTCGAGACCGCCGCCGCTGCCGTTCTTGCCGTCGCCATAGCTCGAACCGCGCGCGGTCAGTGCGTTGTACTGCTCAAGCTCAGGCTTCTTGCTGACCATGTTGACCACGCCGCCCGGATCCTGAATGCCATAGAGCAACGAGGCCGGCCCTTTGAGCACTTCGACCCGGTCCACGCTGGCGTTGAGGCCACGCCCCTGCACAATCGGCATGCCGTCGCGCATGATCGAGCCGTTACGGTTGTCGCCAAAGCCGCGGACCATCACTGAGTCCTGGGTGCTGCCCAAAGTGTTGGCCTGGGTGATACCGCTGACATTGGCCAGGGCGTCATCGAGATTGCGCGGCGCCTGGTCGCGGATGACCTGGGCCGGGACGACGTTGATCGTCTGCGGGATCTCCTGAACCGGGGCCGAGGAGCGCATCACTGAAGTGGTGGGGGGCGGCTGGTAGCTCATGGAGTCATCCATCACCGAGGTGATGGAGGTCGCGCCCAGGTTCAACGCGCCTTCAGTCGGCCGTGGTTCCAGTGCAATGGTGTGGCCGTCAGTGCGACGGAACGTCAAGCCCGAACCAGTGAGCAGTCGCTGCAGAGCCTGTTCGGCGCTCATCTGGCCATTGATGGCCGGCGCATTGAGACCATACGGCGCTTCATCGGTGTAGACCACGCTGATGCCGGTCACTCGACTGAAATCACTCAGGGCCTGGGGCAGCGGTTTGGCGGCCAGCGCGAAATTGAATTGCCCACGGGGCTGACTGCTGCCCGCCTCTGCGGCCAGCGCCACGCTCAGCGGCAACAACGCCAATGCCGAAAAGCTCAACGCAGACACACCCAACCATTGTTTGACCGAACCCGATTTTGCCCTGGACTTCATGACTCATGACCTGTGTAGAACCGCAACGGATGCGAATGACTCGCAGTTTCAGTCACTACACGGATGGCAATCGGGTTTACCTCAGCAAAAAAATGAAAATATTTTTATTCAGGGTGATGTAGTGTTTGAACTGGCCCCATCGTCGGATCGCCGCCCGGAGCAAGCTCGCTCCCACAGGGTTATGTGTTGCCCCAATTTGGTGGCCGACTCAATACCTGTGGGAGCGGGCTTGCTCGCGAAGAGGTCAGTCGCCTCAACGCAAAATAATCAGCTGCCCCAAAACCTGATGCTGCTCAAACCCCAACACGCCCTGCAACGAACTCAACACCGCCTGCGGGTTCCTGCTCGGAAAGCTGCCACTGACCCGCCGCGTCGCCAGTTCATCGTTGAGTATCACGATCCGACCGGGGTAATAGCGCGCCAAATCCTGCACCACATCGGCCAACGTCGCCTTGTAGTAATTGAGCCAGCCCTGGCGCCATGCCAACTGCGCTTCGCTGTCCACCGCGTGGAGTGTTTGCGCCGAGCCTTCGCCGTAGGTCACTTGCTGGCCGGCGGTGAGAACTTGCTGATCGGCGTTCTGGTCCGCCGTCACGCCAACCCGTCCCGACAGCACCGTGACCTGTGCACCGTGGGGCTGCAAACGGACTTCGAACTGCGTGCCCAGGACCCGCGCCTGGCCTTTCTCGGCGTCCACCACAAACGGCTCGCCGGTGTGGGTGACACTGAAAAAACCGGCGCCGCGACGCAGTTGCACATGCCGCTCACCGCGACTGAAATCCACGGCGATGGCGCTGTCGGCATCCAGTGTCACCTGCGACTGATCGGCCAGGGTGACGGTGCGGATTTCCCCCGGTGCCGAGACGTAATCCGCCCCCAGGTCATCGATCCAGCGCATCGGCTGCCAACCTGTGCCGAGACTGATCATCAACAGCAGGCATGCGGCCATCGCCAGCACACCGGACCAGCGCCCGACCGTGCTGCGCCGCGGCTTGTCCATGGCGTTGAGATAGCCCTGCAAGGCAAAAGCGTCTTCATCGGCGAGCGTGCGCGCCGGCCCTTCGCTCAACTCCCACAAGACCTGCACCTGGGCATACGCCTCGGCATGGGCGGAGTCGGCCTGCAACCATTGGCTGAACGTCGCCTGGTCAGCGCTGCTGGGCTGGTCATGCAACAGGCTCAGCCAGGCCAGCGCGGCCTGCTCCTGTGCGGGCGTCGGGGTGACGCGTTCGAAGTGGTTCACGGTGCTTTCCCTGGCGTACGCGATTCGGGTTCCCGAAGGCTGGCCTTGCAGGCTTCGAGGGCGCGCATCATATGTTTTTCCACGGCACTTTGGGACAAGCCCATGGCCTTGGCGATCTCGGCGTATTTGCGGCCGTGAATGCGGTTGAGCAAAAAGATCTGCCGCGTACGCTCCGGCAAGGCGCGCAACGCGGCTTCGACGTGGCGCAAATCGTTGCCCGCCTCCAGCGCCGCTTGCGGTCCGCAGCCATGGCTGTCCGGTGGCTCCACCATCAAGCCTTCGCTGGCTCGGACCCGCGTGCCTTCACTGCGCAAGTGGTCGATGGCGATGTTGCCGGCGCAGCGCAACAGGTAGGTGCTGAGTTCCTCGACTTGCACCAGCGGCCGCCGCCAGAAACGCAGGAACAAATCCTGTACCAGGTCGGCCGCCGTCGCCCGGCAACCGACGCGCCGACTCACCAGCGCTTCCATTTGCGAACGCTGGGAGAGAAACACCTGGAGAAAATGCGCACGGTCTCCGCGCTGTTGATCACCCTCGATATCGCGGGGTTCGGGGGGGAGAGTGATCATCGATTCAACACTGCGCAAACACGGCAATCGGACTGGCCAGCAGGCTCAACCCGGCCAGAGACAAGGCCAGACGCGGACGGTAGGGAATCAGCAAAACCAGCAACAATGCACTGAGCATCAACAGGCCGAACCACTGAACCAGGCCCAATCCCCAACCTGCCGCCCACAACGACAGGCTCAGCGAAAGCCAGCCAAGCAGTTTCAGGCCCAGACGCCGACGCTGTGTCGGTTTATGCCCCAGCAGTTCGGCGTGATGCCGGTCCATCGATAAACACAGCGCGGTAAAACCGGCATAACAAAGCAACGCGGCGAGCAACATTCAGTTCGCCTCCCGTTCGAGCGCCATCGATCGCGGGCGTTTTGTGCCGACGACTTGAGCCATTTCCGAGTTGCGTATTTTCCAGGCTGCCCAGGCGAAAAACAGGCCGCTGACCAGGCATGCCAGATCGAACCCGGCCATGGCCCAATCGCCCTGCGCCAACGACACACCCAGGTGATACGGTGTCGTCAGGGCGTTCAACAGCGGCACTGCACCAAACAGCAACGCCGCCAACGCGAGTTGCTCGACCCAGGCCGCCCGGCCTCGGCGGAGCATGGCATGTAGCAGGCTCAAGCCCCAGACGATGAAGAAGCCGTTGACCTCCCAATCCGAGCGTCCGGCCATGGTCACCGGCAACAATCGATTGGCCCAGAAGAACGCCGCCACTGCGAGTATCAGCCCCGACATGCTGGCGATGTTCAGCACGTCCACCAGCCTTAGCTCGAAAGGCATCACAGCGCTTTTGGCATGCTTGAGTTGACGTTTGCCGAGCCAGATCACCAGCCCGGTACCGATCATGGCCGTACCGGCCAGACCACACATGAAGTACATCCAGCGCAACACCGGGCTGGCGAAATGGCCCATGTGCAGACCGAAGAACCCGCCGGCGATTGCAACAGGCAACGAGCGCTCCGGCATCGCCTCCAGCTGCTTACCCGTTACGCCATTGAAGGACACGGTGCGGCCGAAATCGTGGCCCACACGGTCGGCCCCGTCGAACTGCATCACCACCGAAGCATTGGCGTCGCCAGGGTGGTTCACCGTCACCTCGGCAATCCGGCCGCTTGGCCGAAGTCGGTTGGCCTGCTCCAGCAACGGCGCCAAAGGCATCAACAGACCGGAACTGCCCACGGCTGACGGGACTTCGGACTCAGGAATCGCCTCATGATAAAACGTCTGGGCATCGCCCTTGTACCTGGCCTCAATCCCCGCCGGCATCACCATCATCATGAACATCACCAGGCTGCTGTAGGTGATCGTCAGGTGAAACGGCAACACCAGCACGCCTACCGAGTAGTGCCCGTCGAGCCAGGAACGCCGCCCCTTGCGCGGGCGGAAGGTGAAGAAGTCCTTGAAGATTTTCTTGTGGATGATGATGCCGCTGATCAGTGCCACAAACATCAACATGGCAGCGACAGTCGCCAACCAGCGCCCCCACGGATAGGGCATTTGCAACTCGAAGTGGAAGCGATAGAAGAACTCGCCGCCCATTGTCTCGCGGGGGTGCACTTCGGTGCCGGTTAGCGGGTCGAGCAATTGTTCGCGGTGTTGGCCAGGCTTGTCCGCTGCCGGTTCCCAGTGCACTGATAAACCCGGCCGCCGGGCGCTGGGCAACTCGATCAACCAACGTGAGGCGCCTGCGGCGTGTTGCTCAAGATAGTGTTGAGCCACGGTCAAACTGGTTTCGGCGGACACGGAACGAACCGGGATTTCCGGCTGCATCCAGTGGCTGGTTTCACTTTTGAAATAGGCCAGCGTGCCAGTCAGGAAAATCGCAAACAGCAACCAGCCGAAAATCAACCCGGCCCAGGTGTGCAACCAGGCCATCGACTGGCGAAAGCCCTCTTTCATGAACGGCCCAGCCCGTACGCCAACCCGAGCACCGCTGCCAGCATCAAGCCCGGCACCATCACGCCGAACCAGGCTCGCCACGCACTGCCGCAGGCAAAGCACCAGATCACGGCCAGCAGGTACACCAGAAACGAGGTCATCATCCCGATCACCACCGCTTCGGCGCGAGCGACAGGCAGCCAAAGGCTGAGGCTGACACTGGCCAGCGATGCGACGAGGTAACCGCCGAAGACGGCCGCAAGCACCCGCGAAGCGACCGCCAATCGGTAGGAAACGGGAAGTGTGCGGGGTTTGGCGTTCATGTCTGGACCTGGAAACCGGATGAGGCCACGACAGCGTCAGGGGGCCGGCAAGGACGCAATATTAATGATAAATATTCTCATACGCAAAGGGAGCGGGTGAACCCCTCTATTACGCCGGTTGGTTGCGGCGCAAACTCGGCTGTCTCCACAGCGCAAGCCAATCGCCATGGAATCCAAAAGCCACCCAAAACAAAACGGGCCTGCAATGCAGGCCCGTTTTCATGGGAAGGTAAAAAAGTGAATCAGGTGTCAGCCGTTAAGCGCTGCCTGTTCGTTCTCAAGAAACTCTTCTTCCAGCAGCTGGTCGGCATGGGCGCCACTCTCGATGGGCACCACATTGGCTCGTTTGCCGCGTAATTTGCCGAACATATGCTCCAGCGCATGTTCAAGTTTTGTGGCCGCTCCGTCGATCGCCTGCTCCATGGTGGAGGCTTTATGGGTGACGGAAACCGGTTGATGGCCTTTTGGCCGCGCCTCCAGCTGGCAGCGCATGTCGTGGGGACCCGGCTTGTCGCCGTTCTCGTCCCGCAAGTGAACCTCGACTCGTGTCAGGTCCTCTTCGTAGCGTTCGAGCGTGCTCTCAATGGTCGTACGTACCCACTCCTCCAGTCGTTTACTGCCTTGAATATGGTTATCGCTATTGACTTGGATTTGCATAGTTCATCCCTTATTTCAGCTAGCTCGCGAGAGGCCGGTCAGCTAAGCCCTTGGGCGTCATCACCGTGACCTCTTACTTACACAATCGGTCTGTACGCTGAACAATTCAAGCCCCTAAAAAAGATAAATTTTCAATCGCAAAAAAAGCCGGACAACCGGTAAAAGCGCTGTTAAGGTCGGGAGTTGGGTCGCCCTGCTCTTGCGTAATAATTGCTCACATTTGCCGCTCCCCCAACGGGTGCAGGCTGCGAAAAGCACCCGCCTCCTCCACCAACCAATCGTGCACCGCGCGCACACCCGGATGGCTCAACGCCCCCGGTGCGTAAAGCAGCATGTAGCGCTTGTGATTGGGCACCGCCAGGCCAAACGGCACGATCAACGCACCACGCTCCAACTCATCATTGAGCAACGTTCGTCGCGCAATCGCCACGCCCATGCCGGCGATGGCCGCTTCGATGGTCAGGTGATTGCGATTGAAGGTATGGCCACGTCGCACATCCGCCCCCTCGAAGCCGATGGCATTGAGGTAAAACTCCCATTCCGCGTACTCGTAGCTGCCGCGCCAGGCGGTGATGTCGTGCAGCAAGGGAAAGTGCATCAGGTCTGCCGGACCGTGCAGCGGCGGACGACCACGCAACAGGCTCGGCGCGCACACCGGAAAAATCTGTTCATCCAGCAAGGCTGTGGATAACAGGCCCGGATAGCTGCCGTCGTTCAGGTCGATCGCCAGGTCGAAGTCGCCTTCATGCAACGGCACGCTGCTGTCCTCGGCCACCAGGCGCAACTGAATGTCCGGAAAACGCTGCTGCAAACGCGGCAGTCGCGGCGTCAGCCATTTGCTCAGGAACGACGGAATCGAACGCACCCGCAGAATCCCGCTGATCATGCCCGCATCCAGTCGTCGCAATTCCGCGTCGATGCTGCCAAAGGCCTCGTTGACGGTAATGGCCAGGCGCTGGCCTTCTGCGCTCAGCTCCACCCCGCGGGCGCGGCGGTGAAACAGGCGAAAACCCAGGCGTTCTTCCAGCTGGCGGATCTGCTGGCTGACGGCCCCCGGTGTGATGTGCAGTTCTTCGGCGCAGCGGGTGAACGACAGGTGCCGCGCGGCACAGGCAAACACGTTCAGCCAGACATACGTCTGGGCGTGTAATTGACGACTCATCGTTTAGTCCTGCTAAAGGATGTCTTAGGAATTTTCGTTGGTCACGCAGGACCGTGACAGGCAGTATCGCCCAAATTGCGCTTGTCCTACATAAATGGCAGCGATTTCCCTTCCATTGCATGTACAGGCTTTAGCATGGCTATCAGTGTTTTCGATCTATTCAAAGTCGGCATCGGCCCGTCCAGTTCCCATACCGTCGGTCCGATGCGCGCTGCCGCAACCTTTGCCCAAGTGCTGGTCGATCAGGGTTTTCTGGTTGACGTGCGACGCGTGGAAATCCGCCTCTATGGTTCTCTTTCAGCGACCGGCGTCGGCCACGCAACGGACCGCGCCTGCGTCATGGGCCTGATGGGCGAATGGCCCGACCGCATCGATCCCACCACCATCGACAGGCGTATTCACACCCTGCGTGAAACCGGCAAATTGTGTCTGGCAGGCGCTATGGAAATTGCCTTCGACTGGCAACGCGATCTCCTGCTGCTCAACGAGAGCCTGCCCTACCACCCCAATGCCATGTCCCTGACAGCCTTCGGTGAAACCGGCGAACTGTTCGAGCAAACCTATTACTCGGTGGGCGGCGGTTTCATCATCGAAGCGGCCGAAGCCGAATCCGGGATCGCACCGGCTGGCGATGTGGTGCTGCCTTACGACTTCTCCAGCGCAGCCGAACTGCTCAGGCTCTGCAACCAACACGGGCTGCGGGTGAGCGAACTGATGATGGCCAACGAACGGGCCTGGCGCAGTGACGCTGACATTCGCCAGGGCCTGTTGCATATCTGGTCGGTGATGCGCGAATGCGTCGAACAGGGCTTGCGCCACGAAGGCATCTTGCCCGGCGGCCTGAGTGTTCCACGTCGAGCGGCGAAACTGCATCGCAGCCTGCAGGAAATCGGCAAGCCGAATGTCATTACGTCCACCTTGTCGGCAATGGAATGGGTCAACCTGTACGCCCTTGCCGTGAACGAAGAAAACGCCGCTGGCGGGCGCATGGTCACGGCACCGACCAACGGCGCGGCGGGGATCATTCCGGCGGTGCTGCACTACTACATGAAATTCAATGCCGATGCGTCTGACGACGACGTGGTCGCGTTCTTCCTGGGTGCAGCTGCCGTCGGCATCCTGTGCAAGAAAAACGCCTCGATCTCCGGGGCCGAAGTCGGCTGCCAGGGTGAAGTCGGCTCCGCCTGCGCCATGGCCGCCGCAGGCCTGGCAGAGGTGCTTGGCGCCACCCCGGAGCAGCTGGAAAATGCCGCCGAAATCGGCCTGGAACACAACCTCGGCCTCACCTGCGACCCGGTTGGCGGACTGGTGCAAGTACCGTGCATAGAGCGCAATGCGATCGCCGCAGTGAAAGCCATCAACGCCACGCAAATGGCCCTGCGCGGCGACGGCAAACACTTCATTTCCCTGGACCGGGTGATCCGCACCATGCGCGACACAGGCGCCGACATGCACGACAAGTACAAAGAAACGTCACGGGGCGGACTGGCGGTGAACTGGGTGGAATGTTGACCATTTTGGTTGCACGCCAGCCGTTATTGCCCTGAAACGGGCAGAAAACGCGGCCCCTGTAGGAGCGAGCTTGCTCGCGAAAAACCCTCAGGCGCCGCAAACCATCTGGTTTGACGCGTTATCGTTCACGACCATCGCGAGCAAGCTCGCTCCTACAGAACTTGTTTTTTTGTCCGACAATTTTGTCGGCATGCCCCTTGCTACATCCTGGTTGGAACAATGATGACGAGATGGCCGGTGGTCAGGCATTGCGAACAAACCCGATCACGGCCGGTCAACAACTGCACGTTCAATCAGGCGGTGACGCATCATGGACAACCCTTTCCAGCTCATTACCGATGCCTTTGCAGCGGATTACCAGATCAACCTGAGCATTCAGGGTCTGGACGGCAGCATCATGCTGACCCTGTCCAACAGTGGCCGCGTGGTGGCCAAGCGCATGATCAGCGCCGAACAACGCAATGACCCCGAGCGCCTGAAACGACTGGTGCAGAGCATTCAGTTCGGCATTGCCATCGAGCAGGGCCACAGTGCCGTGGCCATCCTCGAATCCATGACCGATGGCGGCACGCACAGCCTGCCGCCACCCGCCAATGGCCGTCCCCGACCCTCCATGGGGCTTTAAAGCTCGCCCTTTTCTACTTCTGGATGTTCACTGGAGCCCGCACCTGACTTGCGGTGTGGGTTCTCGATCTTCACCGAAGGAAATTGCGACGAAGCGTAACGCACCACCAGAATCGCAAACGCCAACAGCAGAATTCCGCCGCACAGGTAGATGATCCCCAGGTCCGGCGGGTTGTGGTGCGAAACGTTGGAAATCAGCAACCGCGTCAGCGCGGTGATCGCCACGTAGATCAGGAAGCGCACGGGCATGTGGTTGGTCTTGAAGTAAATCCCGACCATCGCCCCCAATTCCAGGTAGATGAACAGCAGCAAGATGTCATCGATCTTGATGTGCCCCTCTTCGATCATCCCGAGAAACTCCATCACCGCCGCCCACGCGGTCACCGCACCAATGGCGAACAGCGCCAGGTAGTGAAAGGTTTCGACGAACAGATTGCCCAGGGACTCGGCCAGTTCATGCACGTTCTGCCGCAGTTTTTCGGCCCAGTTGATTTTCACGATGCTGCTTCCTTAGGTCGGTTCGACCGGATGATGCGGGTTGGACGTGACGGTTTTTCTGCATGCAGAAAAAAGGCCAGCCCATGATGGCGAGCCGCTCCGGATCGCGCGCCGTGGCGTTTGGTCGCACCCGTGCAGCGCCTCGCCTGACAAATCTCGAATCCGGTCTATATTGAAAAGCCACTATCCAAAAGACAGGGTTTCGCTTATCCTTTCGCTGTATATAGATACAGTAGTCGAAATCGACAACCAATGTGAAGGCATGTGAGGTGGTGAATGGCCGTCGAAGTGGTATACCGCAGCAGCCGAGATCTGGAGCGCTTGTTCATGGATAAAGCCGAAGCTGACCGTCATGACAAAATGCTCGAACTGGCCGAGTTGCTGGCTGAAGTGTTGCAAAAAGCCGTTCCGTCCCTGACCGAGCAGCAAGTGGAAGAAGCCGGGATTTATATGGCGAAAAATCGCGACGTGTTCGCCAAGGCGTTCAAGAGCCAGCCGGACGCCCTGTCCGAACTGCTCAGCGCACCGGTTGAAGTCGCACAACCTGTTGCAGCGGTCGAGGTCGTTGAGGCCGCTGAGCCAGTCACCCCGGCCAAGCCTGCCAAGGCCCCCAAAGCCGCCAAGTAAACAAAGCCCGAATTGAACAGGCCCTGAGTCGAATGACCCAGGGCCTTTTTCATGCCTGTGGAGAACTCATCTGATTCACCGGTACAACACCTTCTCCGCCAACTCGTCCGCCACCCGTGCGGGGGAGCGTTTTTCCGCCTGGGCGTGGGCGAACACTTCGGTCAGGCGCGAGCTGATTTTCGACAGGTGCGCGGTGATGGTCGACAGTTCTTCGCCGCGGTGCTTGAGCGACACGTAAATCAGCCCACCGGCGTTGATCACATAATCTGGTGCGTACAGGATGCCGCGGCGCTCCAGTTGGTCGGCGACATCCAGATGCGTCAGCTGATTGTTTGCTGAACCGGCCACCGCCGAGCAGCGCAATTGCGACACGGTATGGCTGTTGAGCACACCGCCCAGCCCGCAGGGTGCGAGGATGTCGCAAGGTGTGCTGAGCAGCGCCTCGTTGGCAATCGGGTGCGCGCCGAGTTGCTCCATGGCCAGTTGCACCTTGCCGTGATCGATGTCGCTGACCAGCAGTTCGGCACCGGCAGCGTGCAACTGTTCTGCCAATGCATACCCGACATTGCCCAGGCCCTGAATGGCCACGCGCAAGCCTTCGAGGTTGTCGCTGCCGAGCCGGGCCATGGCGGTGCTGCGGATGCCGGTAAACACCCCCATCGCCGCGTGTGGCGCAGGGTCGCCCGCCGAGGTGGTGCTGGTGACGTGCTGGGTTTGCTGGGCGATGCAATCCATGTCCGCCACTGAAGTGCCGCTGTCGATGGCAGTGATGTAACGGCCTTCAAGCTGTTCGATGCAGCGCCCGAAGGCTTCGAACAGCGCCGCACGGTTTTCCACATGGGCCGGGCGCACGATCACCGCCACGCCGCCGCCCTGGGCCAGGCCGGCCAGCGCAGCCTTGTAGCTCATGCCCTGGGCCAGGCGCACAGCATCCTCGACCGCCGATTCGTCATTGGGGTAGGCAAGGTAACGACAACCGCCCAGGGCAGGCCCCAGCCGGCTGTTATGAATGGCAATGACCGCCTTCAACCCGGTGACCGAGTCAACGCTCAGATGCAGCGATTCAAGGCGAGTGCTTTGCATGAGAGCGAACATCGTAAGGCTCCCGAATCACTTCTTGTAGTCGCCAGTATAGGCTTGCGCCCAAAAATTGCAGAAGCGCACCGGAATAAGAACGGCCCCAATGCAGGCTTTCGGAAATAACCTGTGATCGCCCTTGTGCAGCACTGGACGAATGCCGGAGAGGGGGCTAAAACGAGGCATTGCCCGGAGATTTTGATGACCCCGCGCCAATCGTTCTTCGCTTGCCTGCAACGTTCACCGCCCGCGCTGTTCGAGGCGGCACTGTGGATTGCAGCCGAGCACGACAACGAGGTGGAGCCGCAAGCGCTGTTGGCCGATTTTCAGTTGTTGCAACAACGGGTCAGCGGCGGCTTGCCGATGCTGCCGGTCAGTGAACTGGCCCAGCCGCTGCTGCGCCGCATGAACGACCTTGGCTATGCCCAGGACGACTTCACACCCTTGCGCCCGCAAGTGGCACTGCTTGATAAGGTTCTGGAGCGCCGACGAGGGCAGCCCTTGACGCTGGGGCTGATTGCGCTGGAATTGGCCAGGGGCCTGGAGATTCCCATGGTCGGGGTCAACTTCCCCGGGCATTTCCTGCTGCGGGTGCCGGGCGCCGATCATTTGCTCGACCCCTGCGGCGGCCGTCGCCTTTACCCGAACGATTGTCGGGAACTGCTGCACCGCCAGTTTGGCCCGAACATGAAGCTCAGCGCCGAGCACCTGGTAACCGCCGAGCCGCTGCAGATGCTGCAACGGCTGTCGCGCAACCTGCGCCAGTTGTACCTGTCCCACGACGATGTCATCAATGCCCTGATCGACGCCGAGCGCGTCCTGGAACTGGGCAATGCCACTGCCGCCGACTATCTGGCCCGGGCCAGCCTGTACCAACGGTTGGACTGCCCGAACGCCGAGCGTTTTGACCTGGAGCACGCACTGCTGCTCAGCGACGATCCGATCCAGCGGATTCGCCTGACGGAACGGCTGGGGCACCTGCCGCCGAACTCCATCGTTCACTGATCACAAAAACCTTGTGGGAGCGGGCTTGCTCGCGAAAGCGGTGTGTCAGCCACATAATTGTTGACTGGCACGCCCTCTTCGCGAGCAAGCCCGCTCCCACCTTTATTTTGCGCTGTGACGAGTATTTGTGTGCACCACTGAAACCTGTGGGAGCGGTGTGAGGCCTCAAGGCGTGTCTGGCTGATTCGCCGGATGCGCCTTGATGAACGCCGGGTGCTTATCCGCCAATGCCGCCACTCGCCGGATTCGCGGATAAGCCTCAAGAGAAACATTGAACCGCTCGGCCGCGTACAGCTGCGGGATCAGGTAGACGTCCGCCAGCCCAGGCTCGGGACCAAAGCAGTAACCGTCATCACCGATCAACTGCTCCACCGTGGCCAGCCCCTGGCCGATCCAGTGACCGATCCACTCCACCACCTGCGGTTCGTCGTGACCCGACTGGCGCAGCCGATTGAGCACGCTGACGTTGTGCAGCGGGTGCACATCGCAGCCGATCACGGCCGCCACGCCGCGCTCGTGAGCACGGGCAGCCAGGTCCCCGGACAGCAGTGGCACCTGTGGATAACGTTCCTCCAGGTACTCGATGATCGCGGGAGACTGGATCAGCAATTCGCCTTCATCGGTGCGCAAGGCCGGCACGCGGCCCTGCGGGTTGATGCCCAGATAAGGCGGCTGTCGATGCTCGCCGCCCTGCGGGGCGATCAGGTTGACTGGCAAGGATTGATAATCCAGGCCCTTGAGCGCCAACGCGATACGCACCCGGTACGAAGATGTCGAACGGTAGTAGGTATAGAGTTCCATGCCCCGCTCCTGTTAGCGCGCCGGCAGCACTTTGCCGCGGCATTCGCCGAAACCGATGGAAGCGAAACCGTCGCGGCGGCAACGGCCGCGCAGGATGATTTCGTCACCGTCCTCGAGGAATTTACGCACCTCGCCCGAGGCCAGTTCGATCGGCTTTTTACCACCCTCGGTAATTTCCAGCAGGCTGCCGAACTGACCGTTCTCCGGCCCCGACAACGTGCCCGAGCCGAACAAGTCACCGGCCTGCAATTGGCAACCATTGACGCTGTGGTGCGCGACCATTTGCGCCACGGTCCAGTACATGTGCCCGGTGTTGCTCAGGGTCAGGCGATGGGCTGGCAGGTTCTGTTCGCGCATGGCCTCGGTGAGCAGCAACACTTCCAGTTCGATGTCGAACGCGCCAGCGGCCTGGTCGCGTTTGTCGAGCAGGTACGGCAGCGGCTGCGGATCGCCTTGGGGACGCGCAGGCTGGGCACGACGGAACGGCTCCAGCGCTTCGGCGGTGACCACCCACGGGGAGATGCTGGTGATGAAGCTTTTCGACAGGAACGGCCCCAGCGGCTGGTATTCCCAGGCCTGGATGTCCCGTGCCGACCAGTCGTTGAGCAGGCAGAAACCGGCGATGTGGTCGGCGGCGTCGCCAATGGCAATCGAGTCGCCCATGTCGTTGCCCTGGCCGATCCAGATGCCCAGCTCCAGTTCGTAGTCCAGGCGAGCGCAAGGGCCGAACGTCGGTTCGCTCTGACCGGCCGGCAGCGTCTGGCCTTTCGGACGGCGTACATCGGTACCGGACGGGCGAATGGTCGACGCGCGACCGTGGTAGCCGATTGGCACGTACTTGTAGTTCGGCAACAACGGGTTGTCCGGTCGGAACAGTTTGCCGACGTTCTGTGCGTGCTCGATGCCGACGTAGAAGTCTGTGTAATCGTTGATTTTCGCCGGCAGGTGCATCTGGCAATCCGCCGCCAGCGGCAGCAGTTTTGCGCCCTGGGCCTCGATCTTGCCGTGCAGGGTGCTGCCCTCGGCGAACAGTTCCAGCAAACGCTCGCGCAAAGCGACGCGAGCCTCGCGGCCCAGCTCGAAGAACGCGTTCAGCTGACCGCCACGGGTGGCCTCGACGGCAGCCTTCGCGGCGCCATCGAACAATCCGGCCTCAAGGGCGGCTTGCAGGTCAAAGACATGTTCGCCAATGGCAACGCCACTGCGCGGTGCCGAGCCGTTGAGGCTGAACACGCCCAGCGGCAGGTTTTGCAGGGGGAAATCCGCGTGCTCGTTGGCGGATGCAACCCAGCTGCGAGTGATGGAAGTCTGCGTCATGGGTTATCTCCGGGTCGGGTCGAAAGTGGCGGGCAGCGTAGCCCAGCAGGTGTCGTAAGTGTTTTGCAGTTGCGGGCAATCGAGGGCGAAACGGCTTGGGCGCAACACTTGGCTGGTCTCGAACATGAACGCCATGGTGTTGTCGATTTTCGCCGGCTTGAGGTCAGCGTTGATCGCTTTGGTGCAAGTCTCTCCGTCGGGACCGTGGGCGCTCATGCAACTGTGCAACGAAGCACCGCCGGGCACAAAGCCTTCGGCCTTGGCGTCGTATTCGCCCTGGATCAAACCCATGAATTCGTTCATCAGGTTGCGATGGAACCAAGGTGGACGGAAGGTTTTCTCGGCCACCATCCAGCGCGGCGGGAAGATCACGAAGTCGAGGTTGGCCAGGCCATGAACGCTGGTCGGCGAGGTCAGCACGGTGAAGATCGACGGATCGGGGTGATCGAAACTGACGGTGCCGATGGTGTTGAAACGGCGCAGGTCATATTTGTACGGCACGTTGTTACCGTGCCAGGCAACCACGTTGAGCGGCGAATGATTGAGCTCGCAGGCCCACAACTCGCCGAGGAACTTCTGCACCAGCGTGGTGGGTTGTTGCAGGTTTTCGTAGGCCGCCACCGGGCTCAGGAAGTCCCGCGGATTGGCCAGGCCATTGCTGCCAATCGGCCCCAGGTCCGGCAGACGCAGCGGCGCACCATGGTTTTCGGCGACGTAACCGCGGGCTTGCGGGTCGAGCAGTTCAATGCGGAATTTAAGGCCGCGAGGCAGTACGGCAATTTCCAGCGGTTCCAGTTCAAGCATGCCCAGTTCGGTGGCAATGCGCAGGCGCCCCAGTTCAGGCACCAGCAACATTTCGCCGTCAGCATTGAAGAACACGCGCTCCATGGAACGGTTGGCGCGGTAGTTGTAGATGCTGATCCCGGCCGGTTTTTCTGCTCCCGAGTTGGCGGCCATGCTTACCAGGCCGTCAATGAAATCGGTCGGCTCGGCGGGAACTTCCAGCGGGTTCCAGCGCAGGCGGTTGGGGGTCACGTCACCCAGCGGGCCGCCGGCCAGTTGCCGGTCCAGTTTGATGAATGCCGGATGATTGGCCGACGGCTGAATGCGGTACATCCAGGTTCGCCGCGCCTCGCTGCGCGCCATGGTGAATGCCGTGCCGGAGAACAGTTCGGTGTAAAGGCCGTACGGGGCTTTTTGCGGGGAGTTCTGGCCGACAGGCAGTGCGCCGGGCAACGCTTCGCTGCTGAATTCGTTGCCGAAGCCTGACAGGTAGGCCAGCGCTGGCGTCGTTGAATCGAGGTTCATGGAGCCTCCTGAACAGGGAGTCGACAGTGGCCGCTCGCTCTGTTGCAGAGGTCGAGGCACGTCCGGGTTGTTTTTATCGTAATTTGATTACGCATAACGTAATTTGATTGGTATTGACCGTCAAGCTATAAAGACGCCCATTCGTCCCGGGAGCCCAGCCACCATGGAAAAAACCAGCGACAACAACGGTAAACAGAAAGTCCGCTCGGCCGAGGTTGGCACCGACATCCTCAAGGCTCTGGCCGAGTTGTCGCCTTCGACTTCGCTGTCGCGCCTGGCCGAACACGTGCAGATGCCGGCGAGTAAGGTTCACCGCTATTTACAGGCCCTGATCGCCAGCGGATTCGCCGAACAGAACGCCGCCACCAACCATTACGGCCTGGGCCGCGAAGCCTTGCGCGTAGGGTTGGCGGCACTCAACAGTATGGACGTGCTGAAAGTCGCCGCCCTGCCCCTGGCCGAATTGCGCGATGACTTGAACGAAACCTGTTTTCTGGCGGTGTGGGGCAATCAGGGCGCGACCGTGGTGCATATCGAACCGGCGGTGCGTGCTGTGACGGTGGTGACCCAACTGGGCTCGGTGTTGCCATTGCTCAGTTCTTCGACGGGACTGGTGTTTGGCGCCTACCTGCCGAAACGCGAAACCGAGGATCTGCGCGTGCAGGAGTTGCAGTCCCACGCAGCCCACGCGCTGGCAGACGATCAGGCCTATGCGGCCCAGTGCGAACAAATCCGCGCACGCGGTTTGCACCATGTACATGGTTTGCTGCTGCCAGGGGTCGATGCCTTGTCGGCACCGGTGTTCAACGCGATGGGCAGAGTGGTTGCCGTGCTGACGGTGGTGGGGCCGACATCGTTGTTCCATGCCGATGAAAACGGTCCGGCGGCGCAGCGCCTGTTATCCGCCAGCCATGCAGTCAGCTGGCGCATGGGTTTTGAACCCGCCGTATCCGCAACCTGATTGCGGCAGCCGTGCCAACCAAGGGGTTGGCACAACTACTTTGATAGAACCACCAATCAGCTCAGTAAATCCCGGGCAATTGCTGCCCCCATTTCATTGAGTTCATCAAGTTTTACACCATCGAAACGATATTTCTGGTCAAACGTGTACGGCTCGGAAAAGATCCCCAAATTCTCACTGACGAATTTTGGAACTTCACCATCCTGCAACTTAAGGAAAAATGCCCATACCAGTGACTGAGAGTAAATAACCGTCGAATCGTTAGCCGACGCAATTGCATTGATATATACCTTATCGACATCAATACCGCGACCACCGAGCCTTGCGTGCAGCTTGGCCCGCACCAATTCCTTTGTCAGTTGTTCCATATCTTAAAACTCCATAATTGAATGGGCTACGAAAGTCCCTGAATATCAGATCAGGAAATCCGGAGCAATTTCGATCACTAGGTCACTGATGTCCTTGATCGTGAGTTGCGGGTGCAAATCAGATTCCCGGGAACTGTAGGCGATCGAATAAACGCCCTGTCCTTCGCCGTGATAATAAGGAATTTCATTATGTTGAAAATAAGCAAAGACATCTTCGGCCAGACTTCGGGATTGAAGTATCTTTCGCCCGTCCGCTTCCGTCACATAACTGGTCAAGTACACGTTATCAATATTGATTTCCGGGATCTGATACTTTAACGCTGCGTGGACCTGCTCGATACCAGAAACCTTGATCGAGCGCTTTGAAAGGTTGATTGAGGGCGCATCGGTCAGCCAACGGACGATATCCATTACTATTCTTTCAAACTCTATCAGATCCAGCCCTATAACCTTATGCTCCGGCTTGAAAGAATACCGCAGATTGAAGATTCCATTGATACCCCGAACATAAGTAGGCAGTGACTCTTTCTCAACCCACTCCAGCGTCTCATCGAATAACGTCCTGGACTCAATGACGTCAGCGCCAACACTATCATCCAGCGTATTCAGATAGGTTGTGAACGGGTTGATTCCGAGTTTCCCCAAGCGCTCAACCAACAGCACCTCGACGGCGAAATCCGCACGAATACGCTTCAATAGCACAATCTTACTGTTAGAAAAAAAACTCTCACTCATACAGACTTCCTGTCACGTTAAAGAGCCGAACATCCTGCTCGACCTCTCGACCAATGTACTGACAACACAACTAATTGCTTGTTTATCAGCGCCGACGAGCATATTAATCGACACAGTTATTTATGCACCCAACAGTATGTTTTAATTCATTTCAAAACGAAAAACAAACAACTACCAACTCTGCATTATCAACCCCAACTTCTTCGCCATGGCAACTGCCTGCGTACGCCGCTCCACACCCAACTTGCTGTGAATGCGCCGGGCATGGGTTTTCACCGTATGCAACGAAATGAACAGCTGCTCGGCAATTTGCTGATTGGAGTTGCCTTGGGCGATCAGGCCGAGCACTTCCAGCTCCCGACTGCTCAGCAGGCTGGCATCCACGGCCAGCGCGGTCACCGTCTCCTCGCCTTGTAAACGACAGATCAGGTTCGGCTGGCGCAAGTTCAAATCACGCAATGCCTGTTGCCCCTGACAACGCTTCACCAACGCCAGACCGGCCTCCAGTGCTGCGTGGGCCATCTCCGGCTCGCCCGTCAGGTCCGCCACTTCGCAGATCGCCAGTTGCAACTCCGTTTCCAGCGCCTGCATGGCGTGTTGTTGCGCATGCTCGAGTAACGCCTTGAGCCGATCCAATGGACGTTGCGCCTGTTGCAAATGAGTCTCGGCCAACACCAACTGGTATTCGATACGTGCAATCAGCTGCAGCGTGGCTGGCGGTGCCTGGCGCGCGTGGGCCCCACGGTAATGACGCAAGACCCGGGTCAGCGCTTCCCGGGCCAACTCCGGGCGCCCTTGTTGCAGCCAGAAATGACTGCTGATTTGCAGCAGCACGCCGCGATAAACCGTATCGGGGATCTGCCGTTGCTGCATCAACCGTTCGGCCTCGCGCAGACGATCAAACGCATGGGCGTATTCGCGTTGATTGGCCGCCATTTGCGCCTGTCCGAGAAACCCGTACAACACGTGCTTGTCCTGACTGTGCAGGCAGTCCTCCAGGCCGGTCTGGAGGAAACCAGCGGCCAACTCATCTTGCCCCTGACAGAGGGCCAATCGTCCTCGCCGCAGGGCGATTCGTCCCAGCAGCGGCGTCGGTCGATCAGCCTGTCGTCCGAGCATTTCATGGATGTCGGCCAGCAAATGGCTTGCTCGCCGCGGTGCACCACGCTGCTCCAGCAGCTGCGCATGATCGAGTTCGAGCAAGCCTTCAAACAACAACGAGCCTTGTGCCCGCGCCAGGCACAGTGCGTCACGATTGAAGGCCTGGGCGGCATCGAGGTCGGCGTTGAGTAGCGCTTGCTGGGTCAACCCGGACAGACACAACAACCGCGCGGACCACCCCTCGGCCGCCAGATCGTCCAGTGCCTCGATAAAATGCGCCCGTGCCGCCGGCAGGCGTCCCTGCAAATGCAACAACCAACCCTGTTGCGCCTGCCAACGCGCCAGCAGTTGCCGTTGCAAGGATGCCGTCGGTTGTGGGGCAAATCGCGACAGCTGCCCAATGCAGGCAGCCGCCTGCTCGAAACGCCCGGCAAACAGCAACGCTGCGGTAATCAACCCCACCCGTTGCGGCGTGCCCAAGGTCAACTGTTCACCCAGCTGCTCGTGCAGTTTGAGTAACCAGCTGACGTTCTGACGCTTGAACAGATGCTCAATGCTGAAGTGTTGCAACAGGCTGACCGCGACCTCGTGCTCTTGCGCCAGCAACGCCTGCTCGAAGGCGCCCTGCCAGTCTTCTTCGGCGCTGAACCATTGGCACGCACGGCGATGCCAGGATCGCCCGGCCGGGGTCGGTTCTTCACGCATCTCCCGGGCCAATGGCTCGAAGATCCGCAACCACTCGACGGAGTCTTCCCAGGGTTCAATGAAGCAGCCCATGTCCTGCAACGCGTGCAGCCACTGCGCGCCCTCACCCGTACCAAAAAGATGCTCGCACAAGCTGGCGTTGAAGCGTGGCAGATAAACCAACACTTGCCAGACCTCAACCAGTTCCGGCGGCAAGGTGTTGAACAATTCGTGCTGCAGATAATCGAGCAATGTCGCCGAACGCCCCTGCTCACCCGACCACGGACAACCATTGAGCAACGCGATCCGCACGCCAGCGCACCAGCCACCGCTGCGCTCAACTACCCTTTTGGCGGTTTGTGCCGCCAGGGTCGGCTCGGCATGACCGAGCAACTGCCCGACCTCGACCTCGGTAAACGCCAGCGCCCGGCCTTCGCACTCGTACAACTCATCATCGAGCAGCAGCCGCGGCCAGTTGCAGGGTGGTCGTCGACGGGAGCTCAGCCACCAGGTCAGCGCCGGGCTGGCGACGGCCAACAGGCGATCGAGCATCCGGTCGAGTTCCGGATTGGGTACTCGGCAGTAATCATCGAGAAACAGCCAGGTCGGCGCCTGTAATCGGGCCAGATGCACCAGCAGCCCGGGCTCGTCCGTCGAGGGCAGGCCCAGCGCTTGCGTCAGGCGCAACAGAAAATCGGCTGCACTCAACGACTCCCCCGCCAGCGGCAGCCAACACACCTGGGAGTGCTCCGGTGCCCGCTGCAGGCATTCGGTGAGCAATGCGCTCTTGCCACTACCGGCCGGTGCGCAAAGCAACTTCACCCGCGCGGTCGAGACCAGCATGGGCTCGATCAGCCGCTCGCGGGACAGATGATGGGACGACAGTCGGGGCAGGAAGCCAGGGCGGTCCAGACAGTGCGTCATTGCGGTCATTTGTGGTGCGCCTTTTTTATAATTCTGGCGCCACCCTAGCCCCCTCCCAAGCGCTTGTTGAAGAAGTATTCAACACACTGATCGAGCGTTATAAAAAAGGTGACCGCAAAGTCACCCCTTTGTGTAGGAGCCTGTAGGAAACCTACCTAACCCCCGTGCTACGCAAGGCTGCCGGCGTGTAGTCCCCCGCTTTTGCATCGATGTTGAATTCGAAGCTGCGCTTCTCTTCGTTCTTCATTCCCAGGGCGATATAGCGGCCGGCGATCAGGTCATACAGCGCTTCGACGGTGTAGGCCGGCACCTGGTGATCGTAGTAGAACTGGGCATGCCCTTCGGCGACGCGCCAGAGCTGGCCACGCCCGTCGTAGTGGTCGGCCAGCGCCACTTGCCAGCTGTCTTCATCGATGTACATGTGGCGCTTGGCGTACACATGCCGCTCGCTCGGCTTGACCGTGGCGACGACTTCCCAGACCCGGTGCAACTCATAGCGGGTCAGGTCCTGGTTGATGTGCCCGGCCTTGATCACATCGGTGTACTTGAGGTCTGGCGAGTCGAGCTTGTAGCTGTTGTAGGGGATGTACATCTCCTTCTTGCCGATCAGTTTCCAGTCGTAGCGATCCGGCGCGCCGGAAAACATGTCGAAGTTGTCGGTGGTGCGCAGGCCGTCGGATGAGGTGCCGACGCCGTCATAAGCGACCTGTGGCGCACGCCGTACCCGGCGTTGGCCTGCGTTGTAGATCCAGGCCTTGCGCGACTCCTTGACCTGGTCGAGGGTCTCGTGAACCAGCAACACGTTGCCCGCCAGCCGCGCCGGGGCGGTCACTTCCTGCTTGAAGTAGTTGAGGACGTTATCGTCGCTGCCCGGTTTCAGATCACCGAGCAACGACGGCACGGCGACCTCGTCCTTGAAGCGGATCACGGTGAAGTCACCATTGGACTGCGGTGTCGCCTGGGTGATGGTGCGGCGCAGATTGCCGCCGTGGTAACGCGTGACGTGGTTCCAGATCACTTCCACGCCATTCTTCGGAATCGGGAACGCGTAGTAGCGATTGCCGGTGAAGTTGGCCAGACCGTTACCGTCATTGATCGGTGTTACGTTCAGTGCGCTGCGCTTGGCCGACTCATAGATTTCTGCCGGTAACGCCACGGTGCGGTGGCTCGGATAGACCGGAATCTTGTAAGTCTCGGGATAGCGTTTGAACATCGCGATCTGGCCATCGGAGAGTTTGTCCTTGTACTTGTCGACGGTCGCCGCGGTGATCACGAACAACGGCTTTTCGTTGGCGAAGGGATCGGCCAGGAAACCTTTGCTGTCCACCGCGCCAGCGTTTTTCGGGATGCCGCCGGTCCAGGCCGGAATCGAGCCATCGGCATTGCCGGCCTTCTCGGCACCGAGTGGGGTCAGGCTGGTGCCGAGTTTGTTGGCTTCTTCCGGCGACACCGCGGCCATCACGTTGGCGGCCAGCAGACTCAGGGCCAGAACGGTGCCCAATTGCAGAATCATCTTGCGCATTGAATTCATCCTTTTCAGCCAGATCAGAAGTTCACACCAAAGCTCAACGCCACGAAGTCACGGTCAGTGAGGACGTTGTAGTCCCCGCCGAAAAAGTCGGTGTAACTGAGGCTCGCGGTGTAGGTGTTGCGATAGTCCGCATCGACACCGAGGCTGACGGCCTTGGCGCCTTCGTTGAACAGACCGTTGGGGCCATAGCCGGAGACATCGTGGGACCACGAAAGGTTGGGCCTGACGTTGATCCCGGCGATGAGGTTGTTGTAGTCGAGGATGGCCCGGCCGCGATAACCCCATGAAGTCGAGGTCACGAAGCCGCCGGTATCACCGCCGAATCCATACTGGCCATACACCGAGTCGCGGCCGTAGCGCAGTTTGCTGCGAGGCTCCAGTCCACCGACCCGAACCACCGCGGCCTCGCCCACCAGGGTCAGGCGATCCGCACCTGCGACCTGATCGATGAAGTGCGTCAGGGTGCTCTGGATTTGCGTCACTTCCTTGCGGCGATAACCTTTGTTGTCAGCCCCGGGTGACGTGGCAATGGGCGATGCCGCACCGCCCGCAATCGGATTGAGCATGGCCAGGGTCAGGTCATTGGTGTTGACCTGCACCGGGAGGTTGGGGCGGTAGCTGATTTCCCCGCTCCACGCGGTGCCGGTGGATAAGGTGGTGGAGAAGCTCGCGCCGTAGAGGCGGATGTCCTCCGGGTATTCGAGGTAATACTGGCCGCGACCGAGCATCACGCTTTGGGCCAGGCCCGAACCGCTGCCGGGCACGATACGGTTGGCGGTGGCAACGATCCCCGGAATGCTTGCCAGCGTACTGAGGCCGGCGGTGGTGGTCCCGACATTCGGCGAACGGCTGTGGTAGTTCATGAAGTACAGGCCGTACTCGGTGTCGTCCCCCAGCCAGCGCAACGCCGTACCCCACTGCCCGGAATCCCGGGCATCGCGGTCGCCGCCACGGGGAACGATCACCCCCTCCTTGCTGACTTCGAAGCCCTGGCCAAAGGCAGCCGCAATCGGCTGCAAGGGTGCAATGGCCGGGTTGGCGACGGTGTAGCCCTTGTTGCAGCCGTCCGCCACCACATCGACACCAAAGAACGTGCCGCAGTTATCGACGACCGTCTGGTCCCATTCAAGTTGATAGAAGCCTTCCACGGTCAACTTCTCCGTCAGACCCTGGGAGGCGAACAGCATGTTGACCGGGATCAGCCCCTCCTTGATCTCGGCGCCAGGACGGCGGAACGCGGACACGTCGACCGGATTGATGCTGTTGATCGAATTGCCGATGAAGGTGCTCTCGCCCCAACTGACCACCTGCTTGCCGGCGCGCAAAGTGCCCGGCAAATCGGCGAGGGAATAGTTGTGATAAACGAAGGCGTCGAGAATTTGCCCGCCTGAAGACTTGGCGCCTTCTTTGCGATTGTGATCGCTGATGTCCTTGAACGGGCGGCTTTCATCCTTCAGTTCAAAGTCGTACCAATACTTGCCACGCACGAACACACCGGTGTCGCCGTACTTCAGTTCGAGGTCATGAATCCCCTTGAAGATCTTCGAGAAGGTTTCACCCTTCTTGAAGTTCAGTCGCCCGTCGTCACCGGTCGAAGACTGGCCGGAACCGCCATTGACGGTGCCCACCAGGGCGTCATCCGCATCACGCATGCCCCAGCTCGCGCCGACCGACAGCGAGGAGTCGAACGTCCCCTCGAGTTCCCCGATGTTGAACGAAATGGCCTGTGCCTGGGCGCAGCAACCCAAGGCGACCGCAGCCGCCAGTGCCTGCGGTGTGAAGATGGCGCGCATTGTTGTTTTTGTCATGCGTCTTCCCCGGTGAGTGACAGAAGGCCTCACCCTACTGCCGGGCATCGGGGTCGATAAGCGCACCAAGGAGGTATTCGTGGTGTACCTCTTAAGGATGACTGGCACAGACGACGAGCACCCGATTCCTGACTGTTGCCGCGGCTGCAACAGTGCATGTCCGTAATTGGTATTTTTCCTACGACACCAAGGGCTTATTCTTACCTCGCTGTCACAGTAAACCACCGCAGGCACCCTGTACCGGCCTGCGCCTTGACTGAAAGATTTCAGATGAATTGAGGATTCGGTTCATCGCCCCGTGTTCACTGACGTTGATTTGTAGCTCCTGATCCAACGTCTTACCTTGGCCGCTGCGTTTGCAGCGGCCTTTTTTATGGGCGAGGTTTTTGATGAGTAACAGCTGCCAGGCAAAACTTCGCATGCCTACATTTCTTTCAGAAAGCGCCTACAAGCATAGGTAAACACCAATAGCACTCGAGCCATTAAGTTGAACAGCAAGTCGGCGAACGACTTTTATCTTCGTCCGGCTTCAAACTTACTTATTGCGAGTGCAACCATGAAACCCATCATCTACAACCAGTATCGCTCAACCCGAAGTTTCAACAGTCGAATACGCTTTCTGATTCTTCACTACACGGCCGCTAACTTTTCAAGTTCTGTCAGTGCCCTCACCGGCCCGAATGTCAGCGCGCACTATCTGGTTCCAGATATCACTGACCCCAGTTACCTGAAAGCCGGCCATACCGGGCAGGAAGTATTCAGCCTGGTGGATGAAACCTATCGCGCGTGGCACGCAGGTATCAGTCAGTGGAGTAACCGCAGCAATCTGAATGACACGTCCATCGGCATTGAAGTCGTCAACCTGGCGACCGACAACAAAGGCGAATTCACCTTCCCGCCGTATCACCCCGAACAGATTGCTGCGATTGAACAACTGGCGCTGAACATCCTCAAGCGCTACCCGGATATCACACCGACGCAGGTTTTGGGCCACTCCGATGTTTCAATCGGCCGCAAAAGTGACCCGGGTCCGATGTTTCCCTGGCAGGCGCTTTACTTGAAAGGCGTCGGCGCCTGGTTCGATGAAACCACTCGGGACGAGTATCTGCGCCAATACACCACCTCGGGCGCTCCAGCCCGAAGCGAATTGCTGGGGTTGTTCAAATCCTATGGATACGATGTTTCGGAGGCGTCAACGGAAGGCGGTTTTCAACAGTTGGTGCGGGCATTCCAGATGCATTTTCGCCCGGATAACTTCGATGGAAAAATGGACGCACAAACCGCCGCCAATCTGAAGGCGCTGGTAGTCAAATACTTTCCCCGCTGATCATTGGCAAACGGCTTCCAGCCGACAAATGCAACAACCGGCAAGGTCAGTCAATACGACCTTGCCGGCGCTATCAGAGCGTATATTTATGTAAATTCCCCATCATTTCCTTCAGCGCTTCGATGTTGTCTTTCGGATGCGCCGCGCCTTCGAAGTCGCAAATCTGCTGCCAGTGCGCCGCCACGTCTTCCGGGGAGAAACCTGTCCGTGGATCGAACCCGGCACCGAGGCTGCGCTCCCAGCGGACCTTGCCCATCCAGCCGCCGCCGACTTCGAACAGACCAGCGGTTTCCTCGCAGTTCTCGCTGGCCAGGTACACCACCAGCGGACTGACCAGTTCCGGCTTGAGCTGTTCGAAGACTTGCGGCGGGATCAAGCCTTCGGTCATGCGCGTGCCGCCAGTGGGGGCGATGGCGTTGACCAGGATGTTGTTCTTGCGGCCTTCGATGGCCAGGGTGCGGGTCAGACCATAGAGGCCGAGCTTGGCCATGCCGTAGTTGGACTGGCCGAAGTTGCCATAGATGCCCGAGGTCGACGCAGTGAAAATCACCCGGCCGTAGTTTTGCTCGCGCATGTGCGGCCAGGCGGCGCGGGTGACTTTGTAGGCACCTTCGACGTGGACGCGGTAAACCAGATCCCAGTCGGCGTCATCCATTTTGTGGAAGGTCTTGTCACGCAGGATCCCGGCGTTGTTGACCACCACGTCGACGCGACCGAAGACGTCCAGGGCGTGCTGGACCAGTTTGTCACCGTCAGTGACCGAGTCGTGGTTGGCTTCGGCAATGCCGCCAGCCTCGCGGATCTCCGCAACCACGCGGTCGGCGGCCGAGGCATTGGCGCCTTCGCCCTGGGCCGAGCCGCCAAGATCGTTGACCAGCACTTTGGCGCCCTGTTTGGCGAACAGAAGTGCATGCGTCCGTCCCAGGCCGCCACCGGCTCCGGTGATGATCACGACTTTATCTTCGAAGCGCACAGACTCATTCATGGGGGACTCCAGCAGGCCAAGGGACAGTGAGTCCGAGTTTCAGGCACGGCGCAGCGGGTCACAATGAACACGGGGGAGGCTGAATGGTGGGCGATAAGGCTGGGGGATGATGATCGCGTCGGACAGGATGACGCGACCCCACAGAAGCAGAACAGATTCAACGCTGCGAATCAGGAACACGCCAGCTTGCGCGGCGGCAAGAGCAGTTGATCGCGAAACGCCAGGTAGTGCTTGAGCACCTCGCAGGGCGCCTCGATCTGCGGGTAGTGGCCAATGTCGGGCAACACCACCGTGTCCGCCTCCGGGATCAGCTCCCGGTAACGCTCGACCATGTGCACGCCGGAGACCGGATCGACCCCTCCATCGATCACTCGCAGCGGCACTTCACCGCGTTGCATCGCGCTCACCCAGCGGTTGCGCCAGACGCGTCGCTCCGGGATGTAGGCGATCAATTTGTGCATGATCCGTGGCCCGCGCTGGCTTTCGACCAGGCTCCAGAAGTCATCCATCTGGCTTTCACTGGGACGGGTTTGCGGACCGAAAATCTGCCGAAAGCTTCTCACCAGGCCATCACGACTGAAGGCGCGACCAATCATCCAGCCCAAAGGACTGAGCAAGAGTTTTTGCATCAGTAGCGGGTGGTGGGTTTCCGGAAACAACCCGCCGTTGAGAAACACGCAACTGGCCAGCTCCAACCGCGATTCGTAATGCCGGGCCAGCAGTTCCTGAGCCACGCTGTCGCCGTAATCGTGGGCGAGCAGGTGCACTGGCTGCTCCACATTCAGGTGTTCAAGCAGTGCCTGTTGCAGATCCGCTTGCTCCAGCAGGCTGTATTCATGATTCGCCGGTTTGGCCGAATCGCCAAAGCCCAGCATGTCGCAAGCGATCACGCGAAAGCGCTGGGCCAATGGCTGCCACAGGTAATGCCAGTCCCAACTGGCGGACGGAAAGCCGTGAATGAGCAACAGCGGCTCACCCTGCCCTGCTGTCCAGTAGCGGATGCTCTGGTCACGAAAAATGAATGTCTGGCTGCGCTTGCGCCAGACACACAGAGGGATCTCGGCGAGTGCCATTAGAGTTTATAACCCGGGTCCAGTTTATCGAGTTTACGCAGCAGCGCCGGCCAGGCCAGCGCTCCGCCCATTCCTTGAGCACTTCTGGTGACACCCGCGATCATGGCTTTGGCGCCGGCCAGAATCTGCGGTTCGATGGCGATCAGTTCAGCGGCACCGTTTTGCGCCATGACCTGAATATCGCAGGCACGCTGAAAGGTGAACATCATCAGGAACGTATCGGCGATGGTGCTGCCGCAGGTCAGCAGACCGTGGTTATGCAACATCAGGAAATTGTTTTCACCGAGGTCGGCCTGCAGCCGCACTTTCTCTTCATGGTTGAGCGCCACGCCTTCGTAGGCGTGATAGGCCAGGCTGGAAAGCACGAACAACGACTGTTGGCTGATCGGCAGAACGCCCTGCTTCTGTGCCGACACCGCAACCCCCGAAGCCGTGTGGGTGTGGAGCACGCAGACGACATCGTGACGGACTTCATGCACGGCGCTGTGGATGGTGTAACCCGCCGGATTGATCTCGTAAGGACTGTCCATCAGCTTGTTGCCGGCCTGATCCACCTTGACCAGGCTCGACGCGGTCATTTCGTGAAACATCAACCCGAACGGGTTGATCAGGAAATCTTCGGTGCCGGGCACCTTGGCGGAGATATGGGTGAAGATCAGGTCATCCCAGCCATGTTGGGCGACCAGGTGATAACAGGCCGCCAGGTCGACGCGGGTCTGCCACTCGGCAGCACTGACCTGGTCTTTGACACTGTGTGGCGATTGGAAGGGAGCGACAGTCACGGCAAGGAGCCTCGGTGTTTTTATGATGGAGTGTTTCCAATGATTACCGAGTCTAGTCAGCCCTTGAGGTTCGTGTAGTTGCATTCGCAGCCAGCTTGGTGGCCCTGCGAGTCAGTCGTCCTGTTGCCCTGGAGCCATGTCAAATGACCGGCGTGAGCAAGGGTCTGACAGGCAGTTTTTACCGCACTGTCAGCCCCTTGACTGGCATGGATGCCGGGGTAACGATCAGGCGCGCAATGCGCTGATCAGGTCCGCCAGCCAAGGCTCGGCGTCCGTCTCGGGGGTCACCGTTTCGCTGGCGTCCAGGCGCAGCATCGGCAGTACTTCGCGAATGCCCAGTTCACCGAACAATTCGCGCATCTGCTCGCCGCCGCCACAAAAAGTATCGCCATAACTCGCATCGCCCAATCCGATCACTGCACCTGGCAAACCGCGCCAAGCCACTGGCAATTGCTCACGAATGCTCGAATACAGCGGTTGCAGGTTGTCCGGCAGCTCACCCATGCCGGTGGTCGACGTCACCGCCAGAAAGGCTTCGGGGCCAAACACCTGGACATCGGCGAGGGTCGCACGCGGGTTGTGCCAGGTTTCGAAACCGGCGGCTTTCAACAGGCTGGCGGCGTGGCGGGCAACTTCTTCGGCCGTGCCGTACACCGAGCCGGAAATGATGGCGACTTTCATCAATCTGATCCTGAATCCGAGTAAAAGACCCGGATATTAACACCACGGTCGTGATTATTCTTTTAGAATGCAATTGACAATCAATCAGGAAAGGATACTCCGATGATTAATGCACAGCTGCTGCAAATGGTAATCAACGCCTCCAACGACGGTATCGTGATTGCCGAAAAGGAAGGTGATCAGGACAAAATCCTCATTTACGTCAACCCCGCGTTCGAACGCCTGACGGGGTACTCCAGCGAAGAAATCCTCTATCAGGATTGCCGCTTCCTGCAGTCGGGGGATCGCGACCAGGAAGCCCTGCCGCTGATTCGCGACGCCTTGAACGGTGAAGGATGCTGCCGGGAAATACTGCGCAACTACCGCAAGGACGGCACACCGTTCTGGAACGAGCTGTCCCTTTCCACGGTGAAAAATCCAGCGGACGGGCAAACCTATTTTGTCGGTGTGCAGAAAGACGTCACCGTGCAGGTCAAGGCGCAACAGCGCGTGACCCAGTTGGAGGGGCAGTTGGCTGAACTCCAGGCCGAGCTTGCCGCGCTCAAGGCGACGAACGGTAAAAACAAAATTCAGAATTAATGGTCAGTAACTACAATCACCAATGACTTTGTAACCCTATCTTTCGAGCTGGCCATGCAACGCGACGCGCTCCTGACCCAGGATGAGCTGGATTTCATCCAGGCCATGCAACACAACCCGCAACTCAATGTGCGGGACGCGACGTCGAGTCTGCTCGTCAACGGTGGGTCGCAAATCCGTGACCTGCTCACCCGTCTGGCGGCCCATGAGCAGGTCACCATTCAAGCCAGTTTCGAAAACCAGCAAATGACCTTCCCCCTGCACCTGGTGGAAGACGAGTTTCATGCGCTGCATTTGCGCCTCGGTGTGCCGAGCATCTATGAAGACGGGCCGATGGCCCGGCCTTGGCGCCTGGTACTGGACGAACCGGTAGCGCTGGAAAACGCCAAGGGTCAACCCGGCACCCTGTGGGTACACGAAGTGTCGTGCAAAGGGGTTCTGCTGGAGGTTCGCAACAAGACCAAGCCACCGAAGCATTTCGCCTTGTGGTTCAGCCCATCAGGCTATGAGCGAATTGCCTTGCGTGGCACTTTCGAGAAAGAAAACGAACAGGGTTTCTTTGCCTATCAGCTGAGCCAGAACGATACGGATGAAACCGAGCGTCTGCGCCAGTTCATCCTGCAACAGCATCGTTTGACTCATCCAGCGCTGCATCTCTGAACTTCAAGTATCCAGATTACCCGCCAGGAACTGCTTCAGACGCTGGCTCATGACCTCCCCTGCATTGCCCAGGCAACCGATCGATGACCCGGCCAGGCTCTCCTGTGCCAGGTCGCAAGCATCGCCGGCCAACAACAATCGACACTCCAGACTCATGGCCAGGCGATTCAAGCGCCGTGGCAACTCGGCAGTCGGCGCATGATTGGAAAACAGCACCAACGCCAAGGGCTTGATCCTTTCACACGTCAGCGCCAGTTCCTCGAACGGCTGGCCCATGTTCAGCACGCGAACGGCCACTGGCCCGGAACTCAGGAACAGGGCGGCGACCAGCAGTTCCAGCTCCCGGCACTGGCCAACCAGGGCACAGATGACCACACGACGCGACTGTTTGTCGCGCAGCAACAACAGACGCTGCACCACCCGGGAACGCAGAAAACCATCCAGGAACAGCCACTCGCTGGTTCCACCGAACTGGACCAGGCGTTGCAACAACTGCTTCCAGACAGGGATCAGAATGTCCTGGAACACCACCGGCAGTGAGTAACTGGAAAAGATTTGCCCGTAGACCTGCTCCAGCCGAATGTCGTCAAACCCGTTGACCGCAGCAAGCACCAGCTGCTGCCACTGCGCGTAATCGGCTTCCACGAGGCTGTTGGGGATGATGTGGGACAGCGCCTGGAGCGGCTCGGTCCTGGCCAGGATCTTGCCGATCCTGCTGACCGCAACACCGCGCTCGATCCAGCCGAGAATGCTACGGACACGCTCAATATCGGACATCGAATACAGTCGATGCCCGCTATCGGTGCGTGTTGGAACAATCAGGCCGTGGCGTCGTTCCCAGGCTCGAAGCGTGACCGGGTTGACACCTGTCAGTCGCGCCACCTCCCGAATGGGAAAGAGTTCTTCCTGTTCGAGAGCGACGGCCTGCGTGGAGCCTGAAGCGACGTCAGTAAATATGGGCATCCTGTTGAAACATCCCTGTATCGTCCGAGCGTTATTCTAACGCCCCTGCCCCGTAAAGTTTCCGTAAAGAATCAATGCCGCGAATCAGCGGATAAACGTCACAGACGCCACGGGCAGAATCAGGAATAATCCTTGCTTGTTTCGAGTCGCAGCCCACCACCCCGGCGCTGTGCCTGGCGAAGCTCCTATCCGGAGCGACGCAAATGCCTTACGGAGATACACAATGTCTACCCCACCCGTCACGCTGATGGTTGCGCGCCGCGTTGCCAATGGACGCTATCAAGACCTGATCGCCTGGCTGCGCGAAGGCGAACAACTGGCCACCGACTTTCCCGGCTACCTCGGCTCCGGCGTACTCGCACCGCCACCCGGCGATGACGAATTCCAGATCATTTTCCGCTTCGCCGACGAACAGTCCCTGCACGTCTGGGAGCATTCGGCCTCGCGCAGCGCCTGGCTCGGACGCGGCAGCGACCTGTTCGCCCACCCGACGGAACATCGGGTCAGCGGTATCGAAGGTTGGTTCGGTGCCGTCGGTCAACGCCCGCCGCGCTGGAAACAGGCCGTGGCGATCTGGCTGGCGTTCTTTCCGGTCTCGCTGCTGTTCAACTTTGTGCTGGGCCCGCTGATGAGTGACATGAGCCTGCTGCCGCGGGTATTCATCAGCACACTGTGCCTGACGCCGCTGATGGTTTACCTGTTCATTCCGTTGTCGACCCGTTTGCTGGCCAATTGGCTTATCAGTGCGCCAACGCGACCGCTGCCCGCAGAACCCACCGTCCAAAATCGCTGATCCCCCTGTGGGAGCGGGCTTGCTCGCGAAGGCCATGTATCAGTCAATATTTGTACTGTCTGACACCACGCTTTCGCGAGCAAGCCCGCTCCCACACAGGCCCGTTTTTGCACAATAGGTATAGCGCTCCCGTCGCTGGTATAGTTTTGCTCTCACCGCGATGCGAGCCGTTCATGACTTCTTCCGCAGCCCCTATTCTCATTACCGGCGCCGGCCAGCGTGTCGGCCTGCACTGTGCCCGGCGATTGCTGGAAGATGGCCATCGGGTGATTTTCAGCTACCGCAGCGAGCGCCCCGGCGTACAAGCCCTGCGCGACCTGGGGGCCACCGCGGTGTTCGCGGACTTCGCCAGCGAGACCGGGATCCTCGCCTTCATCAGCGAACTGAAATCCCACACTGACTGTTTGCGGGCGATTGTCCACAACGCCTCCGAATGGCTGGCCGAAACGCTGGACACCGACGCCGCGGCATTCACCCGCATGTTCAGCGTGCACATGCTGGCGCCCTACCTGATCAACCTGCATTGCGCCGAACTGCTGCAACGCTCAAGCCCCGCCGACATCGTGCACATCAGCGATGACGTGACCCGCAAGGGCAGCAGCAAACACATCGGCTATTGCGCCAGCAAAGCCGGGCTCGACAGCCTGACCCTGTCCTTCGCCGCCAGGTACGCACCGGCCATCAAGGTCAACGGGATATCGCCGGCCCTGCTACTGTTCAACCCTGAAGACGACGCGGCCTACCGCGCCAAGGTGCTGGCCAAATCCGCACTGGGCATCGAGCCCGGCAGCGAAGTGATCTACCAGAGCCTGCGCTATCTGCTCGACAACCCTTATGTCACCGGCACCACCCTGACCGTCAATGGCGGAAGGCACATCAAATAAGTGTCCCGCGAGGATTTTCCATGACGTTATCCCTGCCCCAGAATTATCGAGAGATCCTTATCGGTCTCGGTGAAAACCCCGACCGCGAGGGTTTGCTCGATACGCCGACGCGTGCAGCCAAAGCCATGCAGTACCTTTGCCATGGTTATGAGCAAAGTGTCGAAGAGATCGTCAATGGCGCGCTGTTCGCCTCCGACAACGATGAAATGGTCATCGTCGACAACATCGAGCTGTACTCGCTTTGCGAACACCACATCCTGCCCTTCATCGGCAAGGCGCATGTCGCTTATATTCCAACCGGCAAGGTGCTGGGCCTGTCGAAAATCGCGCGGCTGGTGGACATGTTCGCCCGGCGCCTGCAGATCCAGGAAAACCTCACCCGGCAAATCGCCGACGCGGTGCAACAGGTGACCGGCGCGGCAGGCGTCGCAGTGGTCATCGAGGCGCAGCACATGTGCATGATGATGCGCGGCGTCGAGAAACAGAATTCGACCATGAACACCTCGGTGATGCTCGGCGCCTTCCGCGAGTCGAGCAACACCCGCCAGGAGTTCCTGCAATTGATTGGACGGAGCAAGTAGCAATGCCACAACTTCAGCCAGGCATGGCACGCATCCGGGTCAAAGACCTGGGCCTGCGTACCTTCATCGGCATCAACGAGGATGAAATCCTCAACAAGCAGGATGTACTGATCAACCTCACCATTCTGTACGCAGCCCAGGAAGCGGTAAGGGACAACGACATCGATCACGCGTTGAACTACCGGACCATTACCAAGGCGATCATCGCCCATGTGGAAGGCAACCGCTTTGCGCTGCTCGAACGCCTGACCCAGGAAATTCTCGACCTGGTGATGGCTAACGCATCGGTGCTGTACGCCGAGGTCGAGGTCGACAAGCCCCACGCGCTGCGATTCGCCGAGTCGGTGTCGATTACGCTTGCAGCGAGCCGCTAGCTTCAAGCCACAAGCGCCAAGCTGTAAACTTGCAGCCACCGCCATCCAACTTGCAGCTTCAAGCGTGCCGCTTGAAGCTGACTCGCAGAGACCGCCATGACCGATCAACAACGCCTGGAACTCGAAGCCGCCGCCTTTCGTCGGCTGGTGGCCCACCTGGACAGCCGCAAGGATGTGCAGAACATCGACCTGATGAACCTCTCGGGTTTTTGCCGCAACTGCCTGTCCAAGTGGTACAAGGCCGCGGCCGACGACCGCCAGATCGAGGTCAGCCTCGACGAAGCCCGTGAAGTGGTTTACGGCATGCCGTACGCCGAATGGAAAGCCCAATATCAGCAAGAAGCCAACGCCGACCAGCAAGCGGCGTTCGCCAAAGGAAAACCCAATGAGTGATTTGAACACCCTGCGCGCCAGCCTCAAAAGCGGCGAACACGCCTTCGCCGACACCCTGGCCTTCATCGCCGCCGGTTACGACTACCAGCCTCAGGCCTTCAACAACGGTGGCGTGGAAAACGCGGCCGGGCAGAACGAAGGCTCGTGCAAGACCCTGGGCCTGGCGCTGCTCGAAGGTTTGAGTGATGAAGAAGCGTTGCTGGCTTTCGGCGAGCATTACCGCTCGGTGCTGGCGACGCCTGAAGGCAGCGACCACGGCAACATCCGCGCGTTGATTGCCCATGGCCTGGCTGGTGTGAATTTCACCCAACAGCCGCTGACCCGCCGCTGATTCAAATTGTAGGAGCAGCCGGTCGACGCACGACTGCTCGCGAAAAACCCAAGAGCACCGCTGGGCATCTGGTTTTACGCGTAATCGTTCACCACCATCGCGAGCAGGCTCGCTCCTACAGATGATCGACAGTACAACCCGACTTTTAAGATTGACCCGGCAACTTTATTTCGTTTGCCCCGTACCACCGCTCACGGCTTAGATAAAAAGAAGTCCTCCTTCTTCCGAGCCGGTCATTCATGCGCAGCGAAACCATCAGCCAGTCGATCAACATCGTTCACCCTGTCACGCTCAGCCACGGCAAAAACGCCGAGGTCTGGGACACCGATGGCAAGCGCTACATCGACTTTGTCGGCGGCATCGGCGTGCTCAACCTCGGCCATTGCCATCCGCGCATCGTCGAAGCCATTCGCGAACAAGCCACCCGACTGACCCACTACGCGTTCAACGCTGCACCCCATGTGCCTTACCTCGAACTGATGGATCGCCTCAGTGCGTTCATGCCGGTGGGTTACCCGGTCAGCGGCATGCTCACCAACAGCGGCGCGGAAGCGGCGGAAAACGCCCTGAAGATCGTCCGTGGCGCCACCGGCCGTACCGCCGTCATCGCCTTCGACGGCGCTTTCCACGGCCGCACGCTGGCCACCCTCAACCTCAACGGCAAAGTCGCGCCCTACAAACAGAAAGTCGGCGTGCTGCCAGGGCCGGTGTTTCACCTGCCCTTCCCCAGTCAGGACAACGGCGTCACCTGTACCGAGGCCCTCAAAGCCATGGAGCGCCTGTTCAGCGTCGAGATTGATGTCGAAGACGTCGCCTGCTTTATCGTCGAACCGGTGCAGGGCGAAGCGGGCTTCCTGGCCATGGAGGCCGAGTTCGCCCAGGTGCTGCGCAAGTTCTGCGACGACAAGGGCATCGTGCTGATCGCCGATGAAATCCAGTCCGGTTTCGGCCGAACCGGCCAGCGCTTCGCGTTCTCGCGGCTGGGCATCGAGCCGGACCTGATCCTGCTCGGCAAAAGCATCGCCGGCGGCGTGCCGCTGGGTGCGGTGGTCGGGCGCAAGTCGCTGCTGGACAACTTACCCAAGGGCGGGCTCGGTGGCACTTACTCCGGCAACCCCATCGCCTGCGCAGCGGCACTGGCAACCCTCGACGAAATGACCGATGCCAACCTGCATGCCTGGGGCACACAGCAGGAAGAAGCGATTGTCGGCCGCCATGCAACCTGGCGTGCGAACAACCTGACGCCATACCTGGGACGCCTGACCGGTGTCGGCGCCATGCGTGGTATCGAGCTGATCAACGCCGATGGCTCGCCCGCAGCCGCGCAGTTGACGCAGCTGCTGGCGCTGGCGCGGGATGCTGGTTTGCTGTTGATGCCCAGTGGCAAGTCGCGGCACATCATTCGCTTGCTGGCGCCGTTGACCATCGAGGCGACAGTTCTGGAAGAAGGACTGGATATCCTTGAAGCCGGCCTGAAGAAATTGACCTGAGCAAAAATCCCTGTGGGAGCGGGCTTGCTCGCGAAGAGGGAGTGTCAGTCGACATCAATATTGACTGACACTCCCTCTTCGCGAGCAAGCCCGCTCCCACATTGGAATGTGATCGGGTTGTAAATCGTGGGCACAAAAAACCGGCCGAAGCCGGTTTTTTCAGTTCAACGAAAGCAGAATCAAGCGTTCTGCAGATCGTCGAGGTAACGCTCGGCATCCAGTGCCGCCATGCAACCGGCGCCAGCGGAGGTGATGGCCTGACGGTACACGTGATCAGCCACGTCACCGGCGGCGAAGATACCTTCGAGGTTGGTGGCAGTGGCGTTGCCTTCACGGCCGCCCTGCACAACCAGGTAACCGTCTTTCAGGGTCAACTGGCCTTCGAACAGCGAGGTATTCGGAGTGTGGCCGATGGCGATGAACACGCCGTCGACTTTCACTTCGTCGAAGCTGCCGTCGTTGTTCTTCAGGCGGGCACCGGTCACGCCCATGTTGTCGCCCAGCACTTCGTCCAGGGTCGCGTTCAGCTTCAGCTCGATCTTGCCTTCGGCAACACGGGCATTCAGCTTGTCGATCAGGATCTTCTCGGCGCGGAAAGTCTCGCGACGGTGGATCAAGGTTACCTTGCTGGCGATGTTGGCCAGGTACAGGGCTTCTTCAACAGCGGTGTTGCCGCCGCCGACCACAGCCACAGGCTTGTTGCGGTAGAAGAAACCGTCGCAGGTCGCGCAGGCCGAAACGCCTTTGCCCATGAACGTTTCTTCGGACGGCAGGCCCAGGTAACGAGCGCTGGCGCCAGTGGCGATGATCAGTGCGTCACAGGTGTAAGTCGCGCTGTCGCCGGTCAGGGTGTACGGCTTGGCAGCGAAGTCGACGGCATTGATGTGATCGAACACGATCTCGGTTTCAAAGCGCTCGGCGTGCTCGCGCATCCGCTCCATCAGCGCCGGGCCGGTCAGGCCGTGGACGTCGCCCGGCCAGTTGTCGACTTCGGTGGTGGTGGTCAGTTGACCGCCGGCCTGCATGCCGGTGATCAGCAGTGGCTTGAGGTTGGCACGGGCGGCATAGACCGCAGCGCTGTAACCGGCAGGGCCGGAACCGAGAATAATCACTCGCGAATGACGGACTTCAGACATGACCTGCTCCTGTTGACCGGCCTGGATTACCTGGCGCGGAACGCCGGATTGCCGGCTGGAATAAAAAAGAACGGTTGAAAGCACTTGGGGAAGGCTTGAACCCGACCGTCCTGTAAAAAGATTGGGTGCAGCGTATCGAGGGGGCGAAGATTAAGGAAATACGGTTTAACAATCCAGCTCATAGGTGGTCTCTATGCCATCTGGCCGACGATATCGACGTCTTTGTTACAGTGAATGTCGATACCGCCACCGCGCTTTCGCCTGTGAAGCAAAGCCGGTAAGGTCGGCGCGTTTTCCCTCTGCTTGGAGCCTCTTATGCCCGCCCCTGTTCTGTCCGGCCCGCAATACCTGCGCGAAGGCCTCAAGCTGGTGCTGAGCCCCAGCCTGCGTTTGTTTGTGCTGTTGCCGCTGGCAATCAACCTGGTGCTGTTCGTCGGATTGATCTACCTGGCCGGCCATCAATTCAGCCTGTGGGTCGACACCTTGATGCCCTCCCTGCCCGACTGGCTGAGTTTTCTCAACTACATCCTCTGGCCATTGTTCGTAGTGCTGGTGGTGTTGATGGTGTTCTTCACCTTCACCATGCTCGCCAACGTCATTGCCGCGCCGTTCAACGGCTTCCTCGCGGAGAAAGTCGAAGTGGTGGTGCGTGGCACCGATGACTTCCCGGCCTTCAGTTGGGGCGAGCTGATCGCGATGATTCCGCGCACCCTGGCCCGGGAGATGCGCAAGCTCGGCTACTTTCTGCCCCGGGCAATCGGGCTGTTCATCCTCTCGTTCATCCCGGTGGTGAACATCATCGCCGCGCCGCTGTGGCTGTTGTTCGGGGTGTGGATGATGGCGATCCAGTACATCGACTACCCCGCGGACAACCACAAGCTGGGCTGGAACGAAATGCTCGCCTGGCTGCGCCAGAAGCGCTGGCAGAGCATGAGCTTCGGCGGCAGCGTGTATCTGGTGCTGCTGATTCCGGTGGTCAACATCCTGATGATGCCGGCGGCCGTGGCCGGGGCGACGCTGTTCTGGGTGCGTGAACGCGGCGCGGAAAACCTGGTGACCCAGCGCTAAGTCACAAATCCATCATCCCGACGTCACACTGACGACATGGCCCCAGCCGACACTGGGGTCATGACGACAGCTCTGCATATCACCCTGATCACCGAAACCTTCCCACCGGAAATCAACGGCGTGGCCAATACCCTTGGTCGCTTGTGCGACGGTTTGCGCGCGCGCGGGCATCAAGTGGAATTGGTGCGGCCGCGTCAGGGCTGCGATCAGCAGTTGGGCAGCGACGATGAATTGCTGCTGTGCCGCGGCTGGCCACTACCGGGCTATCCCGGCCTGCAATGGGGTCAGTCGTCGATGCACAAACTGCTGCGGCGCTGGACGCGTCACCGCCCGGATGTGCTCTACATCGCCACTGAAGGACCACTGGGTCTCTCTGCGCTGCGTGCGGCACGACGACTGGGGATTTCCGTGGTCAGCGGTTTCCACACCAATTTCCAGCAATACTCCAACCAGTACGGGTTTGGTTTGCTCACGCGCCTGCTGACTCACTACCTGCGCTGGTTCCACAACCGCTCGACCATGACCCTGGTGCCCAGCGTCAGCCAACGCCTGGAACTGGAGCGACGTCAGTTCGAACGACTGGCGTTGCTATCCCGTGGGGTCGACAGCGAATTGTTTCACCCGGCCAAACGCTTGAATGCCCTGCGCGAGCAATGGGGACTGGCCGAGGCAGACATCGCCGTCATTCATGTCGGACGCCTGGCCCCGGAAAAGAATCTCGGCTTGCTCAAGCGCACCTTCAATACCCTCAAGGCGAGTTATCCCCAGCGCACACTGAAACTGATCGTGGTCGGCGATGGCCCGCAGCGCCAGGAACTGGAAAACGAAATGCCCGAGGCGATTTTCTGCGGCACCCAACGGGGTGAAGCCCTGGCGTGTCACTATGCCTCGGGCGACGTGTTTCTGTTTCCGAGCCTGACCGAAACCTTCGGCAATGTGGTGCTTGAAGCACTCGCTTCGGGGCTTGGCGTGGTCGCCTACGACCAGGCGGCAGCGGCCCAGCATATTCGTCATGGCTACAACGGCGTATTGGCGATGCCGGGGGATGAAGAGGCGTTCTGCGATGCAGCGGCATGGCTGCTGGAGGAAAGGGAAGCGTTGCGCAATGTGCGGCTCAATGCGCGCCAGCATGCCAGTCGCCAGGGTTGGGCGTCGATTATCGAGCAGTTCGAGGGACAGTTGCGTGGGGCATGTGCCGGGGAGATGGTGGTGCCGAATGCACCGACTGTTCCCTGATCTTTTGGTGATTTGAAGTCCGCCATCGCGAGCAAGCTCGCTCCCACAAGGGATCCATGTCATGCACAAATCCGGTGTGGGAGCGGGCTTGCTCGCGAAAGCGTCAGTCCGGACGCCGCTTAAACCAGCGTCATCAACGCCTCACGGCTGAACGGCAGAATGTCTTCCTCACGGCCGTCGCGTACTTTCTGCGCCCAGTCCGGGTCCACCAGCAAGGCACGGCCGACCGCCACCAGGTCGAACTCATCGTTGTTCAGGCGCTCCAGCAGTTTTTCCAGGCTGGCCGGTTGCGCGACCTTGTCGGTGTTGACCATGAATTGCAGGAACTCGCCATCCAGACCGACGCTGCCCACGGTGATGGTCGGTTTGCCGGTGAGTTGGCGGGTCCAGCCGGCCAGGTTCAGCTCGGAACCGTCGAACTCCGGCTCCCAGAAGCGGCGGGTCGAGCAGTGGAAAATATCCACGCCCGCGTCGGCCAGCGGCTTGAGGAACTCGCCCAAGGCTTCCGGGGTTTGCACCAGACGCGCGGTGTAGTCCTGTTGCTTCCACTGGGAGAAACGGAAGATGATCGGGAAACCTTCACCGACCGCGGCTCGCACGGCCTGAATCAATTCAATGGCGAAGCGCGAACGGTTGGCCAGGCTGCCGCCGTATTCGTCGGTACGCTGGTTGCTGCCTTCCCAGAAGAACTGGTCCACCAGATAACCGTGGGCACCGTGGATTTCCACGCCGTCCATGCCGATGCTCTGGGCATCCTTGGCGGCCTGGGCGAACGCGGCGATCACGTCCTGGATGTCTTGTCTGGTCATGCCGTGCACCACGATCTGACCTTCCTTCACTTTTTCCGACGGACCATAACCCGGCACGCTGGCGTCCGGTTCGGTGCCGATCCGGCGTACGCTGCCCACATGCCACAACTGCGGAACGATCTTGCCGCCTTCGGCGTGAACGGCGTCGACGACTTTCTTCCAGCCGGCCAGGGCCGCTTCACCGTAGAAATGCGGAACGTTCGGGTAGCCGTTGGAAGCCTTGTGACCGACGGTGGTGCCTTCGGTGATGATCAGGCCGACGCCCGCAGCGGCGCGACGACGGTAGTATTCGATCACTTTGGAATTAGGCACGCCGCCCGGGGAAAAGGAGCGGGTCATCGGCGCCATGACGACGCGGGTCGGCAGTTCGAGGGTGCCGAGGTGGAACGGTTTGAACAGGGCTTTGACGGGCATGGGACGCTCCACGGGAAGTAATTTTATGACGGCGATAATATGGAGAGTCCACCGCATTGAACAGCATTATTGATTTTGGTGATTAAGAACTAAAAGGTACGAAATACTGTAGGAGCGAGCTTGCTCGCGATGAGCCAGAGAATGCCGCGCCGTATCAGGCTTACAGCGTTATCGTTGGCGACCATCGCGAGCAGGCTCGCTCCTACAGGGGGAGATATCAGCTCAGCGCTTTTTCAATCGCGTGAACGATGGTCGGATCATCCGGCGCCGTACGCGGCGAGAACCGAGCCAGTACACGGCCGTCCTTGCCCAGCAGGAACTTCTCGAAGTTCCAGGTGATGTCGCCGGGAAATTCCGCGCCCTCGCCCGCCAGCAAGCGGTACAACTGATGACGGTCATGCCCGTTGACTTCCAGTTTGCTGGACAACGGAAAGGTCACGCCATAGTTGAGGCTGCAGAAGTCCTTGATCTCTTGTTCGGTCCCCGGTTCCTGCCCGGCAAACTGGTTGCACGGCAAGCCCAGCACGCTGAAGCCTTTGCCCTTGTATTGCTGATAGAGGTTTTCCAGCGCCGCGTACTGCGGGGTCAAGCCGCATTTGGAGGCGACGTTGACCACCAGTACGACTTGGCCCTTGAAAGGCGCCAGAGGTAGCTCCTGTCCATCCAGGGCTGTCAATTTAAGGTCGTGAAAAGCACTCATGGCGTACTCCAGATTCCCGTGTTCTTCTCGAAACAGCCACTTGGCGGTGTCGTCAGGGACAGCCGCAGACTAAAGAGGCGCCCATAGGGCGCCTCTCCAGTTATCTGAGCTTAGCGCAGAAATCAGTGGTGATGGCCACCTTCGCCATGGACGTGGCCATGAGCGATTTCTTCCTGGCTGGCGTCACGGATGTCGATGATCTTGACCTGGAAATTCAGGCGCTGACCGGCCAACGGGTGGTTGCCGTCAACGGTGACGTCGTCGCCGTCCAGATCACGGATGGTCACGATCTGCATCTGGCCGTCCGGAGCGGAAGCGTGGAACTGCATGCCCACTTCCAGCTCATCGACGCCTTCGAACATGCTGCGGCTCAGGGTGCTGACCAGTTCGGCAGCGTATTCGCCGTAAGCGTCTTCCGGCTCAACGGCTACGGTCAGCTCGTCGCCGACAGTCTTGCCTTCCAGAGCCTTTTCCAGGCCCGGGATGATATTGCCTGCGCCTTGCAGGTAGACCAGCGGCGCGCCGCCGGCGGAGCTGTCGATGACCTCACCAGCGTCGTTGGTCAGGGTATAGTCGATGGAGACAGCCTTATTGGCGGCGATCAGCATGGGGCGAGACCTTTTGCATAAGAAGATTGAAAGGCCAAGTTTAGCGAAGCAATCGACCGAAAGCGAACACAACCCGGACAAACGGGATTCGACGATCACAGGCTTCCACCAGGACGAGGACGGACACTGGGTGGTCGAGCTTTCCTGCGGCCACACCCAACACCTGCGGCACCAACCGCCATGGCAATCACGTGCCTGGGTCATGGACCCTGCGCAGCGCCAGGAAAAAATAGGCCAACCCTTTGCCTGCGGTTGGTGCGCACAGGGCTCGGTTAGCGATAACCTTGGCGACTGAATTTCGGTAGACGACCAGTTATAGGTCATCACCTTTGCAATGCACCTTTAGAGAATCCGCATGCAAACTTTTTTTATCGCGCCCACCGATTTTGGTGTGGGTCTGACCTCCATCAGCCTCGGGCTGGTGCGTACCCTTGAGCGGGCCGGGCTCAAGGTCGGTTTTTTCAAGCCGATTGCCCAGCCGCATCCGGGCGACACTGGCCCGGAACGTTCCACTGAACTGGTGGCGCGTACCCATGGCTTGAAACCGCCCCAGCCCTTGGGCCTGGCCCATGTCGAGCGCATGCTCGGCGACGGTCAGCTCGATGAGTTGCTCGAAGAAATCATCACCCTTTATCAGCAGGCTGCCATCGGCAAGGACGTGCTGATCGTCGAAGGCATGGTGCCGACCCGCAGCGCCAGTTACGCCGCGCGGGTCAACCTGCACCTGGCCAAGAGCCTCGACGCCGAGGTGATCCTGGTCTCGGCACCGGAAAACGAAGTGCTGACCGAACTCTCAGGTCGCGTCGAGTTGCAGGCGCAACTGTTCGGCGGCCCGAAGGACCCGAAAGTCCTTGGTGTGATCCTCAACAAGGTCAAGACCGCGGAAAGCATGGAGGCCTTCGCCACACGCCTGAAGGAGCATTCGCCGTTGCTGCGCAGTGGTGACTTCCGCTTGCTCGGCTGCATTCCGTTCCAGCCGGAACTGAACGCCCCGCGCACCCGCGACGTTGCCGACCTGATGGGCGCGCAGGTACTCAACGCCGGTGACTACGAAACCCGACGCATGACCAAGATCATCATTTGCGCCCGCACCATGCGCAACACCGTGGAATTGCTCAAGCCCGGCGTGCTGGTGGTGACCCCCGGCGACCGCGACGACATCATCCTCGCCGTCAGTCTCGCGGCCCTGAACGGCGTGCCGCTGGCCGGCCTGCTGCTGACCAGCGACACCCTGCCCGACCCACGCATCATGGACCTGTGCCGCGGCGCCCTGCAGGCCGGGTTGCCGGTGCTGTCGGTGAGTACCGGTTCCTATGACACCGCCAACCTGCTCAATGGCCTGAACAAGGAAATTCCCATCGACGACCGCGAGCGCGCCGAAATCATCACCGATTTCATCGCCGGCCATCTCGATGCCAACTGGTTGCATCAGCGCTGCGGCACGCCACGGGAAATGCGCCTGTCGCCAGCGGTTTTCCGTTATCAACTGATCCAGCGCGCCCAGGCGGCCAACAAGCGCATCGTGCTGCCCGAAGGCAGCGAGCCGCTGACCGTGCAGGCCGCCGCGATCTGCCAGGCCCGTGGCATCGCGCGCTGTGTGTTGCTGGCCAAGCCCGAGGACGTGCAGGCCGTCGCCCGCGCCCAAGGCATCGAGCTGCCGCCGGGACTGGAAATCATCGATCCGGACTTGATCCGCGAGCGCTATGTCGAACCGATGGTCGCGCTGCGCAAAAGCAAAAGCCTCAACGCGCCGATGGCCGAGCAACAACTGGAAGACACCGTGGTGATCGGCACCATGATGCTGGCCCTGGATGAAGTCGACGGTCTCGTGTCGGGCGTGATCAACACCACCGCCAACACCATCCGCCCTGCCCTGCAACTGATTAAAACCGCGCCGGGCTGCACCCTGGTGTCGTCGGTGTTCTTCATGCTGTTCCCGGAAGAGGTGCTGATCTACGGCGACTGCGTAATGAACCCGCATCCAAGTGCCAGCGAACTGGCAGAGATCGCCCTGCAAAGCGCTGATTCGGCCGCCGCCTTCGGCATCACGCCACGGGTGGCAATGATCAGCTACTCCAGCGGCGAGTCGGACAGCGGCGAAGAAGTCGAGAAGGTTCGCGAAGCCACCCTGCTCGCCCACGAACAACAGCACTCGCTGCTGATCGACGGCCCCTTGCAGTACGACGCCGCCGCCAACGAAAGCGTGGCCCGGCAATTGGCGCCGAACAGCCAGGTGGCCGGTCGGGCCACGGTGTACGTGTTCCCCGACCTCAACACCGGCAATACCACGCACAAGGCCGTACAGCGCAGCGCCGACTGCGTCAGCCTCGGGCCGATGCTGCAAGGCCTGCGCAAACCGGTGAACGATTTGCCCCGTGGCGCGCAGGTCGATGACATCGTCTACACCATCGCCCTGACCGCGATCCAAGCCGCCAACCGACCTATGGATGTGTAAATGCTGGACTTCCTACCTGCTCCGCTGCGAGGCGTGATCGCCTCGCTGCTGTTGGCGCTGAACACGATTTTGCTCTGCTCGTTCCTGTTCTGCGTGGCGCTCGTCAAGGTATTGCCGTTCGCCTTCACCCAGCGCCTCTCGGGCTGGCTGATGAGCCATACCCACGAAGCCTGGATCAGCATCAACAAAGGCTGGATGAACCTGGTACGCCGCACGCGCTGGCGCATCAGCGGCCTGCAAGGCCTCGACTATCAGCACTCGTACCTGATCACCAGCAACCACCAGAGCTGGGTCGACATCCTGGTGCTGCAATACGTGCTCAACCGGCGCATTCAGCCGCTGAAGTTCTTTCTCAAGCAGGAGCTGATCTGGGTCCCGGTGATCGGTCTGGCCTGGTGGGCGCTGGGCTTTCCGTTCATGAAGCGCTACTCCAAGGCCTATCTGGAAAAGCATCCGGAGAAGAAAGGCAAGGACCTGGAAACCACCCGCAAGACCTGTGCGAAATTTCGCGACAACCCGGTGGGCATTTTCAACTTCGTCGAAGGCACGCGCTTCACCGAGGGCAAGCACAAGCAACAGCAGTCACCCTTCAAGTACCTGCTCAAGGCCAAGGCAGGCGGCATTGCCTTTGTGCTGGATGCGATGGGCGAGCAGCTTGAATCCCTGGTCAACGTGACCATCCACTACCCCGCCGGGCGTCCGGGTTTCTGGGATTTGCTGTGCGGGAATGTGGCGGACGTGGTGGTGCACTTTGAAGAGCTGAAGATTCCGCCGCAGTTCATTGGCAAGAACTATGACCAGGACGGCGAATACCGCCTGCAGTTTCAGGGCTGGATCAACCAGTTGTGGCAGGACAAGGATGCGTTGCTGGACCAGATGCACCGCGAATTTCCAGGCAAACACTAATCCCCTGTGGGAGCGGGCTTGCTCGCGAAAGCGGTGGATCAGCCAGCTTCAATGCTGAATGGCACACCGCATTCGCGAGCAAGCCCGCTCCCACATTTGATCGAGTCGACCTCAAATAAAAAACCCGCCGATGATCACTCATCGGCGGGTTTTTCATTTTGCAACTAACGCTTAGATCGCCCCACGCTCACGCAGCAGACCCAGCACTTGCTTGACGCTTTCCTCCAGCGACACGGACTGGGTGTCGATCACCAGGTCGGCATCCAGCGGCACGTCGTACGGGAAGGACTCGCCCGGGATGTTATCCCCGGCCGCTGCGTACAAACCTTGCGGATCACGCTCGGCGCAGACTGTCGGCGAAGCCTGGACATAGACCGTCAGCAGACGCTCCTTGCCGATCAGCTCACGAGCCTGTTCACGCCCTTCGGCATTCGGGGCAACGAAGGCAGCGAGGGTCAGCAGACCGGCTTCGTTGAACTGACGCGCAACGTGCGCGGCACGACGCCAGTTCTCGGTACGCCCGGCGCGATCCTGTGGCAGACCTTTGTTCAGGTCGTGACGCAGGTTCTGGCCATCGAGTACGAACACCGCACGGCCAAGGTCGAACAACTTGCGTTCAACCGCATACGCCAGGGTGCTTTTGCCCGCGCCCGACAGACCGCTGAACAACACGGTGGCCGGTTGCTGACCGAAGCGCTGTGCGCGCTCTTCGGTGGCGACGTGGGCCAGTTTGCCGTGGTGCGTGCTGGTGCCATGGGCCAACGGCTGGGCGACGATCATGCCCGCGCCAACGGTACCGTTGGTCAAGCGGTCGATGATGATGAAGGCGCCGGTGGTGCGGTTGCTGTCGTAACCGTCGAGGGCAATCGGCGCATCGAGCGCGATCTTGACCTTGCCGATTTCGTTCAGTTGCAACGCGCTGGCCGGACCTTCTTCCAAGGTGTTGACGTCGACCTTGTTGACGATGCTGGCGATGGAGCCCGGCACGTAACTGGTGGCGCGTTTGATATCGTATTTCTTGCCCGGCAGCATCGGCTCTTCAGCCATCCACACCAGCATGGCTTCGAAGCTGTCGGTCACCGGCGGCACGTTGTCGGCGTGAACCAACAGGTCGCCACGGGAGATATCGATTTCGTCTTCCATGGTCAGCGTCACCGCCTGACCAGGACCGGCGTGCTCCAGTTCACCTTCGAAGGTGACGATGGATTTCACGCGGCTGCTCTTGCCCGACGGCAGCACCACGACTTCGTCGCCTTTCTTGACGATGCCGCTGGCCAGCGTACCGGCGAAGCCACGGAAGTTCAGGTTCGGACGGTTGACGTACTGCACCGGGAAACGCAGGTCGGTGAAGTTGCGATCGCCAGCCACTTCCACGGTCTCGAGGATTTCCATCAGCGACTGGCCGGTGTACCACGGCGAACGCTCGGACTTGTTCACCACGTTGTCGCCCTTCAAAGCCGACATCGGCACGAAGTGCATCGTGGTGGGCTTCATCTTCAAGCCTTCGGCGAACTGCAGGTAATCGGCCTTGATCGACTCGAACACGCCCTGGTCGAAGTCCTTGAGGTCCATCTTGTTGATGGCCACAACGATGTGCTTGATGCCCAGCAGCGAGGCGATGAAGCTGTGGCGACGGGTCTGGGTCTGCACGCCGTAACGGGCGTCGACCAGGATGATCGCCAGGTCACAGGTGGAGGCACCGGTGGCCATGTTGCGGGTGTACTGCTCATGGCCGGGGGTGTCGGCGATGATGAATTTGCGCTTGGCGGTGGAGAAATAGCGGTACGCAACATCGATGGTGATGCCTTGTTCACGCTCGGCCTGCAGGCCGTCGACCAGCAGCGCCAGGTCGATGTCTTCGCCGGTGGTGCCGACTTTTTTCGAGTCGCGGGTAATGGCTTCCAGGTGATCTTCGTAGATCATCTTGGAGTCGTGCAGCAGGCGCCCGATCAGGGTGCTCTTGCCGTCGTCGACGTTACCGCAGGTCAAAAAGCGCAGCAGCTCTTTACGTTCGTGCTGGCCCAGGTAGGCGAGGATGTCCTCGCTGATCAAATCAGATTGATGCGACATGACAGCCCCTTAGAAATAACCTTGACGTTTTTTGTCTTCCATCGAGCCTGCGCCATCGTGGTCGATGACACGGCCCTGGCGCTCGGAAGTTCGCGTCAGGAGCATTTCCTGAATGATGTCCGTGAGGCTTTCGGCCTCGGACTCCACCGCGCCCGTCAACGGGTAGCAACCAAGGGTACGGAAACGCACTTTCTTTTTGACGATGCGCGCTTTGTCTTCATCGCTCAGGTGCTCGAGGATGCGCTCGTCGTCGATCATGATCAGCGTGCCGTTCTTCTCGATGACTTCACGCTCGGCGGCGAAGTACAACGGAACGATCGGGATGCCTTCAAGGTAGATGTACTGCCAGATGTCCAGCTCGGTCCAGTTCGACAACGGGAAGACGCGGATCGACTCGCCCTTGTTGACCTTGCCGTTGTAAACGTTCCACAGCTCGGGACGCTGGTTTTTCGGATCCCAGCGGTGCTTGCTGTCGCGGAACGAGTACACACGCTCTTTAGCGCGGGATTTCTCTTCATCGCGACGAGCGCCGCCGAATGCTGCGTCGAAACCATACTTGTCGAGTGCCTGCTTCAGGCCCTCGGTCTTCATGATGTCGGTGTGCTTGGCGCTGCCGTGGGTGAACGGGTTGATGTCCTGCGCCACGCCGTCCGGGTTGACGTGGGTGATCAGGTCGAGGCCCAGCTCGGCGACCATCTTGTCGCGGAAGCTGTACATCTCCTTGAATTTCCAGCGAGTGTCGACGTGCATCACCGGAAACGGCAGCTTGCCCGGGAAGAACGCCTTGCGTGCCAGATGCAGCATCACGGCGGAGTCTTTACCGATGGAATACAGCATCACCGGGTTGTCGAACTCGGCGGCCACCTCGCGGATGATGTGGATGCTTTCCGCCTCCAGCTGTTTCAGATGCGTCAGTTTGTCGACCATGGCTACTCACGAAAGCTTTCTTATGAACGGCCAGCGGGCCGTGTTCGAGCGGGGATCCTAGCACAGCGACCTCTTCTAATCAGGACGCCAACTAGATCGAAAGAGCATATGAATATGCCTGCCCGTTTGGGCATCGCAGACCCTTTGTGGGAGCGGGCTTGCTCGCGAAGGCAATGTGTCATTAAACGTGATGCTGACTGATCCACCGCCTTCGTCGGAACGCCGCCCGGAGCAAGCCCGCTCCCACATTTTGATCGATGGTGTACCTCAGATCGGATTCGGGCAATCGATGAAGATGTGTTCCAGCGCAAAACGCCGCGCCAGATAATCCCCCAGCGCCTGGACGCCGTAGCGCTCGGTGGCATGGTGACCGGCGGCAATGAAGCTGATGTCGTTTTCCCGGGCACTGTGGAAGGTTTGCTCGGAAGCCTCGCCGCTGAGGTACAGATCGACGCCCGCCAGAATGGCCTGATCGATGTAACCCTGGCCACCACCGGTGCACCAGCCGACGCGGCGGATCATGGCGCTGCCTTCGACCAACAGCGGCTCACGCCCCATCACCTCCTGGACGCGGCGGGCAAAATCCCGGGGCATCATCGGCTCATTCAGCGAGCCGACCAGGCCGACAATCTTCAGGTTGTCCGGGTCCAGCGGACCTTCGACGGTGATGTCGAGTTGCCGCGCGAGCTGCACGTTATTGCCGACGTCCGGGTGCAGGTCCAGTGGCAGGTGATAGGACAACAGGCTGATATCGTGCTTGAGCAGGGTCTTCAAGCGGCGCTGTTTCATGCCGGTGATGCACGGGTTCTCGCCTTTCCAGAAGTAGCCGTGATGCACCAGCACCAGGTCGGCACTGGCCTCCACGGCCGCATCGAGCAAGGCCTGGCTGGCGGTGACGCCACTGACAATGCGCATCACTTGCGGACGGCCTTCGACTTGCAAGCCGTTGGGGCAGTAATCGGCGATTTTGGCGCTGTTGAGGTAACGGTCGGCTTCTTCGACCAGGGTGCTCAGGGCGACGGCCATGAAAGACTCCTAAATATCCCGTTCAGAGGCGCGTGCGGCCTCGTATAATGCGCGTCATTATGAGCGGTCTCATACCGCCTGCAACTCTCTCAGGAACTGCTTAATGCTCAAGGCGCTGCGTTTTTCCGGCTGGCCGCTGTTGGCCGGCGTGCTTGTCGCTCTTTTGATAATCCAGCGTTACCCGCAGTGGGTCGGGCTCCCGAGCCTCGACGTCAATCTGCAACAAGCGCCGCAAACCACCAGCATGCAGCAGGGCCCGGTGTCTTATGCCGAAGCGGTATCCACCGCGGCGCCGTCGGTGGTGAACCTGTACACCACCAAAGTCATCAACAAACCCAATCATCCGTTGTTCGAAGATCCGCAGTTCCGTCGCTTCTTCGGCGATAACTCGCCCAAGCAGAAACGCATGGAGTCGAGCCTCGGTTCCGGCGTGATCATGAGCCCGGAAGGCTACATCCTGACCAACAACCACGTGACCAGCGGCGCCGACCAGATCGTGGTAGCGCTCAAGGACGGCCGGGAAACCCTGGCGCGGGTGATCGGCAGCGACCCGGAGACTGACCTCGCGGTTCTGAAAATCGACCTGAAAAACCTGCCATCGATCACCGTGGGGCGTTCCGACAACATCCGCATCGGCGACGTCGCGCTGGCCATCGGCAACCCGTTCGGCGTCGGCCAGACCGTGACCATGGGCATCATCAGCGCCACCGGGCGCAATCAACTGGGCCTGAACAACTACGAAGACTTCATCCAGACCGATGCGGCGATCAACCCGGGCAACTCAGGCGGTGCGCTGGTGGATGCCATCGGTAACCTGACCGGCATCAACACGGCGATCTTTTCCAAGTCCGGGGGCTCCCAGGGCATTGGTTTCGCGATCCCGGTGAAGCTGGCGATGGAAGTAATGAAGTCGATCATCGAGCACGGCCAGGTGATTCGTGGCTGGCTGGGTATCGAAGTGCAGCCGCTGACCCAGGAACTGGCCGAGTCGTTCGGCTTGTCCGGGCGCCCTGGCATTGTCGTGGCGGGGATTTTCCGCGATGGTCCGGCACAGAAGGCCGGCCTGCAACTGGGTGATGTGATTCTTGCCATCGATGGCGAACCGGCCGGTGATGGCCGTCGCTCGATGAATCAGGTGGCGCGGATCAAGCCGACCGACAAGGTCGCGATCCAGGTGATGCGCAACGGCAAGGAGCTCAAGCTGACGGCAGAAGTCGGCCTGCGTCCGCCACCGGCTCCGGTCAAGGACACAGAAGAAAAGTAAGCTGTAGCCAAAACCAATGTGGGAGCGAACCTGCTCGCGATGGCGATTTAACAGTCAACAAAGAGGTTGAATGTTATGGCCTTATCGCGAGCAGGCTCGCTCCCACAGGTTTTGAGGGTGGTTTAGAGGTCGCCGAGGCCGTCGATCAGCGCCTGATTCTGCTCTGGCGTGCCGATGGAGATCCGCAGGAACTGGGCAATCCGCTCCTGCTTGAAGTGCCGGACGATCACGCCTTGCTCGCGCAGCTTCGCCGCAAGCCCCGCCGCATCGTACCGGGGATGACGGGCGAAAATGAAGTTCGCCGCCGATGGCAGCACTTCAAACCCCTTCTCCTCTAGCTGTGCAACGACCTTCTCGCGATTCTCGATCACCAACCGGCAGGTCTTGTCGAAATACTCGCGATCATCGAACGCGGCGGCAGCGCCGACATTCGCCATGCGATCCAGCGGATAAGAGTTGAAGCTGTTCTTGATCCGCTCCAACGCCTCGATCAGGTCGGGATGGCCGACCGCCAGACCTACCCGCAGACCGGCCAGGGAACGGGACTTGGACAGGGTCTGGGTCACCAGCAGGTTCGGATAGCGGTCCACCAGGGTGATTGCCGTCTCGCCGCCGAAATCGATGTAGGCCTCGTCGACCACCACCACGGAATCCGGGCTGGCCTTGAGAATCTGCTCCACCGCTTCCAGCGCCAACAGGCAACCGGTCGGCGCATTCGGGTTAGGGAAGATGATCCCGCCGTTCGGTTTGGCGTAGTCCGCCGGGTTGATCTGGAACTGCTCGTCCAGCGGCACCGCGTCGAACTTGATGCCGTACAACCCGCAGTAGACCGGGTAGAAGCTGTAGCTGATGTCCGGGAACAGCAGCGGCTGATCGTGTTGCAACAAACCGTGGAAGATGTGCGCCAGCACTTCATCGGAACCGTTGCCGAGGAACACCTGATTGCCTTGCACGCCGTAGTACCTGGCAACCGCTTGCTTGAGCAGGTCGCTGTTCGGGTCCGGGTACAAACGCAGGTTGTCATTGAGTTCGGTTTGCATCGCCGCGAGGGCTTTTGGCGATGGGCCGTACGGGTTTTCGTTGGTGTTGAGCTTGACCAGTTTGGTCAGCTTGGGTTGTTCGCCCGGCACGTAAGGCACCAGATCCTTGACGAACGGGCTCCAGAATTTACTCATGTTCATTTCACCTGTTTGTCGTCAACGATGCGGTATTCGGCGCTACGGGCGTGAGCGGTCAGCGACTCGCCACGGGCCAGCACGGAAGCGGTTTTGCCCAACTCGGAAGCACCCTGTTCGGAACAGAAAATGATCGACGAGCGTTTCTGGAAGTCGTACACACCCAGTGGCGAGGAGAACCGGGCGGTGCCGGAAGTTGGCAACACGTGGTTCGGGCCTGCGCAATAGTCGCCCAGGGCTTCGGAGGTGTGACGCCCCATGAAGATCGCACCGGCGTGGCGGATTTGCGGCAGCCAGGCTTGTGGATCGGCAACGGACAATTCGAGGTGCTCCGGCGCGATGCGGTTGGCGACTTCAATAGCCTGCTCCATGTCGCGAACCTTGATCAGTGCACCACGGCCATTGATCGAGGTTTCGATGATCGCGGCGCGCTCCATGGTCGGCATCAACTTGGCGATGCTGGCGGCGACCTTGTCGAGGAACTCGGCGTCGGGGCTGACCAGAATCGCCTGGGCGTCTTCGTCGTGCTCGGCCTGGGAGAACAGGTCCATGGCGATCCAGTCCGGATCGGTCTGGCCGTCGCACACCACGAGGATCTCGGAGGGACCGGCGATCATGTCGATACCGACCTGGCCAAACACGTGGCGCTTGGCGGTGGCGACATAGATGTTGCCCGGGCCGACCACTTTATCGACCTTCGGCACGCTTTCGGTGCCGTAAGCCAATGCTGCAACGGCTTGAGCGCCACCGATGGTGAACACGCGGTCGACACCGGCGATGCAGGCAGCGGCCAGCACCAGCTCGTTGATTTCACCGCGCGGGGTCGGCACCACCATGACCACTTCGGTGACGCCGGCAACCTTGGCCGGAATCGCGTTCATCAACACCGACGACGGGTAGGACGCCTTGCCGCCCGGTACGTACAGACCGGCGCGGTCCAGCGGCGTGACTTTCTGGCCCAGCACGGTGCCGTCGGCCTCGGTGTAGCTCCAGGAGTCCTGCTTCTGTTTTTCGTGGTAGCTGCGCACACGGGCGGCAGCGACTTCCAGGGCTTCGCGCTGAGGCACGGAGATGCGGGTGAGCGCCAGCTCCAGACGCTCGCGCGGCAGGATCAGGTCGGCCATGGACTTCACGTCCAGGCCGTCGAACTGCCGGGTAAAGTCCACCAGTGCCGCGTCGCCACGCTCACGCACGGCCTTGATGATGTCCAGCACCCGCTGATTGACCGAGTCGTCAGACACACTTTCCCAGCTCAGCAGATGATCCAGATGATGCGCGAAATCCGGGTCAGCAGCGTTGAGTCGGCGAATTGCAGTCGGTGCGGTCATAGCGAGAGCCTCATAGGAATGGCAAAAACTCAGGCGCCCTAACTTAGCAGTCGTTTCCGCTTGGGCACCTGAGAATTCTGGCTATGAGGCGGATAGACGGGCGCGACTTAACGTCGCGCGGGTGAATCAGCCGCGGTGTCGAGACTCCACTGCCTTGCGCAGGGTGTCGATCAACGCCTGGATACGGGCGTGCTGCATCTTCATCGAAGCTTTGTTGACGATCAGCCGGGAGCTGATGGCAGCAATGAAATCCTGTGGCTCCAGGCCGTTGGCCCGCAGCGTGTTACCGGTGTCGACCACGTCGATGATCTTGTCTGCCAGACCGATCAGCGGTGCCAGCTCCATCGAGCCGTACAGCTTGATGATGTCGACCTGACGACCCTGTTCTGCGTAATAACGCTTGGCAACGTTGACGAACTTGGTGGCGATGCGCAGGCGGCCCTTGGGCTCGACCGCACCGACCTTGCCGGCCGTCATCAACTTGCACTGGGCAATTTGCAGGTCCAGTGGCTCGTAAAGGCCCTGGCCGCCATATTCCATCAGCACATCTTTACCGGCGACACCGAGGTCGGCGGCACCATGTTCGACATAGGTCGGCACATCGGTGGCACGCACGATCAGCAGGCGTACATCTTCCTGGGTCGTGGGAATGATCAGCTTGCGGCTCTTGTCCGGATTCTCGGTCGGCACGATGCCCGCTTCAGCCAGAAGCGGCAGGGTGTCGTCAAGGATGCGGCCCTTGGACAGTGCGATGGTCAACATGGGAAACGTCAGTCCTTATCAAGGTACTCATGCCCGGTCGCAAATGGCGCCGGACACACATCGAGCCGAAAACGGCTCGACTTCAACAAATCAACGGGCATGTCCTTATGCCCATGCAGCAGGTACTAGCCCGGAACGCGACGGATCTTGGCGCCCAGCATCTGCAGTTTTTCTTCGATGCACTCGTAGCCACGGTCTATGTGGTAGATGCGGTCGATCAGGGTGTCGCCTTCGGCGATCAGCGCCGAGATCACCAGGCTGGCCGAAGCACGCAGGTCGGTGGCCATGACTGGCGCGCCCTTGAGTTTCTCGGTGCCGGTAACGATGGCGGTGTTGCCTTCGACCTGGATCTTGGCGCCCATGCGGTGCAGCTCGTAGACGTGCATGAAGCGGTTTTCGAAGATCGTCTCGATCACAGCACCGGTGCCTTCGGCAATGGCGTTGAGGGAGATGAACTGCGCCTGCATGTCAGTCGGGAACGCCGGGTACGGAGCGGTCCGCACGTTGACGGCTTTCGGACGCTTACCGTGCATGTTCAGCTCGATCCAGTCTTCGCCGCAGGTAATTTCGGCACCGGACTCACGGAGCTTTTCCAGAACGGCTTCGAGGATGGTCGGATCGGTGTCCTTGACCTTCACTCGGCCGCCGGTCACGGCAGCGGCAACCAGGTAGGTACCGGTTTCGATACGGTCCGGCATCACCTTGTAAGTGGTGGTGTGCAGACGCTCGACGCCATCGATGGTGATGGTGTCGGTGCCGGCGCCGGAAACCTTGGCGCCCATGGCGTTCAGGAAATTCGCCAGGTCGACCACTTCAGGCTCGCGCGCGGCGTTAGCCAGGACGCTGCGGCCTTTGGCCAGCGCTGCGGCCATCATGATGTTTTCGGTACCGGTCACACTGACGGTATCGAAGAAGAAATGCGCACCGCGCAGGCCGCCTTCAGGCGCCTTGGCCTTGATGTAGCCGCCTTCGACGTCGATGACTGCGCCCATGGCTTCCAGGCCACGGATGTGCAGGTCAACCGGACGCGAACCGATGGCGCAACCGCCAGGCAAGGCGACTTCGGCTTCACCGAAACGGGCAACCATCGGGCCCAGTACCAGAATCGACGCACGCATGGTTTTAACCAGTTCGTACGGTGCGACCAGAGTCTTGATGGTGCGCGGGTCGATTTCGACGGCGAGTTTCTCGTCGATCACCGGCTCAATACCCATGCGACCGAACAGCTCGATCATGGTGGTGATGTCGTGCAGGTGCGGCAGGTTGGCCACGGTCACCGGGCCATCGCACAGCAAGGTGGCAGCCAGGATCGGCAGGGCAGAGTTCTTTGCCCCTGAGATGCGGATTTCGCCATCAAGACGAGCACCGCCAGTAATAATCAATTTATCCATAAGAATCTCGACGCCCTTGGGCTCAGGTGCGCTCGGCCCAGGCCGCGCTGCTGAAAAATTTCATAGTGACCGCATGGATGCTGCCATCGGTGATCCACGGGTTCAAATGGGCATAGACCTGCTGCTGACGCTTCACCGGGCTCAACGCCGCCAGTTCATCGCTAATCACGTTCAGCTGGAAATTGCAGCCTTCGCCCTCGACTTCTACTTTCGTTCCGGGCAGCTTTCCTTCAAGAAAGCTCTTAACTTCGTTGGCCTGCATGCTCAACCTCAATCGGCGCCCTGTGCGCGCGGGTCGGACATCATACAAAAAAGCCCCGCGCCTGCGAACCCCGCCAAGCAGGACTCGGACGGGGGGCTTCTTTATAGATGCGTGTCAGGGGTGCGCCAACAGCTCGGTCATCTCGCTGACCTGAGCGATTTCACGCATGTCATCCGGCATCCCACGGATGCTCAGGGCCTTGCCGGCGGCCTGCGCATCGCGGATGAAGCACAGCAGCAACGACAACCCGACACTGCTGGACTTGGTCACCGCCGAGCAATCGACCACCAGCGCCGCAGCCTTGCAGGCCTTGATCAGCGCCTTGCCCTGCTCACGCAGGCCAGGGCCGGTGCGGTAATCCAGCACACCACTGAGTCGCAACTCGCCCGCTTCGTCCATCTGGACTGCCGACTCACTCATTGGGCTGACTGCTCTGGTTTCTTGTCGGTGGCTTCCTTGGCCTTGGCGACTTCCCCGGCCCAACCATTGATGGTCTTGTCCAGGTCGTTGCCATTGCGCTGCATCGCATCGGCGAACTGATCGCGGAACAGCTTGCCGATGTTGATGCCGTTGATGATGACGTTACGCAGTTTCCACTCGCCGTTGATCTTTTCCAGCGTGTAGGACACTGGATAGATCGCGCCGCTGCTGCCCTTGACGGTCATGCCAACGCTGGTACGGTCGCCCGATTCGTCTTTGGCCGGATCAACGGTGATGCCCTGGTTGTTGTACTCCAGCAAGGCATTGCCATAGAACTGGAACAGACCCTTCTTGAAGTTTTCTTCGAAGGTCTTCATCTGCGCAGGCGTAGCTTTCTTCGAGTATTTGACCGTCATGATGCTCTTGGAAATACCCTCGGCATCCACAACCGGCCCGACGATGGTGTTCAGCGCCGCATAAAAGTCTTGCGGATCCTGCTTGTACTTTTCTTTATTGGCCGCCAGATCGGCCAGCATCCGATTAGTGGTGTCCTGTACCAGATCGTGCGCCGAAGGCGCCGCCACGGCGTTGGCTACCAGCGGCAGCGCCGCGAGCAGTACCAAAAGGCCACGTCGCAAGGTAGAGATCATTTAACAGTTCCTCATTTAGCTTCTTTGCTAACGGTATTGAGCAGGAATTTACCGATCAGGTCTTCGAGCACCAACGATGACTGCGTGTCATGGATGGTTCCACCATCCTTGAGCAGGGTGTCTTCCCCGCCCACGCTGAGACCGATGTACTTCTCGCCCAACAGGCCAGCGGTCAGGATAGATGCAGTAGAGTCCGCCGGCAGATTATCGATGCGTTTTTCCAGCTGCATGGTCACCCGACCGGTGAAACTGTCGCGATCCAGATCGATGGCCGTGACCTTGCCGATGGTCACACCGGCCATGGTCACCTTTGCTCTGACCGTCAAACCGGCGATATTGTCGAAGTAGGCGTAAAGTTTATACGTGTCGGTGCTCGGAGTCGGGGACAGGCCACTGACCCGCAACGCCAACAAGAGCAAAGCCAGGATGCCAGCCAGCAAGAAAAGGCCGACACCGATTTCCAGGGTGCGGTTTTGCATCAGAAATCTCCAAACATCAAGGCGGTCAGAATAAAGTCCAGGCCGAGTACTGCCAACGAGGCATACACAACGGTCTTGGTAGTGGCACGACTGATCCCCTCGGAAGTGGGTTCGCAGTCATAGCCTTGGAATACGGCGATCCAGGTCACGACAAAGGCAAAGACGATGCTTTTGATGATCCCGTTGAGCACATCGTCCGCGAAGGTCACGCTGTTCTGCATGTTCGACCAGTAGGAGCCTTCATAGACCCCCAGCCAGTCGACCGCCACCCACGAGCCGCCCCAGATACCCACCACGCTGAAAATCATCGCCAGCACCGGCAGGGAAATGAAACCGGCCCACAAGCGTGGCGCGATGATGTACTTGAGCGGGTCGACCCCGATCATTTCCAGGCTGGACAACTGCTCGGTGGACTTCATGTTGCCGATTTCGGCGGTCAACGCCGAACCTGCGCGCCCGGCGAACAGCAAGGCGGTCACCACCGGCCCCAGTTCACGCAGCAGCGTCAGCGCCACCATCTGCCCGACGGCCTGTTCTGAACCATAGCTGGAAAGAATGTTGAAGCCTTGCAGCGCCAGCACCATGCCGATGAATACCCCGGAGACCACGATGATCACCAGGGACATCACGCCCACCGAATGCAACTGCTTGACCAGCAGCCCGAAACCGCCACCGATTCCGCCCCGGCCAAGCAAGGAATGGAACAGGAACAGGCTCGAACGCCCGAACACCGCCAACACATCGATGCCGGCCTGGCCGAAGCGGCGAACGCGTTCTACCAATGAAATTCTGCGCATCAGCGCTTCCCCAGAAGATCTGCGCGGTAATCCGTCGCTGGAAAGTGGTACGGAACCGGGCCGTCGGGTTCACCAGTCATGAACTGACGAATGCGCGGCTCATCCGAGTTCATCAACTCGTCCGGCGTGCCCTGCCCCAATACCTGACCATCGCCCACCACATAAATATAATCGGCAATGCTCGCGGTCTCGGCCAGGTCGTGGGATACCACGATGCTGGTGATGCCCAGCGCATCGTTGAGCAAACGAATCAGGCGCACCAGAACGCCCATTGCGATGGGGTCCTGGCCGACAAAGGGCTCGTCGTACATGAGGATCTGTGGATCGAGCGCGATCGCCCGGGCCAGCGCGACACGGCGCTTCATGCCGCCGGAAAGCTCGTCGGGCATCAGTTCGATGGCACCCCGCAAGCCCACGGCCTGCAGCTTGAGCAGGACGATGTCGCGGATCATTTCGTCCGGCAGTTGCGTGTGAACCCGCAGCGGAAAAGCGACGTTCTCGAAGACATCGAGGTCGGTAAACAGTGCACCGCTCTGAAACAGTACGCCCATATGCTTGCGCGCATCGAACAGATCGCTGCGCGACAGTTTTGGCAAGTTCTGACCGTTGACCCAGACTTCGCCCTTGGTGGGCCGCAACTGGGCGCCCATCAGACGCAAAAGCGTGGTCTTGCCACACCCGGAAGGCCCCATGATGCCGGTGACCTTGCCGCGAGGGATACGGATATCGACATTGTTGAAAATGCTGCGCGCACCGCGCTTGAAGGACAGTCCCTTCAGCTCGACCGCGTAGGCGTTATCGGCACTCATCTAAACTCCTTGCGATGCAGCCTCTCACTCGGACGCCTGACTTTCTCACGAAAGCACATACCTCCCGGGCAGGCCGAACTGGCGGCGAACTATATCACTGCAAAGGCTGCGTCCCCAAGGCCAAAGCCAGGACATGTTCAACTGTATGACAGGTTGAAAGCCCTGTTTAGAAGGTTTCCGGCAACAAGGATGACAATGCGCGACGAACTAGCGTGAGGGATTCGATCATAACCGCTATAATCGCCGCCTTTTCATCAGGCTATACGATTTCTGACATGAGCCAATCCAGCGACCTGATTCAATCAGCACAACGCACCATCCGCCTCGAGGTAGAAGCCGTGCAAGGCCTGCTACCCCATATCGACGCAGATTTCGTACGCGCTTGCGAGATGATTCTGGCCAGCAAAGGCCGCGTGGTCGTGGTCGGCATGGGCAAGTCGGGGCACATCGGCAACAAGATTGCCGCGACCCTGGCCAGCACCGGCACCACGGCATTTTTTGTGCACCCGGCTGAAGCCAGCCACGGTGACATGGGCATGATTACCCGCGACGACATCATTCTGGCGCTCTCGAACTCCGGCTCTACCAATGAAATCGTGACCCTGCTGCCACTGATCAAACGCCTGGGCATTCAGTTGATCAGTGTGACCGGCAATCCTGACTCCGCACTGGCCAAGGCCGCCGAGGTCAACCTGAATGTTCACGTCGAACACGAAGCCTGCCCGTTGAACCTGGCACCCACCTCGTCGACCACCGCCGCCCTGGTCATGGGCGACGCCCTGGCCGTCGCGCTGCTGGAAGCCCGTGGCTTTACCGCCGAAGACTTCGCCTTTTCCCATCCCGGCGGCGCCCTGGGCCGACGCCTGCTGCTGAAAGTGGAAAATGTCATGCACGCCGGGCAAGAGTTGCCGCAAGTACAGCGTGGCACCCTGCTCAAGGACGCGCTAATGGAAATGACCCGCAAAGGCCTGGGCATGACCGTGATCCTGGAAGCCGATGGAAAGCTGGCCGGGATCTTTACCGACGGTGACTTGCGCCGCACGCTGGACCGTAGCATCGACATCCACAGCGCTACCATCGACCAGGTCATGACTGCACACGGCAAGACCGCGCGTGCCGAGATGCTCGCCGCCGAAGCGCTGAAAATCATGGAAGACCATAAAATCAACGCGCTGGTCGTGGTCGACAGCGAAGACCGCCCGGTCGGTGCCTTGAACATGCACGACTTGCTGCGTGCAGGAGTAATGTAATGAGTGCGGACCTGTTGCAACGCGGCAAACAGATCAAACTGGCAGTGTTCGATGTCGATGGCGTGCTGACCGACGGGCGCCTGTACTTCCTCGAAGACGGCAGCGAATTCAAGACGTTCAACACACTCGACGGCCAAGGCATCAAGATGCTGATGGCCGCCGGCGTGCAGACGGCCATCATCAGTGGCCGCAAGACCCCGGTGGTCGAACGGCGAGCCAGGAACCTCGGAATCCCGCATCTGTATCAGGGACGCGAAGACAAACTGGTGGTACTCGATGAGCTACTGGCCCAACTCAACCTGAGCTATGAACAGGTGGCCTACCTCGGCGATGACCTGCCGGACCTGCCGGTGATTCGCCGCGTCGGCCTGGGCATGGCGGTGGCCAATGCCGCCAGCTTCGTGCGTGAACACGCTCACGGCATCACCCTCGCCCGTGGCGGCGAAGGTGCCGCTCGCGAATTCTGCGAATTGATCCTGCGCGCCCAGGACCGCCTCGACGCGGCCAATGCAGCGTACCTGTGAGCCCACTATGCTGAGCAAAAAGTTTCGCAACACCCTGATGTTCAGTTGCATCGCGGCGATATTCGCCGCGGTTGGCTACTGGAACATCAGCCCGGAACGCTTCCTCGACAAGCCGGTAACGCAGGTCGATGAAAGCGCGATCGACTATTACGCCATCAACGCCCACAGCGTGCAGTACCTGCCGGACGGCAAGCTGCAATATGATCTGGTGTCCGACAAGGTCGAGCACCTGAAAGCGACCGAGGTGACATTGCTGACCAACCCCGACCTGAATGTGTTCCGCGGCACTGAATTCCCGTGGCACGTCCAGAGCCTGCGCGGCGAGGTCAACCCTGATGGCACACAGGTCGAACTGATCGATGACGTGCGCATCACGCGCTTTGACGAGAAAAACCGTAAAACCCTGATCACCAGCACCCGCATGACCGTGTTCCCGCAGCAGCAATATGCGCAGACCGAGCAAGACGTTAGAATCGACGGCGCTGGCGGTGTATCGACTGGCAAGGGAATGAAGGCGTATTTGAAAGAAAGCAGGATACACCTGCTATCGAACGTAAGAGGACAGTATGAGGCTCGTTAAAACCCTCCCGATTTTGCTCAGTCTGGGCGCAGCACTGGGAAGCGTGAGCGCCTGGGCTCTGCCGGAAGATCAACAGCAGCCTATCCGCATTCAGGCCGACGATGCCCAACTGGACGACAAGCAAGGTATTGCTACCTATAAGGGTGACGTGATCATCACTCAAGGCTCGATGAAGGTGACAGGCAACACCGTTACCATTACCCGCACCCCGGCTGGCGACATCGACGTAGTGACCTCGGTGGGCAACCTGGCGTACTTCGAGCAATTGCAAACAGCTGGCGATACCAAGCCTGTTCAGGGCTGGGGCGTGACGATCCAGTATCACGCCGCGCAAAATCGCGTCGTACTGATCGACAAGGCCAAAGTTGTCGACAAGGACAACAACGTCACCCAAGGCGAGAAAATTGTCTACGACACGGACAAGAAGCTCGCCAGCGCCGGTCGCGCCACAGGCAGCAAGGTCACCGAGGCGCGCCCGCGTATCGACATGGTGATCCAGCCGAAGAAGAAAACCGACGAGAAAAAGGCCCAGTAATGGCAACTCTGAAAGCTCAGCATCTGGCCAAGAGCTACAAGAGCCGCCAGGTCGTGCGCGACGTCAGCCTGTCCATCGACAGCGGTCAGATTGTCGGCCTGCTTGGCCCGAACGGCGCCGGCAAGACCACCTGCTTCTACATGATTGTCGGCCTGGTACAGGCCGACCAGGGCCGCGTCCTGATCGATGACCTGGACGTCAGCCACCAGCCGATGCATGGCCGCGCAAAGGCCGGTATCGGCTACTTGCCGCAGGAAGCATCGATCTTTCGCAAACTGTCGGTGGCCGACAACATCATGGCCATCCTCGAGACCCGCAAGGAACTCGACAAGGCCGGTCGTCGCAAAGAGCTGGAAAGCCTGCTGCAGGAATTTCACATCAGCCACATCCGCGACAACCTCGGCATGAGCCTGTCCGGTGGTGAGCGCCGTCGTGTGGAGATCGCCCGCGCCCTGGCCACCAACCCGAAATTCATCCTCCTCGACGAACCCTTCGCCGGCGTGGACCCGATTTCGGTCGGCGACATCAAGCAGATCATTCACCACCTCAAGGCCAAAGGCATTGGCGTGCTGATCACGGACCACAACGTTCGTGAAACCCTGGATATCTGTGAAACCGCCTATATCGTCAATGACGGTCAACTGATCGCTGAAGGCGACGCTGAAACCATCCTGGCCAACGACCTGGTGAAGGAAGTGTACCTGGGCCACGAATTCCGCCTGTAAGACACCGAGATGCCAGAGCAGTCGACGAGCGCTTGTCTCGATAAAAAATCAACTCTTTTTTATTGTTACAGCGCTCCAGGCAAACCCGACGCTTCAAAGATGTTCAGGAGCCAGCCGGAGCAACCTGTCAACAAAACTTTGCAGCTTTTATTGTTACAGCGCTCTAGGCAAACCCTTCAGTTTCAGGCATATAATTTGCTTATGTTTGGCGCCCCGGCGCCCTGTAGTGGATGGCGCATGTGCGCCGGCGAATAAGGTGTTAAGCCCCTGCCATGAAACCATCGCTAGTCTTGAGAATGGGCCAGCAGCTGACGATGACACCGCAGCTGCAACAGGCCATCCGCCTGCTCCAATTGTCGACCCTGGACCTGCAACAGGAAATCCAGGAGGCCCTGGAGTCCAATCCGATGCTCGAACGCCAGGAAGAAGGCGACGACTTCGATAATTCCGACCCCTTGGCCGACAACGCCGAACAAAAGCCCAACACTGACACCCAGGAACCCTCCTACCAGGAAAGCGCCCCGACGGTTGATAACCTCGATGAAGGCGACTGGAACGAGCGCATCCCTAACGAACTCCCCGTCGACACCGCGTGGGAGGACGTTTACCAGACCAGCGCCAGCAGCCTGCCCAGCAATGACGACGACGAGTGGGACTTCACCACCCGCACCTCGGCCGGCGAAAGCCTGCAGAGCCACTTGCTATGGCAACTGAACCTGGCCCCGATGTCCGACACCGATCGCCTGATTGCCGTGACCCTGATCGACTGCATCAACAATCAGGGTTACCTGGACGAAACCCTCGAGGAAATCCTCGAAGCCTTCGACCCGGAACTGGACATCGAACTGGACGAAATCGAAGCCGTCCTGCACCGCATCCAGCAGTTCGAGCCCGCCGGCATCGGCGCCCGCAACCTGGGTGAATGCCTGTTGCTGCAATTGCGTCAGTTGCCTGCCAAGACACCTTGGCTGACCGAGGCCAAGCGCCTGGTCACCGATTACATCGATCTGCTTGGCAGCCGCGACTACAGCCAGTTGATGCGCCGCATGAAGCTCAAGGAAGATGAACTGCGCCAGGTCATCGAACTGGTCCAGAGCCTCAACCCACGCCCGGGCTCGCAGATCGAGTCCGCCGAAGCCGAGTACGTCGTTCCTGACGTTATCGTGCGCAAGGACAACGAGCGCTGGCTGGTGGAGCTCAATCAGGAGTCGGTGCCACGTCTGCGGGTCAACGCCCAGTACGCCGGTTTCGTCCGCCGCGCCGACACCAGCGCCGACAACACTTTCATGCGCAACCAGTTGCAGGAGGCCCGCTGGTTCATCAAGAGCCTGCAAAGCCGCAATGAAACCCTGATGAAGGTTGCCACCCAGATCGTCGAGCATCAACGCGGCTTTCTGGAGTACGGCGACGAAGCCATGAAGCCGCTGGTCCTGCATGACATCGCCGAAGCGGTCGGCATGCATGAATCGACGATTTCACGGGTGACCACCCAGAAGTTCATGCACACCCCCCGGGGCATTTATGAACTGAAGTACTTTTTCTCCAGTCACGTAAGCACCTCCGAAGGCGGCGAATGCTCGTCCACGGCGATCCGGGCGATCATCAAAAAACTGGTTGCCGCGGAAAATCAGAAAAAGCCGTTGAGTGACAGCAAGATCGCTGGTTTACTGGAGGCACAAGGCATTCAGGTGGCTCGCCGCACCGTCGCCAAGTACCGCGAATCCCTCGGGATCGCGCCTTCGAGCGAACGCAAGCGGTTGATGTAGAGCCACGCCACAGCGTTCCAGTGGTAGATCATCTGATCTACCGCTTTATGCACTGGCAACGAAGGAGAAGCTGTATGCAAGTCAACATCAGTGGACACCAACTGGAAGTGACCGAACCTCTTCGCACCTACATCGGCGAAAAACTCGAACGATTGGAGCGACATTTCGACAAGATCACTAATGTGCAGGTCACGATGACCGTCGAAAAACTGAAGCAGAAAATCGAAGCCACGCTGCATATTCCCGGGAATGAAGTGGTCGCAAACGCGGAACATACCGATATGTACGCCGCGATCGACGCACTCACCGACAAGCTGGATAAACAACTCAAAAAGCATAAGGAAAAGACCCAGAGCCTCCTCCAGGGCGCAACCGGTCGTTAACACTCCCTACCCATGATCCGACTTGAAAGTATCCTGACCCCCGGCCGTTCCCTGGTGAACGTGCCGGGAGGCAGTAAAAAGAAAGCCCTCGAACAAATTGCCAATCTGATCGCCCGCGAAGTGCCGGCCCTGGAGATGCAAGATGTCTTCGAGGCACTGATTGCCCGTGAAAAACTCGGCTCCACCGGGTTTGGCAATGGCATCGCCATTCCACATTGCCGTCTCAAGGGCTGTGTTTCGCCCATCAGTGCATTGATGCACCTGGACGCCCCTATCGATTTCGACGCCATCGATGGTGCGCCGGTTGACCTGCTGTTCGTGCTGCTGGTCCCGGAAGCCGCCACCGATGCGCACCTTGAGCTGCTGCGACAGATCGCCAGCATGCTCGACCGCAAGGAAGTTCGCGAAAAGCTGCGTAGTGCTGCAAGCAACGAAGCCCTGTATCAGGTTGTCCTGGACGAGCAAAACGGTCAGTAATCATGCGCTTGATCATCGTCAGTGGCCGTTCCGGCTCAGGTAAAAGTACCGCCCTCAACGTTCTTGAGGACAACGGCTACTACTGTATCGACAACCTGCCTGCCGGCCTGCTGCCGGAGCTGGCCGAACGCGCCTTGGTTCATACCGAGCTGTTACAGCCGCTGGTCGCCGTTTCCATTGACGCCCGCAACCTGCCCAGCCACCTGTCACGCTTCCCCGACCTGCTCGAGGAAGTCCGTGCCCGCCACATCCAGTGCGATGTGCTGTACCTGGACGCCGACGAAGAAACCCTGCTCAAGCGCTTCTCGGAAACCCGCCGACGTCACCCCCTGACCAACGCCAACCGCTCGCTGGCCGAAGCCATCAGCGTCGAGAGCGACCTGCTCGGGCCGATTGCCGACCTCGCCGATCTCAAGATCAACACCACCAGCCTGAACCTGTACCAGCTGCGCGACGCCATCAAACTGCGACTGCTGAATCAGCCCGAGCCGGGCACAGCGTTCCTGGTGGAGTCCTTCGGCTTCAAGCGTGGCATGCCGGTGGACGCCGACCTGGTGTTCGATGTGCGCTGCCTGCCCAACCCTTACTGGAAACCGGAATTGCGCGAGCAGTCCGGGCTCGATCAACCGGTTGCCGACTATCTGGCGGCACAACCGGATGTCGAAGAGATGTTCCAGGACATTTCCACATACCTGCTAAAGTGGCTGCCGCGTTTTGCCGCCAGCAACCGCGCCTATGTCACCATTGCCATTGGCTGCACTGGCGGACATCACCGTTCCGTCTACCTGACCGAGCGTCTGGGGCAGGCGCTGCAAAAATCACTGAAGAACGTCCAGGTTCGCCACCGCGACCTCAGCTAAAGGATTCACACCGCGATGCCTGCTCTGGAAATCGAAATCATCAACAAGCTGGGCCTGCATGCTCGCGCTTCTGCAAAATTCGTTGGGGTGGCGGGTCAGTTCCCGTGCCAGATCCGGGCCGGTCGTACACCAGAGTCCATGGTCGATGGCAAAAGCATCATGGCGATGATGATGCTGGCCGCCGGCAAAGGCACCACGATTCACTTGAGCACCGAAGGCGAGCAGGAACAGGAAGCGCTGAACGCGCTGGTGGCGTTGATCAACAACTTCTTCGACGAAGGCGAATAACACTCCGACGGGTGAGCTTTTGTGGCGAGGGCTCTTTGCCACAAATCAAGCCAGCGCCGTATCCATCACCATCATCAAACAAAACCCCATCAGCAGCCCAAGGCTGGCAAGCTTGTCATGACCATTGCGGCGCGACTCGGGAATGACTTCGTGGGTCACCACCAGCAACATCGCCCCCGCCGCCAGTGCCAATCCCAAAGGCAACAGCAGCTCGGCCAGGCTCACCAGCCAGGCGCACAACAGCGCGAACACCGGTTCTACCAACCCTGATGCAGCACCGATCAGGAACGCCTTGACCCTGGACATCCCTGCCCCGGCCAAGACCAAAGCGATGACCAACCCCTCCGGCACATCCTGCAAGGCTATGCCCATGGCGAGACTGTCGGCGCCAGGCATTCCGCCACCGACAGAAACGCCGACCGCCATGCCTTCCGGGATGTTGTGGGCGATGATCGCAAACACAAACAACCAGATCCGCGGAGCAATGACCGGTCGCTCCAGCGTGCCGACCAGCATGTCCGGGCTGGCCCCGGAGACCTTCCGATCCACCAGGAACAACCCGAACGCGCCGAGCATAATGCCGAAGCTGATCAACCCACTGGAAGCCCAGGGTGACAATCCAAGCCCTTCGGCGGCAGAGATGCCCGGAACGATCAGCGAAAATGCCGTCGCCGCGAGCATCACGCCAGCGCCAAAGCCAAGCAAAGTGTCGCTGAGCATCTGCGGCATCCGCCGAATCACCAACACCGGCACCGCGCCCAGCGCGGTACCCAAGGCGCAGATCGCACCGCCCTGCAGTGCACGTAGCAACTTCGGCTCAAGATCAAGCCATGCCAGCCCATGGGCAACCAATAGGCTCATACCCGCCAGCAGTAATAACGATCCAAATGCGTAACGGAATATCCGCCCACTTCCGATCGCCAGTGTTTCAGTGCCCATAGCCCTGCCTTGGATTGTTTTTATAAAAGACTTAAACCAGTGCGGCCTGATAGCGCGCAGCGACTTGCGGCCAATTGATCACGTTGTAGAACGCGCTGATGTATTCCGGACGACGGTTCTGATAACGCAGGTAATAGGCGTGCTCCCAGACGTCGAGGCCCAGAATCGGGGTATTGCCGTTCATCAACGGGCTGTCCTGGTTGCCGCTGCTTTCCACCACCAGGGTCTTTTGCGGAGTTACGCTCAGCCAGGCCCAGCCACTGCCGAAACGGGTCAACGCGGCCTTGGTAAAGACTTCCTTGAAGCTGTCGAGACCGCCCAGTTGTTCATCGATGGCCTTGGCCAGCGCGCCTTCGGGCTTGCCACCACCGCCGGGCGCCATGACTTCCCAGAACAACGAATGATTGGCGTGGCCGCCCCCCTGGTTGATCACCGCCACCCGCAGGTTTTCCGGCAGTTGCTGGACGGCAGACACCAGCTTCTCCACGGGCCACTCGGCATACTCGGTGCCTTCAACGGCCGCGTTGAGGTTGTTGATGTACGTCTGGTGATGCCTGGTGTAGTGAATCTCCATGGTCTGCGCATCGATGTGCGGTTCCAGGGCGTCGTAGGCGTACGGCAAGGCAGGCAAGGTAAAAGCCATGTTCAATGGACTCCATGATGATGAGGCGCAGGCGAAGCGACATCGATGTGCAGCAGTCGATGGGTACGCGGGTACTCACCGTGCTCACTGATGAAATTCAGCAGCTCAACGTAGGTCTTGCTGCTCTGGCGCAACGCGGCTTCTCGCAATGCTTGTGGTAGCCGCGGGTCCTGCATGGTCTGCAACAGCCGTTGGTGGATGGCACACAAGTATTCGGCGCTCTCCTCCGGCTGGTTCAGACGCAAGTGCAGATCCGCCAGGTTGTGATGGGAAATCACGCAGGCCGCCACCGCTTCGTCGGCATCCGCCCAGCGCTCGAACAGCACCTGGGCCAGGGCCAATGCCTGCAGGTACGCCTCGCGGGCATCGACCAATTCGCCCAGCATGAAAAAGCGATTGGCTCTTTCGATCGTGCGTTTCCAGTGCTCCATGGTGCGCCTCCAAAGCGGTAACGGGGCTTACACGCCGCCCGCGGTGAGTTTTTCCGGGTTGAGCAATTCTTCCAGCTGGCTGCGCGACAGCTCGGTATGTTCCAGCGCAACGTCAATCACCGGCCGACCTTGCTGATAGGCCTTCTTGGCGATCTCGGCAGCCTTCTGGTAACCGATGATCGGGTTGAGCGCGGTAACCAGAATCGGGTTGCGTGACAGCGCCTCCTTGATCCGGCCTTCGTTGACCTTGAAGCTGGCGATCGCCTTGTCCGCCAGCAGGCGGCTGGAGTTGGCCAGCAACTCAATGCTGCTCAGCAGGTTCTGGGCGATGATCGGCAGCATCACGTTCAATTCAAAGTTGCCCGATTGACCGGCGATGGTGATCACGCTGTCGTTGCCGATGACCTGAGCCGCGACCATCGCGGTGGCCTCGGGAATGACCGGGTTGACCTTGCCCGGCATGATCGAAGAACCCGGCTGCAAGGCTTGCAGCTCGATCTCGCCAAGGCCGGCCAGCGGGCCGGAGTTCATCCAGCGCAGGTCGTTGGCGATTTTCATAAGCGATACGGCGGTGGCTTTTAGCTGCCCGGAGACGACAACGGCGGTGTCCTGGGAACCGATCAGCGCGAACAGGTCCTTGCCTGGCTGGAACTGAACCTGGGTCAATTTGCTTAGCTGCTGGCTGAAACGCGCCGCGAACTCGGGGTGAGCGTTGACACCCGTACCCACCGCTGTGCCGCCCTGGGCCAGGGATTGCAGGCTTGGCAGCAAGTCCTGCAGATGGCGGATGTTGGCCTTGAGCTGCTGCGCCCAACCGTTGAGCACCTGACTCATGCGCACTGGCATGGCGTCCATCAGGTGTGTGCGCCCGGTCTTGACGTGGTGATGAACTTTCCCGGCCTTGTGCTCGATGACCTGCACCAGATGCGTCAGCGCCGGCAGCAACTGCTCATGCAACGCCAGCGCGGCACTGACGTGAATCGTGGTCGGGATGATGTCGTTGCTGCTTTGCCCGCAGTTGACGTGATCGTTGGGGTTCACCGCCTCGCCGAGCAAGCGACTGGCCAGCGTGGCGATCACTTCGTTGGCGTTCATGTTGGAGCTGGTACCGGAACCGGTCTGGAAGATATCCACGGGAAAATGCTGCATGAAATCGCCTTCGAGCAGCCCTTGGGCCGCGTCGACGATGGCTTTGCCCTGGGCTTCGCTGATCTGCTTGAGCTCGACGTTGGCGCGTGCCGCCGCCGCTTTGGCCAGGATCAACGCGCGGATGAACTGCACCGGCATCGGTTTGCCGCTGATCGGGAAGTTATCCACCGCACGCTGGGTCTGTGCGCCGTAGAGGGCGTCTTCCGGGACCTGAAGCTCGCCCATGCTGTCGCGCTCAATACGTGTCTTGGTCATCTGTAAATCCTTGCACCAGTTCATTTAAAGGAATCGACGGCTGCAACTCACAGGTCGCGAGTTGCCAGGTGTAGCTCTGCCAGCGCTTGAGGCGACATTTGCACAACGAAAGACGTTCCAGTTCGCGCAGCGGGCGCCAGGCCTGGTCGAGACAGTAAGTGCGCCAGTGCCACGGCAGCGCGACATCGGCAGCGGTATCGAGCAACAAACGGAAGGAGGTTTCGGCGACGGTCCAGGGTGAGGTTGCCGTGCAACACGCCAGATACCGGCCTTCGGCCAGGTAGTGGTCGATCAGCCGAGGCTCGTCGGGGTTCATCGCACAACGGATCTGGCGACTCATCCAGCGCCAGCTTTCGAGGTACGGCTGCTCGTGCAAGGCAGAACTCATGATCCGGGGCTCATTCGATAATGAGATTTATTATTAAATGATAATGAGAAACAAAACAAGGCTGTAAGGGCAAGTTACCTCCCACAGGGGATCTGAGTTGTAGCCAATAAAAAAGGCGCGCCACCCAATGGGTGGCGCGCCTTTTGGTGAAGCGGTCGAGGCTTAGCTACCCGCCACCGTCATCCGCTCGATCAGCACCGAACCGGTGCGAATGTTGCTGCGCAACTCAAGATCATTACCCACGGCAACGATCTGCTTGAACATGTCGCGCATGTTGCCGGCAATGGTCACTTCCTGCACCGCGAACTGGATTTCGCCGTTCTCGACCCAGTAACCCGCCGCGCCCCGGGAATAATCACCGGTCACCATGTTCAGGCCCTGGCCCATCAACTCGGTCACCAGCAAACCGCGACCCATGCGGCGCAGCAAGGCGGCCTGGTCTTCATCGCCATGGGTGACGAACAGGTTGTGCACGCCGCCCGCATTCGCGGTGCTCGGCATGCCGAGCTTGCGACCGGAGTAGGTGCCGAGGATGTACGACACCAACTCACCTTTTTCGACGAACGGTTTGGCATAGGTTGCCAAACCATCACCATCGAACGCTGCGCTGCCCAATGCCCGCATCAGATGCGGACGCTCGTCGATGGTCAGCCACTCCGGAAACAGCTTCTGACCGAGAGTGCCTTCAAGGAACGACGACTTGCGATACAGGCTGCCGCCGGAAATCGCCGACAGGAAACTGCCGAACAGCCCTCCAGCCAACTCGGCGGAAAACAGCACCGGCACCTCGCAAGTCGGCACCGGACGCGCGCCCAGACGACTCGCCGCCCGTTGCGCAGCGCGCTGGCCGATGCTGACCGGGTCGGCCAGCAGATTGCCCTGGCGGTTCACGTCGTACCAGTAATCACGCTGCATCTGGCCGTCCGCTTCGGCGATCATCACGCAGCTCAGGCTATGGCGAGTCGATGCGTAACCGCCGATAAACCCATGGCTGTTGCCATAAACGCGGCAGCCCTGATGGGTGCTGAGGGTGGTACCGTCGGCGTTCTTGATCCGGCTGTCGGCGGCAAACGCCGCGGCTTCGCAAGCCAGGGCCTGTTCGATGGCTTGTTCCGGAGTAATGTCCCATTGATGGAACAGGTCGAAATCCTGAATATCCCGCGCCATCAGCGCGGCATCCGCCAGGCCCGAGGCTTCGTCTTCAGAGGTGTGCTTGGCGATGGCCAGTGCTGCGGCAACTGTCTCGCGGATCGCTTCCGGACCGCTGGCCGAGGTGCTGGCCGAGCCTTTGCGCTGGCCGACGTACAAGGTGATGCCGAAACCCTGATCACGGTTGAATTCAACGGTTTCGACTTCACGCTGGCGCACCGTGGTCGACAAACCCTGCTCCAGTGACACCGCCACTTCACAGGCACTGGCGCCCTGGCGTTTGGCTTCAGCGATGATCTGCTCGACTTGCTCCTGCAGTGCCGGCAACGCTTGTGGGCCGACGCTTTCAACTGCACTCATGCTGTTCTCCACTCAAATTCTGCTTTCGGTAACGGTCATCGAGCGACCGGGCCGGACAAGCGGCCCCCGACTGGTTATCATGGCGGCGTTTCTTTGCGGACGGCCACCATGGTTGATTCTTACGACGACTCCCTCGATACGGGAGAAAAAAGCAAATCCCAGGTTAAACGCGAGCTGCATGCTCTGGTTGACCTTGGCGAGCGCCTTACAACACTCAAGCCCGACTTGCTGGCAAAACTGCCTTTGACCGACGGAATGCGTCGGGCTCTGGCCGATGCGCCCAAGCACACCGCGAATATCGCGCGTAAACGGCACCTTCAATTCATCGGCAAACTGATGCGCGATCAGGACACTACCGCCATTCTGGTTCTGCTCGATCAACTCGATGCCTCCACTCGCCAATACAACGAACGCTTCCATAACCTGGAGCGCTGGCGCGATCGTCTGATCGCCGGCGACGATGCCGTTCTGGAAAAATTCGTCGTCGACTACCCGGACGCGGACCGCCAGCAATTGCGCTCCCTGATCCGTCAGGCCCAGCATGAGGTTGCGCAAAACAAGCCTCCTGCCTCCAGCCGTAAAATCTTCAAGTACATCCGTGAGCTGGACGAGACTCAACGCGGTCTGCGTTAACTCTCGAATCGGGTGAGCTGCCTCGCAGCTCACCCGCAGCCTCACTTCTTACGAACCCGTGCCACCCACGGTGATCGCATCAATCTTCAGCGTTGGCTGGCCGACACCCACCGGCACCGACTGCCCATCCTTGCCGCACGTGCCCACGCCGCTGTCCAGCGACAGATCATTACCGACCATCGACACCTTGCTCATGGCTTCCGGCCCGTTGCCGATCAGGGTCGCACCCTTGACCGGAGCGGTGATCTTGCCGTCCTCGATCAAGTAGGCCTCGCTGGTGGAGAACACGAACTTGCCACTGGTGATGTCCACCTGACCGCCACCCAGGTTGGCGCAGTAGATGCCGCGCTTCACCGAGGCGATGATTTCCGCCGGGTCGCTTTCGCCGGCAAGCATGTAGGTGTTGGTCATGCGCGGCATCGGCAGGTGCGCGTAGGATTCGCGACGACCGTTACCGGTGCGGGCCACGCCCATCAGGCGCGCGTTGAGCTTGTCCTGCATGTAGCCCTTGAGTACGCCGTTTTCGATCAGCGTGGTGCACTCGGTCGGCGTGCCTTCGTCGTCGACGCTTAACGAGCCACGGCGACCAGCCAGGGTGCCGTCATCGACAATGGTACAAAGCTTCGACGCAACCATCTCGCCCATGCGCCCGCTGTAGGCCGAACTGCCCTTGCGGTTGAAGTCGCCTTCCAGACCATGACCGACCGCTTCGTGCAACAGCACGCCCGACCAGCCGGAACCGAGCACCACCGGCAAAGTACCGGCCGGTGCCGGAATGGCTTCAAGGTTGACCAGCGCCTGGCGCAACGCTTCACGGGCATAGCCCATGGCGCGGTCTTCGGCGAGGAAATAGCGGTAATCGGTCCGACCGCCACCGCCATGACCGCCGCGCTCGCGGCGACCGTTCTGCTCGACGATCACGCTGACGTTGAAACGCACCAGCGGCCGCACATCCGCCGCCAGACCGCCGTCGGTGGAAGCCACCAGAATCCGTTCCCAGACACCGGCCATGCTCACGGTGACTTGCTGGATGCGAGGGTCGAGGGCGCGGGTCGCGGCATCGATTCGCTTGAGCAAATCGACTTTCTCGGCACGGGTCAGCACTTCCAGGGGATTGTCCGGCGCATACAACTGCGCGACATCCTGGCTGGTGAATGCCTGTACGGTGCCGTGCTGCCCGGCCCGGGAAATCGAACGGGCGGCCCGCGCCGCCGCGCCCAGTGCTTCCAGGGTGATGGCATTGCTGTAGGCAAAACCGGTTTTTTCGCCCGATTGCGCGCGCACGCCCACACCTTGGTCAAGGTTGAAGCTGCCTTCCTTGACGATGCCGTCTTCCAGCGCCCAGGACTCGGAGATCTGCCCCTGGAAATACAGGTCGGCCGCATCGATGCCCGGCCCGGCCAGATCGCCGAGCACACCTTGCAGGCTCTCGATCGTGACGCCACCGGGCGCCAGGAGGTGTTCACTGACTGAGGACAACAACTCGCTCATATGCTTTACGCCTTAAATTCGTCGTTCTGATGCAGGTCGCTGGGCGCCCTGCGAGAAAAAGCGCCGGTGACTGGACACCGGCATCCGCGCCCGGATGGACGCCTGTTCGCTGCTGTCGCGTTCGGCCAGCAGCACGGCCTCGCCTTGATCCTGTTGCGCCAGCACACGCCCCCACGGGTCGACGATGGCGGCATGTCCAAAGGTTTCCCGCGGTCCCGGGTGCGTCCCGCCCTGGGCAGCCGCGAGCACGTAACATTGCGTTTCTATGGCTCGCGCACGAATCAGCACATCCCAATGCGCCGCGCCGGTCACCGCCGTGAAGGCCGAGGGGGCGGTAATCAGTTCCGCGCCGGCCGCGCGCAGTTCGCTGTACAGCTCGGGAAAGCGCAGGTCATAGCAGACCGTCAGGCCAACCCGGCCGACGGGCGTGTCTGCCACGACCACCCCGCTGCCATAAGCATAGTCATCGGATTCACGATAACGGCCACGATTGTCCGCCACGTCCACATCGAACAGGTGCAGCTTGTCGTAGCGCGCCACCGTTTCGCCCTGGTCATCGACCAGCAACGAACAGGCATGCACTTTGGCCGTCGGCTGATCCACCGGCGGCAACGGCAATGTGCCGGCCACAATCCATAACTTGAGGTCGCGTGCGGTCTGTTTCAACCAGGGCAGGATCGGGCCTTCGCCCAGTGCTTCGGCGCGCCCGATGTCGGCAATGTCGCGCCGGCCCATGGCGGCGAAGTTTTCCGGCAATACCGCGAGCTTCGCGCCGCCGGTGGCCGCCTGTTCGAGCAGGCGACGGGCCTGGGCCAGATTGGCCAGCACATCGCTCTGGCTGACCATTTGAATCACCGCTACAGACATGGCGCACTCCTGGAATCGTATGCGGCCATGCTACTCCATAGGCTTGCCGAGCGCCTTTTCAAAAGGATCTCAAAAAGCCTTGTCGAAGGTGATTTTCGGTTCTTTCCACGACCCCTGGACGCTGTACTTCACACTGGCGAAACGGGAAACGCGGTCACCGATCAGCTTATCGATCAGGAATAGCGCCCCGCCGACCGCGGGTGCACCGACGATCAGTGCGGCGATCGGCAAGTTATTGGTCACTGGCAAGGTCACCAGCAGTTTCGCATCGATCTGATCGGCCACCATGTTCAGGGTGCCGTCGAGTTCGATGGTGCTCGAAGGCCCGGTCAACCGGATCGGCTCACGGGTGACATACACGCCATTGGTCCCAACCAGCAGCCCCTTGACTCGGTCATAACTCAGACCTTTGCCGAACAGGTCGGAGAAGTCCAGGCGCAGGCGCCGGCCGATGGAGTTGAAGTTGAGCAAACCAAATACCCGCAACGCCTGGGCACTGCCTTCGACTTCGACGAACTGGCCCTGATTGAGCGTCGCATCGAGCGAGCCGGAGAAGCGTTTGGTCGCCACCCAGGCTGGAGAGCCGGGCCAGCGGCCATCGACATCCATATAGAAGTCCTGGCTGGTGACGCTCGGCGCAAAACCCCAGCCCTTGAGCACATCGGCGAGGTTCTTGCCGCTGATACGGCCCTTGTACCAGCTGTTGCTGGCACCCGGCACGCCTTCCCAACCTCCGCTGCCCACCAACAGCATGCCCTTGAGGCCCAGGTCCAGGGAGTTGAACACGATGCCCTTGGGCGTAGGACGAATCTTCAGCGACCAGCCCCCCACGAGATCCTGGCCCTGGAATAGCTGATTGATGATGATGTCCATCGCGGGGATTTTCGTCGGGTCCACCGACGCCAGTGGATCCGGCGAGTTTTCATCGGCCAGCACGGTCGGGTCCGGTGCAGGCAGGCGCACGGCTTGCAGAATGACCGTGATTGGCGTGGCCTTCGAATCGGGAAGGCTGGCACTGCCCTTGATCTGCTGGCTGTCGAGCTGCAGCGCCCAGGCGGAAGGCTTGCGCGCCAACTGGATCGACGCCTGATCGAGCGTGGTACCGATACCACTGAGCTTACCCACCTTGAAATCCGCGCCGCTGAGCAATTGCTTGGCGCTGCCGCCGGGGTCCTGCCCGGCGTATTTATCCACCAGATCCTTCCACGGGCCAACGTCCAGCTCCGACAGCACGCCCCTTATCCGCAGGCCTTTGGTGCCAGGCAACACGGCCTCGCCGCCACCGAGGGACAAGTCCCCGCGACCGTCGGCGAAATTGCTGGCCGGGGCCACAAACGTGAAACTCGCCAGGTCTCCGTAGTTGGCCCAATAGCGCCGCTCGTCGCCCTGCAAGGTCATGCGGAACGTCGTGTCGCGCCCGGCATCGGCGGTCATGCCGAACGGTGCAGGCAAATCGACGGTCGCGCCCTTGAGGTTGGAATTGACCATCAATTGGCTGTCTGCGCCGTCCAGGGCCAGTTGCAGTTGATACGGAATCACACCGCTCACCGGCAGAGGCTGGGTCACCTTCAGCCAGTCGGTCAGTTTCTTGACCTCAACTTGCCCTGATGCGGCCACCCGGGTATTGAGCCTGCCCGGGCTGCCATCGGCAAAAATCTGTGCAGTGACCGGCTTGTCGAACGCCCGTGCGCTGATGTTGTGCCCGCTCAGGCCTTTGGCGCTGTCAAAACGGAAATCACCTTTGAGCTGGTTCAGTTCCAGCACAGGTTCGGCCAGTTTCAAGCGTGCCTTGGCCGTCTTGAAGTCGACGAGGATCTTCGGCTCCTCGCCTTTTGCCAACGGAATATCCAGCTTCAGTTTGCCTTGCAGGTCTCCCTCGCCTTCCCAGCCGGCAAAGGTTGCCCCGGTGCCTATCGGCGCTTCCTGGAGGATTTTCAGGCCATCGCCCAAACCGCCGGCAAATCCGCCATCGAGGAACAAATGAACGTTTTGCCCCGCCGGTACATGGGGAATGTTGACGTAGATATCGCTGACCTGCGTGTCGAGCAACTGGCCCTTGCTGGCCAGAATCCGCACACCACTGTCTTCGACAAACACATCACCGCTGACCTTGCTGACGTGGGGCCAGCCCGGCTGGAAGGCCAGTTCGGCATCGTGAACCTTGAAGTACAGGCTGATGCTGCGATCCACATCCGCGGCACCGTGACTGAGCGACCCTTGATACTGGAAGAACCCTTGGTCCACCGCGCCCTTGAGAATCGCCGTGCGCAGCCATTCATCCAGCGCCGGGCTGAGGACTGCCGGCAGGTACTTGGCGGTGTAGCGACCGTCACCGTCCACCATGCCGACCCGCAGGTCCATGTAGTCTTCCTGGGTGGGATCGAAATGCAGGCGAATCAGGAAGTCGCCGGCGATCTTGCCTTCCTCGCCCAGCACTTTCAGGTACGGCGCGATCAGGGTGAAACTTTCTTTATCGAGCTTCCAGGTCAGCCGTGCATTGGCCTGAATGTACTGCCATGGCTTGGCGAAAATCGGGTCCAGGTGCAGCATGAAATCCTTGCTGTCCATACGCAGTTCGCCGTGCCCCAGGTCACCACTGATGCTGCCGCTGACATTTCGCGCCGCCGGCGCACCGTGATAGGCATCGAAGCCTACCTGGTCGAGGTTGGCGGCAAAGCCGAACTTGCTGTCGTCGGTGGCATTCGGGCGGAAGTCGACCAGCACGTTACGCAGGCCACCCGTGACTTTGAGCCGCTCGACGACCGTTGCAAAACCTTCTGGCAACGGCGCAAGGGCATTGAGCAGCGGCGTGAGCGGGGTCAGGTCGACGCGGTCGGCTTGCAGATGCCACAGTTCTTCGGTCTTGTCAGTGGCGGCGCTTTGCTTGAGCTGCAAATGCGTTTCCCAGCGGGTCTCGCCAAGGTTCATCGCCAGGGAATCGAGAGTCACTGACGCGCCTTCGGCATTGCGCTGGAAGTATCCATTGAGCGCCAGGTTATTGATCTGGATCGGCTTGCGCTCGGCGTAGGCACCCTTGACTTGTGGTGCGTTCAAGCGCACCGCAGCGCTTTGCAAGGTGCCTTTGCCCCAGGTCACCCACAGCTCGCCACCGGCCTTGATCTCGGAAAAATTCCACTGTTGGGTCAGACGTTCAGGCAACCATTTCGACCAGTCGCTTTGCGGCAGGCTCAGGTAGACCTCGGCTTCACCGTCCTGCCATTGGCTGGCACGAATGCGGGTACGCAGACTCATGGCCACCGGCTGCCCGTCAGGCAGGGTCAGCCGTGCGTCGAGCCGCTGCCGCGACATCCCGGTTTTCAGATTAAGGCCGACATAAGTCAGGGTCAGCGGCGACTCGCCAAACGGCTGCAAGGTCACTTGGCTGTCGAGCACCGACAGTTGCTGAAGCATCTGCATCCGATTGAGCAGTTGCTCCGGATCGGTGGGCTGGTCCTGGCGCACCGGCAAACCTTCCAGCGCCCACTGACCGTCCTCACCTTGCTTGAGGTTGATCTTCAGGCCGCTGAGTTCCAGATGAGCGATGCGTACCTGTCGCGCCAGAAGACTGCCCCAAAGGTCCGGCACCGCACGCACCTGATCCAGATGCAAGGCGTTGGCACCCTCGCCGACGGTCACATCGCGGGCCATCAATATCGGCGCGAAACCACTCCAGTTGCCTTCCAGCTCGCCGATCTGCAACGGCATGCCCAAGGCATCGCTGGCTTTGGTTTCGATGTCGGCACGGTACTCGGCGACTAACGGCGTGAGCTCCCGGCCCAGGCTGACGTAGAGCGCCATCAACACCAAAACCAACGCGCACAGGCCCAGACCCCAGCGGGTCAGTGCGGCCAAAATGCGTGTAAGACGGTCCATGTCAGGTGGCCCCCATGGCAAAAGTTTTGCAAAAAGCTGAGGCCAGCCGTTCAGGAAAAGTTAAAACGCAGCGACTCAGAGCAACACCACGTCGTATTGTTCCTGGGAATACATGGTTTCTACCTGGAACCGGATGGTGCGCCCGATAAACCCTTCCAGTTCGGCAACGTTGCCCGACTCTTCGTCCAGCAGACGGTCGACAACTTTCTGGTTCGCCAATACACGATAGCCTTCCGCCTGATAGGCGCGAGCCTCACGCAGGATTTCGCGGAAGATTTCGTAGCAAACGGTTTCCGGGGTCTTGAGCTTGCCGCGTCCCTGACAGGCGTTGCATGGCTCGCACAACACTTGTTCAAGGCTTTCGCGGGTGCGCTTGCGGGTCATCTGCACCAGGCCCAACTCGGTGATACCGATGATGTTGGTCTTGGCGTGATCGCGCTCCAGTTGCTTTTCGAGCGTGCGCAACACCTGGCGCTGGTGTTCTTCATCTTCCATGTCGATGAAGTCGATGATGATGATTCCGCCGAGGTTGCGCAGGCGCAATTGGCGGGCGATGGCCGTCGCGGCCTCGAGGTTGGTCTTGAAGATGGTTTCTTCGAGGTTGCGATGACCGACGAACGCCCCGGTGTTGACGTCAATGGTGCTCATGGCTTCCGCCGGGTCGACCACCAGATAACCGCCGGACTTGAGCGGGACCTTGCGCTCGAGAGCCTTCTGGATTTCGTCCTCGACGCCATACAGGTCGAAAATCGGTCGCTCGCCCGGGTAATGCTCCAGGCGGTCGGCAATCTCGGGCATCAGTTCGGCGACGAATTGCGTGGTTTTCTGGAAGGTTTCCCGGGAGTCGATGCGGATCTTCTCGATTTTCGGGCTCACCAGGTCACGCAGGGTGCGCAGCGCCAAACCGAGGTCTTCGTAGATCACGCTGGGCGCGCTGATGGTTTTGATCTGGGCGCTGATCTGATCCCAGAGCCGGCGCAGGTAGCGGATGTCCATGAGGATTTCATCGGCGCCAGCACCTTCGGCCGCCGTGCGCAGGATGAAACCGCCGGCCTCCTTGATCCCTTCCTTGGCCACGCAATCGGTGACCACTTGCTTGAGGCGTTCGCGCTCGGCTTCGTCTTCGATCTTCAGGGAAATGCCGACGTGAGCGGTGCGCGGCATGTACACCAGGTAACGCGAAGGGATCGACAGCTGGGTGGTCAGGCGTGCGCCTTTGGAACCGATCGGGTCCTTGGTCACTTGCACCACCAGACTCTGGCCTTCGTGCACCAGCGCACTGATGCTCTCGACCGCCGGGCCTTCGCGCAGGGAAATTTCCGATGCATGAATGAACGCGGCACGGTCCAGGCCGATATCGACGAAGGCCGCCTGCATTCCCGGCAATACCCGCACGACTTTGCCTTTATAGATGTTGCCGACGATCCCGCGCTTTTGCGTACGCTCGACATGGACCTCTTGCAGGACACCGTTTTCGACCACCGCCACGCGCGACTCCATCGGCGTGATGTTGATCAGGATCTCTTCACTCATGGCAGGGTCTCGTTCAGGCATGTTCACGATAATGGCCGCATCTGTTCAGGAAGACGCTTAAAGCGCGTTCCGGGGTTGCCAACAGGGTATGCCGAAATGGCCGAGCAGTTCCGCGGTTTCGCAAAGCGGCAGTCCGACCACCGCTGAATAACTTCCATCGAGCCCGGCGACAAACACCGCACCCAGCCCTTGAATGCCATAACCGCCCGCCTTGTCCTGTGGTTCGCCGCTGGCCCAGTAGGCCACGGCTTCTTCACGACTGATATCCCGAAAACGCACGCGACTGGTAACAACCCGGGATTCGCAGCGCTCGCCATCGAGCACGGCAATCGCGGTCAGGACTTCATGCTCACTCGCTGACAGCATCATCAGCATGGCGCACGCATCCGCTTGATCAACCGGTTTGCCGAGAATTTTTCCATCGAGCACCACGGCGGTATCGGCGCCGAGCACGCAGAACGGTTCGTCAGACACGACACTGCCGCGCCCGGCCTCGGCCTTGCCGCGCGCCAGACGCTCGACATAGGCCGACGGGAATTCTTGAGCTATAGGGGTTTCATCGATGTCCGCACTGACGGCGGAGAACGGAACGCCGATCTGCGTGAGCAGTTCACGTCGACGCGGCGAACCAGAGGCGAGGTACAACCGTTTCATCAAGACCTCTCCCTGTCCAATGCCTGAGCGAATTAATTGATTTTGTAGCGTCGACGCAGTCCGCGCAAACCGAAACTGATCCAGGGCCAGAGCAATGCACTGACCAGTGCCGGCAGCACCAGCGCCAGCGTTGGCTGACGATTGCCGGTCAAGGCGCTGAGCCATAGTTGTACAAGCTGGGCGAGGCCGAAGATCACCAGGATCACCAGGCTCTGCTGCCACATCGGGAACATCCGCAGGCGTTGCTGCAGCGCCAGTACCAAGTAGGTGATGAGGGTCAGGATCAAGGCGTTCTGCCCAAGCAGCGTGCCGTAGAGCACGTCTTCAGCCAGCCCCAGGCAAAACGCCGTCACCATCCCGACGGTCTGCGGCAGGTTCAACGCCCAGAATGCCAGCAACAAGGCCAGCCACAGCGGGCGCAGGATTTCCATGAATTGCGGCAGAGGCGAAACGCTCAACAGCAGACCGACGGCGAACGTCAGCCAGACTATCCAGCCGTTTCGGGATGCTTTTACACCGCCCATTATTCTCTCCCCACTGGAGTGGCCGGCGCGGAGACTGGCGGTTTGGCGGCAGGCTTCGCGGCAGCGGGTTGCGCCGCCGGCGGTTTAGCCGCCGCAGGATGCGAGGCCGCGGGCTTGGCTGGCGTGGTGGCTGGCTTGGCTGGTGCGGTGGCCGCAGGCGCTGCCGTGGCAGGAATCGCCGGTGCGGCGGCCGGTGCAGCGGGGGCCGCGGGGCTGACCAGTTTCGGAACCGTCGCCGGAATGGTCGGCCCACCACCCTGTGCATCCAGGCTTTCCTGGGCCTGGGCGGCAGCGTTGACGCGTTCTTCGGCGGTCCGGTTGTCGCTGAACACCAGCAGCAGGTAACGGCTACGGTTCAAGGCGGCGGTCGGTACGGCGCGGACGATGGCAAACGGCTGGCCGGAATCGTGAATCACTTCCTTGACCGTCGCCACCGGATAACCGGCCGGGAAACGCTGACCGAGACCGGAGCTGACCAGCAGGTCGCCTTCCTTGATATCGGCGGTATCGGCCACATGCCGCAACTCGAGACGCTCCGGGTTGCCGGTGCCACTGGCGATCGCCCGCAAACCGTTACGGTTCACCTGCACCGGAATGCTGTGGGTGGTATCGGTCAGCAGCAAGACGCGGGAGGTGTAGGGCATCAACTCGACCACCTGGCCCATCAGGCCACGGGCATCGAGTACCGGCTGACCGAGGACCACGCCGTCGCGCTCACCTTTATTGATGATGATGCGATGGGTGAAGGGATTAGGGTCCATGCCGATCAACTCGGCCACTTCGACCTTCTCGTTGACCAGGGCCGAAGAGTTGAGCAACTCGCGCAGCCGAACGTTCTGCTCGGTCAGGGCGGCAAGTTTTTGCATGCGCCCCTGCAGCAGCAGGTTTTCGGTCTTGAGTTTTTCGTTTTCGGCGACGAGTTCGGTCCGGCTGCCAAACTGACTGGCAACGCCTTCCCACAGTCGTCCGGGCAGGTCGGTGATCCAGTAGGCGTCCATCAGCACCAGCGACATCTGGCTGCGTGCAGGCTTGAGCAGACTGAAACGGGCATCGACCACCATCAGCGCGACCGATAGCACGACCAGCACCAACAGGCGCACGCCCAGTGAAGGGCCCTTGGTGAAAAGCGGTTTAATAAGCCGCTCCTCCCAGGCAAATGTTCTGTTTATTCATACGGCAGCAATCCGGCCTGGATGCAGACTGACAGAAGATAAACGCGAACAGGCAGCACTGCAAAGTGCCGCCTGCGCGCTCAACAGCATAGAGGCAATCCGGCGACTTATTCGCTGGAAAGCAGGTCCATGGTGTGTTTATCCATCATTTCCAATGCACGGCCACCGCCGCGAGCAACGCAGGTCAGCGGGTCTTCGGCAACGATCACCGGCAGACCGGTTTCCTGGGCCAGCAATTTGTCCAGGTCACGCAGCAAGGCGCCACCACCGGTCAATACCAGGCCGCGCTCGGCGATGTCGGAAGCCAGTTCCGGAGGCGATTGCTCCAGGGCGCTTTTCACGGCCTGAACGATGGTTGCCAGGGACTCTTGCAGAGCTTCCAGCACTTCGTTGGAGTTCAGGGTGAATGCGCGTGGAACGCCTTCAGCCAGGTTACGGCCACGAACGTCGACTTCGCGAACTTCACCGCCCGGGTAGGCGGTACCGATTTCCTGCTTGATGCGCTCGGCAGTGGATTCACCGATCAGGCTGCCGTAGTTGCGACGCACGTAGGTGATAATCGCTTCGTCGAAGCGGTCGCCGCCAACGCGCACGGATTCGGCGTAAACCACACCGTTCAGGGAGATCAGCGCGATTTCGGTGGTACCGCCACCGATATCCACGACCATCGACCCGCGAGCTTCTTCAACCGGCAAGCCGGCACCGATCGCAGCGGCCATTGGCTCTTCGATCAGGAACACTTCACGGGCACCGGCACCGAGGGCCGATTCACGAATGGCACGACGCTCAACCTGGGTGGATTTGCATGGAACGCAGATCAACACGCGAGGGCTAGGTTGCAGGAAGCTGTTTTCGTGAACCTTGTTGATAAAATACTGCAGCATTTTTTCGCAAACGCTGAAGTCAGCGATCACACCGTCCTTCATCGGACGAATGGCAGCAATGTTGCCCGGCGTACGGCCCAGCATGCGCTTGGCTTCGGTGCCGACAGCAACGACACTTTTCTGGTTACCGTGCGTCCGAATGGCCACAACGGAGGGCTCATTCAGGACGATACCGCGCTCGCGCACGTAAATAAGGGTGTTGGCAGTGCCCAGGTCAATGGAAAGATCGCTGGAAAACATGCCACGCAGTTTCTTGAACATGGGAAAGGGACCCTAGGCAACGCGTGGGTAAAAAAGTGCGGCAAACTCTAACAACGACAGGGATTTTGGGCAAGGCGCCAATATGTTAAATTGGCCGCTTTTCTGTGCACCAAGCCCCACAATCGCGGCCTTATGACCGTAGAAGTGCGGTAGTGTTCCGACAATCTAACACACGGACGCCGTCCGTTTTGTTTTCCACTGGAGAATCCCAATGGCGCTTGAACGCTCCGACGTGGAAAAAATCGCTCATCTGGCCTGCCTTGGCCTCAATGATGCCGATCTTCCACACATCACTTCGGCCCTCAACAGCATTCTCGGGCTGGTCGACGAAATGCAGGCGGTCAATACCGACGGTATCGAACCGCTCGCCCACCCACTGGAAGCCAGCCAGCGCCTGCGCGCGGACGTCGTGACCGAGACCAATCACCGCGAGGCCTACCAGTCCATCGCACCAGCGGTCGAAAACGGCCTGTACCTGGTTCCGAAAGTCATCGACTAATAGGGAAAGAGCCTGCAATGCATCAACTGACTCTGGCCGAGATCGCCCGCGGACTCGCCGATAAAAAGTTTTCCTCCGAAGAGCTGACCAAGGTCCTGCTGGCGCGCATCGCCCAGCTCGATCCGCAGCTCAACAGTTTCATCAGCCTCACCGAAGACCTGGCGCTGACGCAGGCGAAAGCCGCTGACGCCCGCCGGGCCAATGGTGAGAGCGGCGCCCTGCTCGGCGCGCCGATCGCCCACAAAGACCTGTTCTGCACCCAGGGCATTCGCACCAGCTGCGGCTCGAAGATGCTCGACAACTTCAAGGCACCGTACGACGCCACCGTCGTCGCCAAGCTGGCTGGCGCCGGCGCCGTGACCCTGGGCAAGACCAACATGGACGAATTCGCCATGGGTTCGGCCAACGAGTCGAGCTACTACGGCGCGGTGAAAAACCCGTGGAACCTGGAGCACGTACCGGGCGGTTCGTCCGGCGGTTCGGCAGCGGCAGTTGCCGCTCGTCTGTTGCCTGCGGCCACCGGCACCGACACTGGCGGCTCCATTCGTCAGCCCGCTGCGTTGACCAACCTTACCGGCCTGAAACCGACGTACGGTCGCGTTTCGCGCTGGGGCATGATCGCTTACGCCTCCAGCCTCGATCAGGGCGGTCCATTGGCACGCACGGCCGAAGACTGCGCAATATTGTTGCAAGGTATGGCCGGCTTCGATCCGAACGACTCCACCAGCATCGATGAACCCGTGCCGGACTACAGCGCCAGCCTCAATGGCTCGCTGCAAGGCCTGCGCATCGGCGTGCCGAAGGAGTACTTCAGCGCCGGCCTCGACCCGCGCATCGCCGAGTTGATCCACAACAGCGTCAAGGAGCTGGAAAAGCTCGGCGCAGTGGTCAAGGAAATCAGCCTGCCGAACATGCAGCACGCGATTCCTGCGTACTACGTGATCGCCCCGGCAGAAGCTTCGTCCAACCTGTCGCGTTTCGACGGCGTGCGCTTCGGCTATCGCTGCGAAGATCCGAAAAACCTCGAAGACCTGTACAAACGCTCCCGCGGCGAAGGCTTCGGTCCGGAAGTGCAGCGCCGGATCATGGTCGGTGCCTATGCACTGTCCGCCGGTTACTACGATGCCTACTACCTGAAGGCGCAGAAGATTCGTCGCTTGATCAAGAACGACTTCATGGCGGCCTTCAATGAGGTCGACATCATCCTCGGCCCAACCACGCCGAACCCGGCCTGGAAGCTCGGCGCCAAGAACAGCGACCCGGTCGCTGCCTACCTGGAAGACGTCTACACCATCACCGCCAACCTCGCGGGTCTGCCGGGCTTGTCGATGCCAGCAGGTTTTGTCGACGGTCTGCCGGTCGGCGTGCAACTGCTCGCTCCGTATTTCCAGGAAGGCCGCTTGCTCAACGTTGCGCACCAGTATCAGCTGAACACTGACTGGCACACCCGCACCCCACAGGGGTTTTGAAACTGCTGCGCTCGGTAATGCTGCGTTGAAAACTGGCTCATAATGCTCATTGACTAACGTCAACTCCGCTTATTCGCCAGTTTTCGCCTTGCCTTACCTTCGCTCGCGACGTTTCAAAATCCCCTGTTAAGGCTTCTGAGGAGACACACATGCAATGGGAAGTCGTGATCGGGCTGGAGATTCACACCCAGCTCACCACCCGGTCGAAAATCTTTTCCGGTAGTTCCACCACGTTCGGTTCCGAGCCGAACACCCAGGCCAGCCTGGTAGACCTGGGCATGCCCGGCGTGCTGCCGGTGCTGAACCAGGAAGCGGTGCGCATGGCGGTGATGTTCGGTCTGGCGATTGACGCCGAGATCGGCCAGCACAACGTGTTCGCGCGTAAAAACTACTTCTACCCGGACCTGCCCAAGGGCTACCAGATCAGCCAGATGGAGTTGCCGATCGTCGGCAAGGGCCACCTGGACATCGCCCTCGAAGACGGCACGGTCAAACGGGTCGGCATCACCCGCGCGCACTTGGAAGAAGACGCCGGCAAGAGCCTGCACGAAGAATTCAGCGGCGCCACCGGCATCGACCTGAACCGTGCCGGCACACCGCTGCTGGAAATCGTCTCCGAGCCGGACATGCGCAGCGCCAAGGAAGCCGTGGCCTACGTCAAGGCGATCCACGCACTGGTGCGTTACTTAGGGATTTGCGACGGCAACATGGCCGAAGGCTCGCTGCGTTGCGACTGCAACGTATCGATCCGTCCGAAAGGCCAGGTCGAGTTCGGCACTCGCTGCGAGATCAAGAACGTCAACTCGTTCCGCTTCATCGAGAAGGCGATCAATAGCGAAATCCAGCGTCAGATCGAGTTGATCGAAGACGGCGGAAAAGTGATCCAGCAGACCCGCCTGTACGATCCGAACAAGGACGAAACCCGTCCGATGCGCAGCAAAGAGGAAGCCAACGACTACCGTTACTTCCCCGATCCGGACCTGCTGCCGGTGGTCATCGAGAACTCGTTCCTCGACGAAGTACGCGTCACCCTGCCGGAATTGCCACCGCAGAAGCGCGAGCGCTTCCAGGAGCAATTTGGTCTGTCGGTCTATGACGCCAGCGTGCTGGCCACCAGCCGCGAGCAAGCCGATTACTTCGAGAAAGTCGCGAGCATCGGCGGCGACGCCAAACTGGCGGCGAACTGGGTGATGGTCGAGTTGGGCAGCCTGCTCAACAAGCAAGGCCTGGACATCGAAGAATCGCCGGTTTCCGCCGAGCTTCTGGGCGGCATGCTGCTGCGCATCAAGGACAACACCATCTCCGGCAAGATCGCCAAGGTAGTGTTTGAAGCGATGGCCAACGGCGAAGGCAGCGCGGACGAGATCATCGACAAGCGCGGCCTCAAGCAAGTGACCGACACCGGCGCCATCTCGGCGGTGCTGGACGAAATGCTCGCGGCCAACGCCGAGCAGGTCGAACAATACCGCGCGGCAGACGAAGCCAAGCGCGGCAAGATGTTCGGCTTCTTCGTCGGCCAGGCCATGAAAGCCTCCAAAGGCAAGGCCAACCCGCAACAGGTCAACGAACTGCTCAAAAGCAAGCTCGAAGGCTGATGAGGATGGAGCCAGCCCGACTCACTGGCTCCATTCCCCTGTGGGAGCGAGCCTGCTCGCGAATGCGGTTCGGCACTCAACACAAAGTTGACTGTCAGAATGCATTCGCGAGCAGGCTCGCTCCCACAATTGTTTCGGGAAAACCTTGAATGAAACGTCTATTCGGCGCCTGCGCCCTCCTCTTGCTCCTGGCCGGTTGCGCCAGCACCGACACCGTCGATCCGCACGGCTACGACAAAACCGGCGTAGCTTCGTACTACGGCGCCAAACACCAAGGCAAACGCACCGCCAACGGCGAGCGTTTCAACATGAATTCCATGACCGCCGCCCATCGCCAGCTACCCTTTGGTACACGGGTGAAGGTCACCAATCTGAATAACGACAAATCCTGCGTGGTACGCATCAATGATCGCGGGCCGCACACCCGTGGCCGCCTGATCGACCTGTCCCGGGAAGCCGCCGAGCGCCTGGGCATGCTGCGCAGCGGCACTGCGAAGGTTCGCGTGCAAGCCCTCGACGACTGACCGATGGAGCCCCGACCATTTTCGGACTAGCCGATTTACCCCTGATCAGTCTGATCGAATTGCTCAGCGGATTGCTCCTGCTGATTGTCGGCGCCGAATTGATGGTGCGCGCCGCCGTACGCATCGCCGCGCGGTTGCACGTACGACCACTGATCATCGGCCTGACCATTGTCGCCCTCGGCAGCAGCGCACCACAGATGGCAGTCAGCCTGCAAGCGACCCTGGCGCACAATGCCGACATCGCCGTCGGCAGTGTGATCGGCAGCAGCATTTTCAACATCCTCGTCACCCTCGGGTTGTCCGCGCTGATCATTCCTTTGCGGGTTTCCCGGCAATTGGTGCGCCTGGATATTCCGTTGATGATCGGCGCCAGCCTGCTGGTGTTCGTACTCGCCTGGAATAAAGAGCTATCCCGTGCCGACGGCGTGATATTGCTTGCGGCTCTGGCGATTTACCTCGGCTTGTTGCTGCGCCAGTCGCGACACTCGGCACGCCCGGTATCGAGCCATGACCATCATGCGCAAGCGCCATGGCTGAGCAGCCTGCTGATGATCGTCGCCGGGCTGGCGATGCTGGTGTACGCCGGGCACTTGCTGCTGGGGGCAGCCGTCGCGGTCGCCACCGATCTTGGATTGTCGGAACGGATCATCGGCCTGACCATCGTCGCCGTCAGCACCTCACTGCCGGAGCTCGCCACTTCGTTGATCGCAGCCATACGCGGCGAGCGAGATATTGCCGTGGGCAACGTGATTGGCAGCAACCTGTTCAACCTCCTGGGTGTGCTCGGTTTTACCGCGCTGGTGGCACCGTCGCCGCTGTCGGTGTCGCCCAACGCCCTGGATTTCGACCTGCCGGTGATGCTCGGCGTCGCGGCGCTGTGCCTGCCGCTGTTCTACACCGGCTACCGCGTGACCCGCGCCGAAGGCCTGCTGTTTCTGGGTTTGTACCTGGCGTATGGGCTGCACGTGGTGTCGTTCACCACCGGCATGCCACTGGCCGGCAAGCTGGAACACTTGATGCTGTTTTTCGTCCTGCCGGCGCTGGTGGCGTTTTTGCTGTTCACGTCGCTACGCGCCTGGCATCGCCAACACCATAAGAAGGAAGTCCCATGACCAAGAACAAAAAACCCGGCGTTGAAGTCCGCCGCCAAGTGATGGGCGACGCCTTCGTCGACCGCGCACTGGGCAATGCCACCGAATTCACCCAGCCGCTGCAGGATTTCGTCAACGAACACGCCTGGGGCGGTGTGTGGAATCGCGAAGGCCTGCCACTGAAGACCCGCAGCCTGATCACCCTGGCCGCCCTGACTGCACTCAAGTGCCCGCAGGAATTGAAAGGTCACGTGCGCGGTGCGCTGAACAACGGCTGCACTGTGGATGAGATTCGCGAGGCGTTGCTGCATTGTGCGGTGTATGCCGGCGTGCCGGCGGCGATTGATGCGTTTCGGGCGGCGCAGGAAGTGATTGATAGCTACCAGAAGCCAGAGTGACTGATCTGAGGCTTTCGCGAGCAGGCTCGCTCCCACAGGGGAATGCATTCCAATTGTGGGAGCGGGCTTGCTCGCGAATGGTTCTAAGGAACACTGCTTGAGTCAGGCTAGATCCACCCACCCCACTGCAAAAAGAAAATCCCGATGTTGGTGGTGACCGCCGCCATCAATGTGGTGATCACAATAATCGCCGCCGCCAACTCGTGATTGCCGTCTGCCGCCCGGGCCATGACGAAACTGGCGGCGGCGGTCGGGCTACCGAAGTACAGAAACAGAATCCCCAACTCCGCCCCGCGAAAACCCCACAACCACGCCCCCAGCGTCGCCAGCACCGGCAAGCCGATCATCTTCACCAGGCTTGAACTCAGCGCCATGTTGCCGCTTTTGCGCAGTGCGGCCAGCGACAGCGTGCCGCCGATGCAGATCAGCGCCAGCGGCAAGGTGGTTTGTGCCAGGTACTGGCCGGAGGTTTCCAGCCAGCCCGGCAAGCCGATCTTGAAATAGGCGAACGGTGCAGCCGCGATCACGCTGATGATCAGCGGATTGCTGAACACGCTTTTGCAGATGCTCCACGGATCGGACTTGATCACCGGGCTGTACACCGCCAGCACAATGGTCGAAAGGGTGTTGTAGAACAGGATCACCAGCGCCGCGAGGATCGCCCCGAGGGAAATCCCGTAGTCGCCGTACATGCTTGCCGCCAGCGCCAGCCCGATGACCCCGTTGTTACCGCGAAAGGCACCCTGGGTGTAGATCCCCCGATCTTCCCGCGGGCACTTCCAGATCGCCCAGCCCCAGGCGATGGCAAAACACACCAGGGTCGCGAGGGAGAAGTAGATCAGCAACGCCGGCTGCAACGCCGCGTGCAGGTCGGCATGCAGGATGCCCAGAAACAGCAACGCCGGCATGGTGACATTGAACACCAGGGCCGACGCAGTGTGGATGAAGTTGTCGTTGATCCAGTCGATGCGCTTGAGCAGCACCCCCAGAAACAGCATGGCAAACACCGGCGCGGTGATGTTCAGGGTTTCGAGGAAAATTGCCAGCATGCCGGGAGGACCTTGGGGTGGGCGTCGTTAGGGGGCTAATGATAAGCCACTGAAGACTTCGGCGCCTGCAAGATCGCCTTCGCGAGCAAGCCCGCTCCCACATTTGATCAGTGTCGAACACAAAATTTGTGCGCGACGACAATCCAGTGTGGGAGCGGGCTTGCTCGCGAAGCAGGCGACTCGGTCTTAAGTGATCGGCGCCGGGTTGAACAGGGTAATGTCGTTGTGCAGCTTGTGCTGCTCGGCCCAGGTCTGTTTCTTGCCGCTGGCCACGTCCAGGTAGTAGTGGAACAGCTCCCAGCCCAGTTCCTCGATCGATGCGCGGCCGGTGGCAATGCGCCCGGCGTCGATGTCGATCAGGTCCGGCCAGCGTTGCGCCAGTTCGGTCCGGGTCGAAACCTTCACCACCGGCGCCATGGCCAACCCGTAAGGCGTGCCACGACCGGTGGTGAACACGTGCAGGTTCATCCCCGCCGCCAGTTGCAAGGTCCCACAGACAAAGTCACTGGCCGGGGTCGCGCAGAAGATCAGGCCTTTGCGCTTGAAACGCTCGCCAGGGCCAAGCACGCCATTGATCGCGCTGCTACCGGACTTGACGATCGATCCCAGGGATTTCTCGACAATGTTCGATAATCCGCCCTTCTTGTTGCCCGGCGTGGTGTTGGCACTGCGATCCGCCTCGCCCTTGGCCAGGTAGCGGTCGTACCAGTCCATTTCCCGCACCAGTTCCTGGGCGACATCCTGGTTTTCCGCGCGGGAGGTCAGCAGGTAAATGGCATCGCGCACTTCGGTGACTTCAGAAAACATCACCGTCGCACCGGCCCGCAGCAGCAGGTCAGAGGCATAACCGAGCGCCGGGTTGGCAGTGATGCCGGAGAACGCATCACTGCCGCCGCATTGCATGCCCAGGATCAGCTCGGACGCCGGCACAGTTTCCCGGCGCCGCTGATCGAGCTTCTTCAAGCGCGTCTCGGCCAGCTCCATGATCTGCTCGATCATCTCGGTGAAACCGTGACTGGAGTCCTGCAAGCGGTACAACCAAGGCTCGCTGAGATCCACCGAGCTGTCGTTGTCGTGCATCACTTGCCCGGCCTGCAATTTCTCGCAACCCAGGCTGATCACCAAGGCTTCGCCACCCAGGTTCGGGTTGCGTGCCAGATTGCGCACGGTGCGGATCGGGATGTACGCGTCAGTCGCAGTGATCGCCACGCCACAGCCGTAGCTGTGGGTCAGCGCCACCACGTCATCGACGTGCGGGTACTTGGGCAGCAACTCATCCTTGATGCGCTTGACCGCATGATCCAGCACCCCGGTCACGCACTGCACTGTGGTAGTGATGCCGAGAATGTTGCGCGTGCCGACGGTGCCGTCGGCATTTCGATAACCCTCGAAGGTGAATCCTTCCAGCGGTGCTTGCGCGGCCGGTACATCGGTGGACAGCGGCAGGCTGTCCAGCGGGGGCGCGGTCGGCATGCGCAGTTGATCTTCCTTGACCCAACTGCCGCGGGGAATCGGCTGCAAGGCATAACCAATGACCTGGCCGTAACGAATCACTTGGCCACCTTCGGGAATGTCTTCCAGGGTGACCTTGTGGCTCTGCGGCACGAAGTCCACGGTAACCAGGCCGTCCGCAAACTCGGTGCCGGCCGGTACACCCTGATCATTGACCACGATCACTACGTTATCCCGCTCGTGCAGGCGGATGTAGCGCGGCGAGTCGGAATGTTCAATCAACTGCATGACGCCGCTCCTCAGGAATGCGCTTGAGACAATTTGCCAGGGGCTTCAGAACCGTTCGCTGGTGGCTCCTTTAGCACCACGCGCTTGATCGGGCCCACGATCACCAGATAGCTGAACACCGCGACCAAAGCGTTGCAACCGACGAACACCAACGCCCATTTGAACGAACCGGTGGAGCTGATGATGTAGCCGATCACGATCGGCGTGGTGATGGATGCAATGTTACCGAAGGTGTTGAACAGGCCACCGCTCAGACCGGCGATCTGCTTCGGCGAGGTGTCGGACACCACCGCCCAACCCAACGCGCCCACGCCTTTACCGAAGAACGCCAGGGCCATGAAGCCGACGACCATCCATTCAACGTCGACGTAGTTGCATGCCACGATGCTGCTGGAAACCAGCAGGCCGGCAATGATCGGCGCCTTGCGGGCGAAGGTCAGGGAGTGACCTTTGCGCAACAGGTAATCGGAAATCACCCCACCGAGCACACCACCTATGAAGCCGCAGATAGCCGGCAAGGACGCGATGAAACCGGCCTTGAGGATGGTCATGCCGCGTTCCTGCACCAGGTACACCGGGAACCAGGTCAGGAAGAAGTAGGTGATGCCGTTGATGCAGTACTGGCCCAGGTACACGCCAAGCATCATGCGGTTGGTCAGCAACTGACGGATGTAGTCCCACTTCGGACCGTCGGTCTTCTTGCCTTTGCCCTTGTCCTGGTCCATGTCGACCATGCCGCCGTTGTCGGCGATGTGCTTGAACTCGGCCTCGTTGATCATCGGGTGCTGGCGCGGGCTGTAGATCACTTTCAGCCAGATCCCGGAGAAGATGATGCCGATCACGCCCATGACAATGAACACGTGCTGCCAGCCGAAGCTGTAGACGATCCAGCCCATCAGCGGTGCGAACAACACGGTGGCAAAGTATTGCGCCGAGTTGAAGATCGCCGAGGCGGTGCCGCGTTCCGCGGTCGGGAACCAGGCCGCCACGATGCGCGCGTTTCCGGGGAAAGATGGCGCTTCGGCCAGGCCCACCAAAAAGCGCAGCATGAACAGCGCGACCACGGCGGTGGACATGCCGAACTCGCCGACATAACCCTGCAGCACGGTGAACAGCGACCAGGTGAAGATGCTCAGCGCGTAGATTTTTTTCGAGCCGAAACGGTCCAGCAGCCAGCCACCGGGAATTTGCCCGGCCACGTAGGCCCAACCGAATGCGGAGAAGATGTAGCCGAGGGTAACGGCGTCGATGCCGAGGTCTTTCTGCAGGCTGGAGCCGGCGATTGCGATGGTTGCCCGGTCGGCGTAGTTGATCGTGGTCACGAGGAAAAGCATGAGCAGGATCAAATAGCGGACGTGAGTCGGCTTCTGGGTCGATTGCATGTAGATGTACTCCCACAAATTATTTTTATACGCGGGTGAATCTTTGTTTCCCCTGTAGGAGCGAGCTCTGCTCGCGATGGTGGTCAACGATGACGCGGGGCATCAGGTTTACCGCCGCGACCTCACGACCATCGCGAGCAAGCTCGCTCCTACAACAGGGGTGTTGCCTTACGAACCGATGTAGCTGGTCTTCACGACCGTGTAGAACTCTTGCGCATAGCGACCTTGCTCACGTGATCCATAGGATGAACCTTTACGCCCACCGAACGGAACGTGGTAATCCACACCGGCGGTCGGCAGGTTGACCATCACCATCCCGGCCTGGGAGTGGCGCTTGAAGTGGTTGGCGTACTTCAAGGACGTGGTAGCGATGCCCGCCGACAGACCAAACTCGGTGTCGTTGGCCATGGCCAGCGCGGCTTCGTAGTCGGCGACGCGCACAATGTTGGCCACCGGGCCGAAGATCTCTTCACGGCTGATGCGCATCGAAGCTTCGCTGTCGGCAAACAGGGTTGGCGCGAGGAAGTAGCCCTCGGTGTCGCACGTCACCAGACCACCGCCGCTGACCAGACGCGCACCTTCGGACTGGCCGATGTCGATGTACTTCATGTCCTGCTCAAGCTGAGCCTGGGAAACCACCGGACCGATGTCGGTGCCGGCTTTCAGCGCGTGACCGACCTTGATCGATTTCATACGCTCGGCCATGGCTTCGACGAACTGGTCGTGGATGCCAGCGGTGACGATGAAGCGGCTGGAAGCGGTGCAACGCTGGCCAGTGGAGTAGAACGCGCTCTGTACCGACAACTCGACCGCTTGCTTAAGGTCGGCGTCGTCGAGAATGATCTGCGGGTTCTTGCCACCCATTTCCAGCTGGACCTTGGCCTGGCGCGAAACACAGCTGACAGCGATCTGACGACCCACGCCCACGGAACCGGTGAAGCTGATGCCGTCGACTTTCGGGCTGTGGACCAGTGCATCGCCAACCACGCGACCGCTGCCCATCACCAGGTTGAACACACCGGCCGGGAAGCCTGCGCGGGAGATGATTTCAGCCAGGGCCCAGGCGCAACCCGGAACCAGGTCCGCGGGTTTCAGCACGACGCAGTTGCCGTAGGCCAGGGCCGGAGCGATTTTCCACGCAGGAATGGCAATCGGGAAGTTCCACGGGGTGATCAGACCGACCACGCCCAGGGCTTCGCGAGTGACTTCAACATTGACGCCCGGACGCACCGACGGCAGGTAGTCGCCGGACAGGCGCAGGCACTCGCCGGCGAAGAACTTGAAAATATTACCGGCGCGGGTCACTTCGCCGATGGCTTCAGGCAGGGTCTTGCCCTCTTCCCGGGCCAGCAGAGTGCCGAGCTCTTCGCGACGGGCGAGGATTTCAGTACCGACTTTGTCCAGGGAATCGTGACGCGCCTGAATGCCGGAAGTGGACCAGGCCGGGAACGCGGCACGGGCGGCGTCGATGGCGGCACGGACCTGAGCCAGATCAGCCTTGGCGTAGTCGCCGATGGCGTCGCTCAGTTCGGACGGGTTGATGTTGGTCGAATAGTCGCCACCGGCAACCCACTCGCCGTTGATGTAGTTATCGAAACGCTTTGCATCTGCCACTTTGAGATCTCCTCACGCAAAAGGCCGCTGATTGCTCAGCGGCCTTACTTAATCGGATGTGTTACTGCGCACCCTGCTTGTCGATCAGCGCGGCGAGCATTTCGTACTCTTCGCCGGTCAGATCGGTCAGCGGTGCACGCACAGGACCTGCGTCGTAGCCGGCAATTTTTGCCCCGGCCTTGACGATGCTCACCGCATAACCGGCCTTGCGGTTACGGATGTCCAGGTACGGCAGGAAGAAGTCATCGATGATCTTGCCGACGGTGGCGTGATCTTCACGAGCGATCGCGTGGTAGAAGTCCATCGCGGTTTTCGGGATGAAGTTGAACACCGCCGAGGAGTAGACCGGTACGCCGAGCGCCTTGTAGGCCGCGGCGTAGACTTCGGCGGTCGGCAAGCCACCCAGGTAGCTGAAGCGATCACCGAGGCGGCGACGGATCGACACCATCAACTCGATATCACCCAGGCCATCCTTGTAGCCGATCAGGTTCGGGCAGCGCTCGGCCAGACGTTCCAGCAGCGGCGCGGTCAGGCGGCAGACGTTACGGTTGTAGACCACCACGCCGATGTTGACCGACTTGCACACGGCCTCAACGTGGGCGGCAACGCCGTCCTGGCTGGCTTCGGTCAGGTAGTGCGGCAGCAGCAACAGGCCTTTGGCGCCCAGACGCTCGGCTTCCTGTGCGTATTCGATGGCCTGGCGGGTCGAACCACCGACACCGGCCAGAATCGGCACGCTGGTAGCGCAGGTATCGACGGCAGTCTTGATGATTTCCGAATATTCGCTGGCCGCCAGAGAGAAGAACTCACCGGTGCCGCCTGCGGCGAACAGAGCCGAGGCGCCGTATGGGGCCAGCCATTCCAGACGCTTGATATAGCCAGCGCGGTTGAAGTCGCCCTGCGCATTGAAATCGGTGACCGGGAAAGACAGCAGACCGGAAGAGAGGATGGACTTCAGTTCTTGTGGATTCATTATTCGAACACCCTGGATAGCGACGTTGTGTGAGAAAACCGTTCAGCCTGCGCTGTAGTTGTAGGTCATCGTACAACTAAAAATACAACCGTCAACAGCATTTCATCGCTGGGGGGTGAAAAATGTTCGACAAGAATACGCAGGACCCTTGTTTTAGAGGGTTTCTTTGGATGAGCAAAGGAATGATCACACCTCGAAAAACAGGTGTTCAGGAGATACGTTGTCGGAAGATTGTGGCGGAGGACAAGTAAAAGAGAGGCTGGCTGAAGGTTTTGAGGGATGGCTTACGGCCCCTTCGCGAGCAAGCCCGCTCCCACATTTAATCCCGGATGTTCACAAAATCTGTGTCCACTGAAAATCAAATGTGGGAGCGGGCTTGCTCGCGAAGACGGCTTATCGTGCGACCCATCACCAAAAGCAGAAAACCTAAACCCGCTGCGCCTCAGCCTCTTCATGGGCATGACGCAACCGCTCACGGCTGTTGGTCAGGTGCAAACGCATGGCGGCCCGCGCCGCATCGGAATCCTGACGGGCAATGGCGTCGTAGATTTCCTCATGCTCACGGCTCAGTCGACTCATGTAGTGCTGCTGGTCGTCATGGGCCAGGCGCGCGGAGTTCAGCCGTGTGCGCGGAATGATGCTGGTGCCCAGGTGGGTCATGATGTCGGTGAAGTAACGGTTGCCGGTGGACAGCGCGATTTCAAGGTGGAAGGCGAAGTCCGAAGCCACGGCGTCACTGGCGTGAGCGGCGCTTTCATTCAACGCATCGAGGGCAGCGCGCATGTTGGCCAGTTGTTCCGCACTGCGACGTTGCGCCGCCAGCCCGGCAGACTCCACTTCCAGGCTGATGCGCAGTTCCAGGATCGCCAGCACATCGCGCAAGGTCACCACGGTCGCCGGGTCGATACGGAAACCGCTCGGGCTCGGCGTGTCGAGCACGAAGGTGCCGATACCGTGGCGGGTTTCCACTTGCCCTGCCGCCTGCAAACGGGAAATCGCCTCGCGCACCACCGTGCGGCTGACACCATGGGCATCCATGATGGCCGACTCGGTGGGCAATTTGTCGCCACGCTTGAGATGGCCGTCGCGGATCTGCTCGGACAGCACCGTCACCAGTTCCTGAGCGAGGCTGCGGCGCTTGCGTGGGAGGCGTGGTGCGTCCTTCGGGTTTTCCATGGTGAACATCTGTCTCGAAAAATTCGGCTGCTGAATGTGCATCATAGCGCAACGCAGTTGTACGATCACCTAACCCTTGTAGGAGCGAGCTTGCTCGCGATGGAGGCTAACGATAACGCGTGCTTTCTGAGTAACCGCGGCGCGTTCAAGTCCATCGCGAGCAATCGAGCGTCGACCGGCTGCTCCTACAAGGAATCGGGGTGTTTATGCAGTCACGGCCTGGTCCACCAGATGGCCATTCTCGATACGGATGTGCCGCGGATGGAAGCGCTTCAGGCTGCTGCGATGGCCGACGCTGACGATGCTCAGCCCCGGCAACTCATCGATCAGCGCCTGATACAGCGTGGCCTCGTCCTCTTCGTCCATTGCCGAGGTCGCTTCGTCCATGTACAGCCATTGCGGTGCATAAAGCAGCGCACGGGCAAAGGCCAGGCGCTGCTGCTCACCTGGCGACAACATGCGCTGCCAGTGGTTGGCTTCGTCGAGACGGGCAATCAGGTGCGGCAAGCGGCAGGTTTCCAGCACCTGCGCGTAGCGCTCGTTCGGATAGGTATCGCCGGGCTGTGGATAACTCAGGACATCACGCAGGGTGCCAATCGGCAAATACGGTTTTTGCGGCAGGAACAGGTAGCGCGCCGATGGCAGGCGAATACTGCCGTGGCCGGTCGGCCACAGATGCCCCATCGCCCGCAGCAGGGTCGACTTGCCGCTGCCGGAACGACCGCTGAGCATCACACGCTCGCCCTCCTTCACGGTCATGTCGGCGTTGGTCAGCAGGTGACGACCTTCAGCCAGGTCGAGGCCGAGGTTGTGCACCTTCAGCACCGAGCCCGAATTCTGTACGTCGATGGCCGGCGCACGCTCTTCGTTGTCACGCATGGCCTGATGGAAACTCAGCAGACGATCGCAGGTGGCGCGCCAGGAAGCGAGGCTCTGGTACGCACTGATAAACCAGCTGAAGCTTTCCTGCACATTGCCGAATGCCGAGCTGATTTGCATCAGTTCGCCCAGTTCGATCTTGCCGGAGAGATAACGCGGCGCGGCAACCATGAACGGGAAGATGATGGCGGCCTGACTGTAACCGGCGGTGAAGAACGTCAGGCGCTTGGACACTTTCATGATGTCCCAGAAGTTATGCCAGACCATCCCGAAGCGGCTGCTCAACCGACGATTTTCGTTCGGCTCGCCGTTGTACAACGCGATGCTTTCGGCATTCTCGCGAATTCGCACCATGGAGAAACGCAGGTCGGCTTCGAAGCGTTGTTGCTGGTTGTTCAGGCCGATCAGGCGACGACCGATCAAATGCGTCAACCAGCTGCCGACCACCGCGTAAACCAGCACGCACCAGAACATGTAGCCGGGAATGGTGATGCCGAATACTTCAATGCTGCCCGACACGCCCCACAGAATGATCGAGAACGACACCAGGCTGACGATATTGCGCAGCAGCCCGATTCCCAGCTCAAGGGTGTTGGAGGTGAAGTTGTTGAGGTCTTCGGAAATCCGCTGGTCCGGGTTATCGGTGTAACCGCCCTGCTCCAGCTGGTAGTAATTCTTGTCGGCGAGCCAGCGTGCAAAGTGCTTTTCAGTAAGCCACGCCCGCCAGCGGATCGTCAGCATCTGCGTCAGGTACAGCCGATACACCGCGCCGACGATCGCCACCGCCGCAATCGCGCAGAAGTACAGGATCAACTGCCAGAATGCGGCTTCATCCTTCTTTTGCAGGGCGTTGTAGAAGTCCTTGTACCAAGTGTTGAACCACACCGAGATCCCCACGCTGATCAGCGACAGCGCAATCACCGCGATCAACAGTGTCCAGGCCTTGACCTTCTCTTCACTGCGCCAGTAAGGCGTGATCATCGCCCACACTTTGCGAAAAAACTGCCCGCGCACGGCGTCGTTGACCGCGGAATACTCAGCGTTCTGATTCATGGATAAGGCTCGATAGAGAAAAACACACACACGAACCGATCATAGATGATCGGTCCGGTTTGTCGCGAGATACGGCCCGCATTCGTTCAGCGCATGTTCAGCGGCGAACGGGACGCTTCTGCAGTTTGCGCTGCAGGGTGCGGCGGTGCATGCCCAGGGCACGGGCCGTGGCGGAGATGTTGCCTTCGTGCTCGGTCAGCACGCGCTGGATGTGCTCCCACTGCAGGCGGTCCACGGACATCGGGTTTTCCGGCACCAGGCTGTCGAGGTCGGCGTGCTCGGACAGCAGCGCCGCCAGCACGTCGTCGGCGTCCGCCGGTTTGCACAGGTAGTTGCAGGCACCGCGCTTGATCGCCTCCACGGCGGTGGCAATGCTCGAGTAACCGGTGAGGATCACCACGCGCATTTCCGGGTCCATTTCCAGCAATTTTGGCAGCAGCACCAGGCCGGAATCGCCGTCCATCTTCAGGTCCAGGGCGGCGTAATCCGGCAGATCGGCCTTGGCCAGCTCCAGGCCTTCCTCGGCGGAACCGGCAGTGCTGACGCGAAAACCGCGGCGGGCCATGGCGCGAGCCATGACGCGGGTGAATGTGGCGTCGTCATCGACCAGCAACAAATGCGGCAGTTCTTCGCCTTCGACTTGGATCTCTTCACTCATGTTCGTCTCCTCGGGCGACACGGGGCAGGCGCAGCTCGGTGAGCGTGCCACCTTCCTCATGACTGTAGAGTTTCACTGAGCCGCCGGCGCGTGTCACGCTGGCCTTGCTCAAAAACAGGCCCAGGCCGAAGCCTTTGCCCTTGGTGGTAAAAAACGGTTTGCCGATTTGCTCGGCGATGGCCAGCGGCACACCGGCGCCATGGTCACGGATGCTGATGGTGAGGTTTTCCCAATCCCAGTCCAGCGTCACTTGCAGCCCTTCGGGGCAGGCATCGGCAGCGTTGTTCAACAGATTCAGCAAAGCCTGGGTCAGGTCTGGCGGCGGCGCCATGCGGGGGACCGGGCCCTGGCCGAGGCGCTGGAAGCGATAACTGGCTTCCGGGCGCATCAGGTGCCAGCGATTGAGGGCTTCATCAAGCCAATCGGTGACGTCCTGCATCTCCACCGCCAACCGGCGATTGGCCTCGGCGGCGCGCACCAGTTGCTGCAAGGTTTGCTTGCACAGCTTGACCTGATCCTGCAGCACGCTAAGGTCGTCCTGCAACATCGGATCATGATGATCCTGACGCATTTCCTTGAGAAGCACACTCATGGTCGCCAGCGGCGTGCCCAGCTCATGGGCCGCGCCGGCGGCCTGGGTGGCCACGGCCAGCAGTTGCTGATCGCGCAGGCCTTCTTCGCGACGAATGGCGCGCAGCTCTTCCTGGCGACGCAGCTCTTCGGCCATGCGCGCGGCGAAGAAGGTGATCACTGCGGCGGCAAGGGCGAAGCTCAACCACATCCCATACACCTGCAGGTTTTCCCGAGCGATCGGGAAGGTTTGCAGCGGGTAGAACTGCGCCAGCAACAGCGTGTACATCGTCAGCGCGATACCCGACAGGATCACCGAATAACGCCATGGCAACGTCACCGCGGCAATGGTCAGCGGCACCAGGTAATAGGAGACGAAGGGGTTGGTCGAGCCACCGGAGAAGTACAGCAATGCGCTGTGGATAAACAGGTCGCAGGCCAGTTGCACGGCGTATTCAAGCTCGGTCACCGGCCACGAGGTGCGCAGGCGAATTGCCGTGAACACGCACAGCAGCATTGAACATGCGAGCGTTGCCGCCAGTTGAAACCAGGGCAGTGGCAGCAATTCGAGCCAGTAGGCCAGGCCAACGGAACCGGCCTGGGCGGCCAGCACCAACGTGCGGATGAACGTCAGCCGCCAGAGGTTCTGGCGAGTGGCGGAAGTGATTTGAACGGGGGCGAGCATGAGCTCTCCTGATGAGCGCTCCAGGCGGATCGCAGGGAGTATAACCAAGCACGGGGGCTGACAGGCAAAAGTGCGGCAAACGGCCACATGCCTGTAGGAGCGAGCTTGCTCGCGATGGTCGTCAACGATTACGAGGGAGTCCTGATACCCTGTGGCGCTTTCGGTTTTTTCGCGAGCAAGCTCGCTCCTACAGGGATGCTTCTGTATAGAAGTTGTAACTGTGCGAACCGGAGCATAAAAGCTAGAGTCTGATGGTTTCACGCAGGCCCGGACCATACCCCTGCGCACCTTTCAAGGAGCCTTCATGCACACATTCCGCCGCAGCGCCGCCCTCCTCGCCCTGAGCGTTGGCACCGTCGCCAGCCTCCCGGCCCTGGCCGCCGACGAGCTTCATTACAACCAGATTTCCCTGCGCGCCGAAGTCAGTCAGGAAGTGGCCCGCGACCTGATGATCGTGACCCTCTACACCGAAGAACAGAACACCGACCCGGCCAAACTCGCCGCCGACGTCAGCACCACCATGAACAAGGCGCTGGCCCGGGCCAAGCAAGTCAAGGACATCACCCTGCGCCAGGGCAGCCGCAACAGCTACCCGATCTACGACACCAAGGGCCAGAAAATCACCGGCTGGCGCGAGCGCGCCGAATTGCGCCTGGAAAGCCCGGACTTCGCCGCGCTGTCGAAGCTGACCGGCGAACTGCTCACCGACCTGAAAATGGGCGGCATGGACTTCGTCATCGCCACCCCGACCCGCAAGGCCAGCGAAGACGCCTTGCTCAAGGACGCCGTGACTGCCTTCAAGGCCCGCGCCCAGCTTGCGACTGATGCTCTGGGCGGCAAGAGCTACAAAATCGTCAACCTGAACCTCAACAGCAACGGTTATCCACAGCCTTACCTGCGCGCGCCAATGATGATGAAAGCCGCCGCCATGGACAGCGCACCGGTGACGCCGGATGTCGAGGCCGGCACCAGCCAGGTCAGCATGACCGCGGATGGTTCGATTGAAGTGCTGATGCCTTGATTCGGTAGCCCCTGAACAAAAAACGGCGATCACTCAGATGATCGCCTTTTTTTTGGGCAGTTTTCAGGCATGAGCTATAACTGGAGAGTCCACCGGGAAAAGCCGGCAGTTGCACCGGGTGCAACTGAGTTCGATTGGCCACTATCGGTGCAACAATAACCACTCTTGTTCACGCCATACCCACCCCACAAAACGGGGGTATGAATAAGTAACACCTCGCCCCACCCGGGAGCAACCAAGCTTCCTGACGCACCACCAAAGTGCGCCAATTGCACCGTAAAAACACCGCGCAAACGGTCAAATGCGTCAGGATTTATACAAATGCGACATTAAGGTACGTTCGTGCCACCGTTTAAGGCTTGTAGTCACTCTGGATCTTGCATTGGGTATGGCCCCTGCATAAGTATCCGCAGGCACGACTCACGAGGTCGTCCTCTAATTCCAAAAATGACAACAAATCATGAGGCCACCATGCTTAAACACGCGGTCATTCCGTTCTTAGTTGGCGCAAGCTTGTTAGCCAGCGCACCGTTCGCCCAAGCAGCGACTAACCTGGTGTTCTGCTCCGAAGGGAGCCCGGCCGGTTTCGATCCAGGTCAATACACCACCGGAACCGACTTCGACGCCTCTGCAGAAACCATGTTCAACCGCCTCACCCAGTTCGAGCGCGGCGGCACCGCCGTTATTCCTGGTTTGGCGACCAAGTGGGACATCTCCGATGACGGCCTGAGCTACACCTTTCACCTGCGTGAAGGCGTCAAATTCCACAACACCCCGTATTTCAAGCCAACTCGTGAGTTCAACGCCGACGACGTGCTGTTCACCTTTAATCGCATGATTAACAAGGATGACCCGTTCCGCAAAGCGTACCCGACCGAATTCCCGTACTTCACCGACATGGGGATGGATACCAACATCACCAAGATCGATAAAGTCGACGACCACACGGTCAAGTTCACCCTCAAAGACGTTGATGCCGCGTTCATCCAGAACATGGCCATGAGCTTCGCCTCGATCCAGTCCGCCGAGTACGCTGCCCAGCTGCTCAAGGATGGCAAGACCGCCGACATCAACCAGAAGCCGATCGGCACCGGCCCGTTCGTGTTCAAGAGCTACCAGAAAGACTCCAACATCCGCTACACCGGGAACAAGGACTACTGGAAGCCTGACGACGTGAAGATCGACAACCTGATCTTCGCCATCACCACCGACCCGTCGGTACGTATCCAGAAGCTGAAGAAGAATGAGTGCCAGGTCACCCTGTTCCCTCGTCCGGCTGACCTGAAGGCGCTGAAGGAAGACAAGGACCTGAAACTGCCTGACCAGGCCGGTTTCAACCTGGGCTACATCGCCTACAACGTGATGCCCAAGGTCAAGGGTCAAACCGATGCGAACCCGCTGGCTGACCTGAAGGTGCGTCAGGCAATGGACATGGCGGTCAACAAGCAACAGATCATCGACTCCGTGTACCAGGGCGCCGGCCAACTGGCCGTCAACGCCATGCCGCCGACCCAGTGGTCCTACGACACCACCATCAAGGATGCGCCGTACAACCCTGAGAAAGCCAAGGAGCTGCTCAAGGAAGCCGGCGTCAAAGATGGCACCGAGATCGTTCTGTGGGCGATGCCGGTACAGCGTCCATACAACCCGAACGCCAAGCTGATGGCAGAAATGCTGCAGTCCGACTGGTCCAAGATCGGCCTCAAGGTCAAGATCCAGAGCTACGAGTGGGGCGAGTACATCAAGCGCTCCAAAGGTGGCGAGAACCAGGCAATGCTGATTGGCTGGAGCGGCGACAATGGTGATCCGGACAACTGGCTGAACGTGCTGTTCGGCTGCGACTCGCTGGAAGGCAACAACTTCTCCAAATGGTGCGACAAGAAGTTTGACGACATCGTCAAGCAAGCCAAGCGCACTTCAGACCAAGGCAAGCGCACCGAGCTCTACAAACAAGCGCAACACGTCCTCAAAGATGCTGTGCCTATGACACCTATCGCTCACTCGACGGTGTTCCAACCCATGCGCGCCAACGTGCAGGACTTCAAGATCAGCCCATTTGGCTTGAACTCCTTCTACGGCGTCAGCGTCAGCAAATAAGGTTTTGCAACGGCGACGTTTCTGACGTCGCCGTTGCTTTATCTACCGAGAAAGCAGGAATTCGCCTACATCCAAATCCGCAGCTGACTACAGCATCGGGGGAGGACGCGTCGCCATTTCCTACGAGTCTTTAGGACTCTACGCATTTACTGCCGGACCCGTGGCTCATACCGTCGGGATCCGACCAGTGCATGCGTGGGTCATCGGTTACTGCTGTGTGCATGGCTTGAAATCAGTGATGCCTCTACGTCCGCGCACGGGACGGCGGCTCATTGACAACACTTTGAGAGAAAAGGAAGCGTTATGCGCCATACCCTGGTTTTATCCGCATTGCTGGGCACCGGCCTGTTGGCCGCCACTTCCATCAGCCAGGCCGCCAACAACAGCCTGGTGTTCTGCTCCGAAGGCAGCCCCGCCGGTTTCGACACGGCGCAGTACACCACTGCGACCGACAACGACGCCGCTGAGCCGCTGTACAACCGGTTGGCCGAGTTTGAAAAAGGCGCGACCAACGTCGTACCGGGCTTGGCCACGAGCTGGGATATTTCCGAAGACGGCCTCAAATACACCTTTCACCTGCGCGAAGGGGTGAAGTTTCATACCACCAAGTACTTCACGCCGACCCGCGATTTCAACGCCGATGACGTGCTGTTCACCTTCAATCGCATGCTCGATCCGCAACAACCTTTCCGTAAGGCTTATCCGACAGAGTTTCCGTACTTCAACGGCATGAGCCTGAACAAGAATATCGCCAAGGTCGAAAAGACCGGGCCGCTGACCGTGGTCTTTACGCTCAACAGTGTGGACGCCGCGTTCATCCAGAACATCGCCATGAGCTTCGCCGCCATCCTTTCGGCCGAATACGCCGACCAGCTGCTGGCCGAGGGCAAGCCGAGCGACATCAACCAGAAGCCGATCGGCACCGGGCCGTTCGTGTTCAAGAGCTACCAGAAAGACTCGAACATCCGTTACACCGGCAACCAGCATTACTGGGACCCGAGCCGGGTCAAGCTCGACAACCTGATTTTCGCCATCAACACCGACGCCTCGGTACGCGTGCAGAAACTCAAGGCCGGCGAGTGCCAGATCACCTTGCACCCGCGCCCTGCCGATGTAACCGCGCTGAAGAACGACCCAGCCCTGCAACTGATCGAGAAGCCGGGTTTCAACCTCGGCTACATCGCCTACAACGTGCGCCACAAACCGTTCGACCAGCTCGAAGTACGCCAGGCGCTGGACATGGCGGTGAACAAGCAAGGCATTCTCAATGCCGTCTACCAGGGTGCGGGGCAACTGGCGGTCAACGCCATGCCGCCGACCCAATGGTCCTACGACGACACGATCAAGGACGCCGCCTACAACCCGGAAAAAGCCAAGGAATTGCTCAAGGCTGCCGGCGTCAAGGAAGGCACCGAAATCACCCTCTGGGCCATGCCGGTCCAGCGTCCGTACAACCCCAACGCCAAGTTGATGGCCGAGATGCTCCAGGCTGACTGGGCGAAGATCGGCCTCAAGGTCAAGATCGTCAGCTATGAGTGGGGCGAGTACATCAAGCGCACCAAGAATGGCGAGCATGACATCAGCCTGATTGGCTGGACCGGTGACAACGGGGACCCGGACAACTGGCTGGGCACGCTCTACAGTTGCGACGCCATTGGCGGTAACAACTACTCGATGTGGTGTGATCCGGCTTACGACAAGCTGATCAAGCAGGCCAAGGTCGTCACCGACCGCGACCAGCGCACTCTGCTCTACAAACAGGCGCAGCAGTACCTCAAGCAGCAAGTGCCGATCACGCCAGTCGCCCACTCAACGGTCAACCAGCCGCTGAGCGCCAAAATCGAAGGGTTCAAGGTGAGCCCGTTCGGTCGCAACGTTTTCTCGGGTGTCAGCATAGAAAAATAACCGATTAGCCAGAAATGCCGGGGGGCGGATTTTCCGCCCTCACGCAGACGCTTTGCCGTCTTTTGCCAATTTGGCTTACAGCAAACGTTTGCGATGCCGTGAATGAGTTCTAAACCAATAGCCGGATCACAAAAAAAGACCGGCATAAAAAAAGAAAGTAAGGAGCTTTACCCATGAAACTGAGCAGCACCGCATTATTGGCCTTGGCCATAAGCAGCGTAACCGCCACGGCTTACGCAGAAACCCAAAGCCAGGCTTTCACCCCGGTTACCGTGAACGAGAAAAGCGCCCAAAGCGAAGCCAACGGCTTTGTCGAAGGCCAGTCGATCACCGGCACCACGCGTAACTGGTACGCCAACGAGCAACTGCAACGCGGCGCCAAGTTCGCCTACAAGAAGGACGGCGTTTCGACCCCGACCGATCGCCGGATCAACTGGGTCCAGGGCACCATCCTCAAGTACAACTCGGGCTTCACCGAAGGCACTGTCGGTTTCAGCACTGAAATCGCCGCCTACAACGCCGTTGCCCTGGACCGGGACCGCAAAGACCTGGCATCCAACAACGGTGGCGCACCGGGCACTCGTCCAGGCGCGGGCAACAACCGTACCCTGACCAAAGAGGGCGGCGACGCTCAAGGTCAGTGGAGCAAACTGGGCCTGGCCAACGTCAAGGCCCGTGTCTCCAACAGCACCCTGACCGCCGGACGCATGAACTTCAGCAGCCCGATGGTCGACGTGATCGGCAACCGCGCACTGCCTTCGAGCTTCCAGGGCGTGGCCCTCCACAGCGAAGAGCTGAACAACCTGGCCTTCGACCTGGCCACTTTCGACCGCAACTCACCGCGTACCGAAGAAAGCCAGCGCAAATTCCGCACCGAATACGCCAACGGCATCGTCGAAACCGACCACGTCTACACCGGCGGCATCACTTACAACCCGTTCGCCAGCCTGACCACCAGCCTCTGGGCGACCCAGGCTGAAGACATCTGGAACCAGTATTACTTCGGCGCCTCCCACGTACTGGGCGACAGCCAGGTACTGAGCCTGACCACCGGCCTGAACTACTACAAAACCAAGGAAACCGGTAAAGCCCTGATCGGCGATATCGACAACGACACCTACTCGCTGTCGTTCGGCCTGACCCACCAGGCCCACACCCTGACTTTCTCGTACCAGGAAGTGAACGGTAACGAGTACTTCGACTACCTGCACGAAACCAACGGCATCTACCTGGCCAACTCCCTGCTGTCGGACTTCAACGGCCCGAACGAAAAATCGTTCCAGGTTGCCTACGGTCTGAACATGGCCGAATACGGCGTGCCAGGCCTGAAGTTCAACATCTACCAGGCTCGCGGCTGGGGTATCGACGGTACTCACTACACCGGCAACGGCGGCGTGGCAGGCAAGGGTTACGACGGCATCCAGTCCCAGGATGGCGAACACCACTATGAATACGGCATCGGCGCGACCTACGCCGTGCAGAGCGGCCCGCTCAAGGCCACCACGATCCGCGGCACCTACACCGCTCACCGTGCCAGCGAAAACCAGGCTGACGGCAGCATCAACGAGTTCCGTCTCGTGACCACGGTTCCGTTCAACATCCTGTAATGCACGTGCCGAACGGCTGATTCAATGACGAATCGGTCGTTCGGCTTTTGTCTTTTAACTGATTGCAGAGGGTTCTTGATGAAAATGCTTCCCCTACGTGCGGCCATCGCGGCCGCGTTGCTCAGTGTCGCTGTCGGCGTTTCGGCCAAACCCCTGGTGGTTTGCACGGAAGCCAGCCCCGAAGGCTTCGACATGGTCCAGTACACGACTGCAGTCACCGCCGATGCCGTGGCCGAAACCATCTTCAATCGCCTGGCGGACTTCAAGCCCGGTACCACCGACGTGATTCCGGCACTGGCCGACTCCTGGGACATCAGCGAAGACGGCCTGAGCTACACGTTCCATCTGCGTAAAGGTGTCAAGTTCCACACCACCGACTACTTCAAGCCGACCCGCGACATGAATGCCGACGACGTGGTCTGGAGTTTCCAGCGTCAGCTGGACCCGAATCATCCATGGCACAAACTGTCGAGCGTGGGCTTCCCGTACTTTGAAAGCATGGGCTTCAAGGAACTGCTCAAGAGCGTCGAGAAAGTCGACGACAACACGGTCAAGTTCACCCTGACCCGTCGCGAAGCGCCGTTCCTGGCCGACATCGCCATGGCCTTCTCGTCGATCTACTCCGCTGAATACGCTGACCAGCTGCTCAAGGCCAACAAGACCGGCGACCTCAACAACAAGCCAGTCGGCACCGGCCCGTTCGTCTTCCAGCGCTACAACAAGGACGCCCAGGTTCGCTTCAAGGCCAACCCGGACTACTTCCGCGGCAAGCCACCAGCCGAGGCGCTGATCCTGGCCATCGCCACCGACAACAACGTGCGCCTGCAAAAGCTCAAGGCCAACGAGTGCCAGGTCGCGCTGTATCCGAAGCCGGATGACATTCCGAGCATCAAGAAAGACGACAAGCTGAAAGTCGATGAACTGAATGCGATGACCGTCGCGTACATCGCCATCAACACCACGCACAAGTACCTGAGCGATGTGCGAGTGCGTAAAGCCATCGACATCGCCTTCGACAAGGAAGCGGCTGTCAACGCGCTGTTCGGCAAGGGCAATGCAACAGCCGCAGTCAACCCGTTCCCGGACACCCTGCTGGGCTACAACCACACACTGAAGAACCCGGCCCGTGACCTGGACAAGGCCCGCGCCCTGCTCAAGGAAGCCGGCGTACCGGAAGGCACCACCTTCACCCTGTTCACCCGCAACGGAGGCGGTGCAACCAACCCTAACCCGATGCTCGGCGCGCAGATGATGCAGGCTGACCTGGCCAAGGTCGGGATCAAGATCGACATCCGCGTGATGGAATGGGGCGAAATGCTCAAGCGCGCGAAAAACGGCGAGCACGATATGGTTTCCGCCGGATGGGCGGGCGATAACGGCGACCCGGATAACTTCCTGACGCCTATGCTCAGTTGTGAAGCGGCCAAGAACGGCGAAAACTACGCACGCTGGTGCAATGACAAGTTCCAGGCCCTGATCGATCAGGCCCGGGAAAAAACCGACCCGGCCGAGCGTGCAGCCCTGTACGAGCAGGCGCAGGTTATTTTCAACCAGGACCAGCCGTGGATCAGCATGGCACACACTAGAATGTTTACCGCAATGCGCAACAACGTAGAGGGCTATCACATTAGCCCCCTCACCACGAATAACTTCGCCACCACCCAGGTGAAGTAATAAGAAAACTCCCGGCATTCCTGACCCAGGCATGCCGGGCACGCCTAACCGGCTGATGAGGTACAACACACGATGTTTAGTTTTATTGCCCGCCGACTGGGGTTGTTGATCCCCACGTTCTTCGGCATCACCTTGCTGACTTTCGCGTTGATTCGCATGATCCCGGGCGACCCCGTAGAAGTCATGATGGGAGAACGTAGGGTCGATCCCGAAATGCACGCTCAGGCAATGGAACGCCTAGGTCTGAACAAACCCCTGTATGCCCAGTACCTGGATTACATCGGCAAGCTGGCCCACGGCGATCTCGGGGAATCCCTGCGTACCCGTGAAAGCGTGTGGAGCGAGTTCACCTCCCTGTTCCCCGCGACCCTGGAACTGTCCATGGCCGCCCTGTTGTTCGCCGGCATCCTGGGCCTTCTGGCCGGGGTGATCGCGGCACTCAAGCGAGGGTCCCTGTTCGACCACGGGGTGATGGGCGTCTCCCTGGCGGGATACTCGATGCCGATCTTCTGGTGGGGCCTGATCCTGATCATGTTCTTCTCGGTGAGCCTTGGCTGGACTCCGGTTTCCGGGCGGATCGACCTGCTGTACGACATCGAGCCACGCACCGGCTTCATGCTGATCGACACGCTGCTGGCCGATGACGTCGGCGCGTTCCTGGATGCCCTGCATCACCTGATCCTGCCGGCCATCGTGCTGGGCACCATCCCGCTGGCGGTGATCGCGCGGATGACCCGTTCCTCGATGCTCGAAGTGCTGCGTGAAGACTACATTCGCACCGCCAAGGCCAAGGGCCTGTCGCCATCGCGCGTGGTGTTCGTGCACGGTCTGCGTAACGCGCTGATTCCGGTACTGACCGTGGTCGGCCTGCAAGTCGGCACCCTGCTGGCCGGTGCGGTCCTCACCGAAACCATCTTCTCGTGGCCGGGCATCGGCAAATGGCTGATCGAAGCCATTGGCGCCCGGGATTACCCCGTCGTGCAAAACGGCATCCTGTTAATCGCCTGCCTGGTGATTGTGGTCAACTTCGTAGTGGACATCCTCTACGGCTTTGCCAACCCACGCATCCGTCATCAGCGCTGAGATCATGAACATGACCACTCCAATTCCATCGGTAGCAGTCGATCAAAGCCTGCTGTACCCGTCACCGTACAAAGAATTCTGGCAAGCGTTCTCCAAGAACAAAGGTGCCGTCGCCGGCCTGATGTTCATGCTGCTGGTGATTTTCTGCGCCATCTTCGCCCCGTGGGTTGCCCCCCACGATCCGAGCGAGCAGTACCGCGATTTCCTGCTGACCCCGCCGGCCTGGCTGGAAGGTGGGCAACTGCAATTCCTGCTCGGCACCGACGAACTGGGACGCGACCTGCTGTCGCGCCTGATCAATGGTTCGCGCCTGTCGCTGATGATCGGTTTGTCGTCGGTGGTGATGTCGCTGATTCCGGGCATCCTGCTGGGCCTGCTCGCCGGGTTCTTCCCGCGCGTGCTCGGCCCGACCATCATGCGCCTGATGGACATCATGCTGGCCCTGCCGTCCCTGCTGCTGGCCGTGGCGATCGTCGCCATCCTCGGCCCTGGCCTGATCAACACCGTGATCGCCATCGCCGTGGTGTCCCTGCCGTCCTACGTTCGTCTGACCCGTGCTGCGGTGATGGGCGAACTGAACCGCGACTACGTGACAGCCGCGCGCCTGGCCGGTGCCGGCCTGCCGCGCCTGATGTTCGTTACCGTGCTGCCTAACTGCATGGCGCCGCTGATCGTTCAGGCCACCCTGAGCTTCTCTTCGGCAATCCTCGATGCCGCCGCACTGGGCTTCCTCGGCCTTGGCGTACAACCGCCAACCCCTGAGTGGGGCACCATGCTGGCTTCGGCCCGCGACTACATCGAACGCGCCTGGTGGGTGGTGAGCCTGCCTGGTTTGACCATTTTGCTCAGCGTGCTGGCAATCAACTTGATGGGTGACGGCCTGCGCGACGCGCTGGACCCGAAACTCAAGAACGCCGCCTGAGGAGATTCCCATGTCACTGCTAGAAATCAAGAATCTCAATGTTCGCTTCGGCGACAAAAATGCCACGCCAGTGGTCGATGGCCTCGACCTGCAAGTGGACAAGGGCGAAGTGCTGGCCATCGTTGGCGAATCGGGTTCCGGCAAGTCCGTGACCATGATGGCGCTGATGGGCTTGATCGAACATCCGGGGATCGTCACCGCCGACGCCCTGAATTTCGACGGCAAGAACATGCTCAAGCTCAACAATCGCCAGCGTCGGCAGATCGTCGGTAAAGACCTGTCCATGGTCTTCCAGGATCCGATGACCGCGCTGAACCCGAGCTACACCGTCGGCTTCCAGATCGAAGAAGTGCTGCGCCTGCACCTGAAAATGTCCGGCAAAGCCGCCCGCAAGCGCGCCATCGAACTGCTGGAAAAAGTCGAGATCCCGGGTGCCGCCAGCCGTATGGACGCCTACCCGCATCAACTGTCCGGTGGTATGAGCCAGCGTGTCGCGATTGCCATGGCGATTGCCGGTGAACCGAAACTGCTGATCGCCGACGAACCGACCACGGCACTGGACGTCACCATCCAGGCGCAGATCATGGACCTGCTGCTGGCATTGCAGAAAGAGCAGAACATGGGCCTGGTGCTGATCACCCACGACCTCGCCGTCGTGGCCGAAACCGCCCAGCGCGTGTGCGTGATGTACGCAGGCCAGGCGGTCGAAGTCGGTCAGGTGCCGCAACTGTTCGACATCCCGGCGCACCCGTACAGCGAAGCGCTGCTCAAGGCGATTCCGGAACACAGCCTGGGCGCCGCGCGCCTGTCGACCCTGCCGGGCATCGTTCCCGGTCGCTACGACCGTCCGCAGGGTTGCCTGCTGTCGCCGCGCTGCCCGTACGTGAAAGACAACTGCCGTCAACAACGTCCGGCCCTTGACCAGAAAAGCAACAGCCTCGCTCGCTGCTTCTACCCGCTGAACCAGGAGGTGGCGTAATGGCCGTCGTTCTTACCGCCCGCGACCTGACCCGTCACTACGAGGTGTCCCGAGGCCTGTTCAAGGGGCACGCCACCGTGCGCGCCCTCAACGGCGTGTCGTTCGAACTGGAAGCCGGCAAGACCCTCGCTGTCGTAGGCGAATCGGGTTGCGGCAAATCCACCCTGGCCCGTGCCCTGACCCTGATCGAAGAACCGTCCTCCGGCTCCTTGAAAATCGCCGGCCAGGAAGTCGCCGGCGCTGACAAGGCCCAGCGCAAGCAACTGCGCAAAGACGTGCAGATGGTGTTCCAGAGCCCGTACGCCTCGTTGAACCCACGGCAGAAAGTCGGTGATCAGCTTGCAGAGCCATTACTGATCAACACCAACCTGAGCGCCGCGGAACGTCGTGAGAAAGTCCAGGCGATGATGAAGCAGGTGGGCTTGCGTCCCGAGCACTACCAGCGTTACCCGCACATGTTCTCCGGCGGTCAGCGCCAGCGGATCGCCCTGGCCCGTGCAATGATGCTGCAACCGAAAGTGCTGGTGGCGGACGAACCGACCTCGGCGCTGGACGTGTCGATTCAGGCGCAGGTGCTCAACCTGTTCATGGATTTGCAGCAAGAGTTCAACACCGCCTATGTGTTCATCTCCCACAACCTGGCGGTGGTACGTCACGTTGCCGACCACGTGATGGTGATGTACCTCGGTCGCCCGGTGGAAATGGGCACGAAAGAGGACATTTACTCCCGTCCCCTGCACCCCTACACCCAGGCGCTGTTGTCGGCGACGCCGGCCATCCACCCGGATCCGAACAAGCCGAAAATCAAGATCGTCGGCGAACTGCCCAACCCGCTGAACCCGCCGTCCGGCTGCGCCTTCCACAAGCGCTGCCCGTACGCCACCGAGCGATGCAGCACTGAAGAGCCGCCCCTGCGCCTGCTCGCCGGCCGCCAGGTGGCTTGCCACTACGCCGAGCAATTCCTCGACGGCGCGGCATAAAAAATGTGGGAGCGGGCTTGCTCGCGAAGGCGTCATTCCAGTCAGAATCAAAGTCGACTGACAGATCGCTTTCGCGAGCAAGCCCGCTCCCACAGGGATTGAGTAGCTCAAGTATTCAAGCGTTAACCCGACCCCTTCCGCCTCGATTGCGCATCACTCAGGTAGAAGGGGTTTTCTTTTGCCTGCAATAGAGCGACTACGTCTGGCTGTCGCCCTCTTCCTCATCGGAGTCCGGCTCGTCGGTGGTCGAGTCATCGTCGTTGTCCGCACCACCCTGCCCCTGATCCCCCGGTTCCGATTCGGATTTGGCGATCATCAACCCCGCGTACCCCGCCTGCCCGCTCGAAGCCTGCTCCCCATGATCGATACACTCGGCCCACGCCATCGAAGTGCCGAGCGAGAGCATCACCATCACCTTCAACAGCAGTAAAACGCGAAACAACCTGTTCATAGCCGATTCCTTCCTTTCGTTGAGTGCCTGTCTGGCGCTGAGTCAAATCTAGTTCCGATCAGCCGGGTTCTCCAGATTGGACGCTGTCGAGCGAGGGAAAATGCAGCGGGTTTGGAGACTGGTTTGGAATAGGGGTTATTCACAATTCCACTAACACCGAGGAACCCTGTGGGAGCGGGCTTGCTCCGGGCGGCGTTCCGACGAAGGCGTCATGTCAGTCAACATCACTTGCGACTGACAGACCGCTATCGCGAGCAAGCTCGCTCCCACAGAGGTATGTGACCGGCAATAAAAAACCCCGCTGCTTTCGCAAACGGGGCTTTTGGGTTTTGCAACTCAGCGCTTAATGATGCTCACGCGTCGCACGGAATTTCACGTCCGGCCAGCGCTCTTCCATCAACGCCAGGTTGACCCGCGTAGGCGCGAGGTAGGTCAGGTGACCACCGCCGTCCAGTGCCAGGTTTTCCACAGCCTTGTTGGAGAATTCCTCAAGCTTCTTCTTGTCGCTGCATTCGATCCAGCGAGCCGAATAAACAGTGATCGGCTCGTAGGAGCACTCGACCTTGTATTCCTCTTTCAAGCGGCTGGCGACCACATCGAACTGCAGCACACCGACGGCGCCGAGGATGATGTCGTTGCTGCGCTCCGGGAAGAACACCTGGGTCGCGCCTTCTTCGGCCAGTTGTTGCAAGCCCTGACGCAGCTGCTTGGATTTCAGCGGATCTTTCAGGCGCACGCGGCGGAACAGTTCCGGGGCGAAGTGCGGGATGCCGGTGAAACCCAGGACTTCGCCTTCGCTGAAGGTGTCGCCGATCTGGATGGTGCCGTGGTTGTGCAGGCCGATGATGTCGCCGGCAAACGCTTCTTCCAGTTGCTCACGCTCGGAGGAGAAGAAGGTCAGCGCGTCGCCGATGCGCACGTCCTTGCCGGTGCGCACATGGCGCATCTTCATGCCTTTTTCGTACTTGCCGGAGCAGATACGCATGAAGGCGATGCGGTCGCGGTGTTTCGGGTCCATGTTCGCCTGGATCTTGAAGATGAAGCCCGAGAACTTCTCTTCCACCGGCTCCACGGTACGCTCGTTGGCCACGCGGGCCAGCGGGCGTGGTGCCCAGTCCACAACGGCGTCGAGCACGTGATCGACACCAAAGTTGCCCAGTGCCGTACCGAAGAACACCGGGGTCAGTTGACCGTCGAGGAACTCCTGCTGGTTGAACTCGTGGCAGGCGCCTTGCACCAGTTCCAGCTGTTCGATGAAACGCTCGTACTCGTCACCCAGGTGGGCGCGGGCTTCATCGGAGTCGAGCTTCTCGATGATCTTGGTTTCGGTGCGTTCGTGGCCGTGACCGGCGGTGTACACGATGATGTAGTCATCGGCGAGGTGATACACGCCTTTGAAGTCGCGGTAGCAACCAATCGGCCAGGTGATCGGCGCCGCCTTGATCTTGAGGACCGCTTCGATTTCGTCGAGCAGTTCGATCGGGTCGCGGATGTCACGGTCGAGTTTGTTGATGAAGCTGACGATCGGCGTGTCACGCAGACGGCAGACGTCCATCAGGGCGATGGTCCGAGGCTCTACACCTTTACCGCCGTCGAGGACCATCAACGCCGAGTCCACCGCGGTCAGGGTGCGGTAGGTATCTTCGGAGAAGTCTTCGTGGCCCGGGGTGTCGAGCAGGTTGATCATGTGTTCGCGATACGGGAACTGCATGACCGACGTGGTAATGGAGATACCACGCTGCTTTTCCATTTCCATCCAGTCGGAGGTGGCATGGCGATCGGATTTACGAGATTTCACCGTACCGGCTACCGCAATCGCCTTGCCCATCAGCAAGAGCTTCTCGGTGATGGTGGTCTTACCGGCATCGGGGTGGGAAATAATGGCGAAAGTGCGGCGTTTCGCGACTTCGGCGGCCTGTTTGGTCATGGGAAATCGCCTGGCAGGTGATTCAAAAAAGGGCGCAGATTATAGCCCAAGTTGATCCAAGAACCGAACCGTTGAGCACATTAGGGGTGGCCAAATGCTGCCGCAGATGGGAACCTTTTAAAGCACGGAGACGTCCACTCCCCCGTTACGACCACTCGTCGGGGGCCTGAAACACCTGCAAATCGGCCTGACGAGGCTGTGCTCATGGCTCAACAGTCGTGCGCCTACCCTCTGTAGGAGCGAGCTCGCTCGCGATGGACGTCAACGATAACGCTGGGTACCTGAATGTACGCGTTGTCTGGACGCCCATCGCGAGCAGGCTGGCTCCTACAGTGGAACGCGCTCGGCAAGAGCTGCTTATCGCGATCATTTTTCGGCAGCCAGGAATGGCGTTGCCACACGAAAAAGTGTTCGCCGACTGAAAAAAGGAGTCCGCCTGTGGCTATCCACTATGGCAAAGGGCTGATAGGAGGCGCGCTGGTAATCGCCCTTCTGGCCCTGCTGATCCAATGGATCGGCATCAACACGATCGAACACTACCGCGACGATTTGTTGTTTTACCTGCAAGCTCATCTGATTCTCGTCCTCGCTTCCATGCTGGCCGCCCTTGTCGTGGGCATCCCCGCCGGCATCCTCCTCAGCCGCCCGTCCATGGTCGGCCGCGCCGAACGCTTCATGCAGCTCTTCAACATCGGCAACACCGTTCCGCCCCTGGCCGTCCTGGCCATCGCCCTCGGTATCCTAGGCATCGGCAGCGGCCCGGCCATCTTCGCCCTGTTCCTCGCCTCCTTGCTGCCCATCGTGCGCAACACCTACGAAGGCCTGAAAAACGTTCAGGGTTCGCTCAAGGAAGCCGCCGTCGGCATCGGCATGACCCCGCGCCAGGTGCTGTGGAAAGTCGAATTGCCCAACGCCGTGCCGATCATCATCGGTGGTGTGCGCGTGGCATTGGCGATCAATGTCGGGACGGCGCCGCTGGCGTTCCTGATCGGCGCCAACAGTCTCGGCAGCCTGATCTTCCCCGGCATTGCCCTGAACAATCAGCCGCAATTGCTGCTCGGCGCGGCCTGCACCGCCCTGCTGGCCTTGTTGCTCGACGGCCTGGTGACACTCGCCAGCCGCCTCTGGCTCGAACGCGGCTTGCGCTTGTCTTAAGCCCCGGCAAAGGAATCGTCATGAAAACTTCAAGCTTTTTACTAGGCTGCGTCCTGCTGTGCGCAGGATTTGCCCAAGCCGCTGACAAACCGGTGATCCGCATCGGCGCCCGGGTGTTCACCGAACAGACCCTTCTGGCGGAAATCACCGCCCAATACCTGCGAACCAAAGGCTACGACGCCCAGGTCACCGGCGGTTTGGGCAGCAACCTGGCCCGCAGTGCCCAGGAAAGCGGGCAACTGGACATGGTCTGGGAGTACACCGGCGTATCGCTGGTTTCCTACAACCACGTCACGGAAAAACTCGACAGCCAGCAGTCATTGGCGCGGGTCACCGAGCTGGACGCGAAGAAAGGCCTGACCTGGCTCTCGCCGTCGAAGTTCAGCAACACCTACGCGCTGGCGCTGCCGGCGAACATCGCTGCCGAGTACCCGCAGGTCAACACCATCAGTGACCTTGATCGAACATTGCGCGCCGAAGCCAAGGACAATCCGCTGGTGGCGCTGGACACCGAGTTTGCCAACCGCTCCGACGGTCTGGCCGGCATGGTCAAGCTCTACGACATGGACCTGACCCGTAAAAACATCCGGCAGATGGACGCCGGCCTCGTCTACACCGCCCTGCGCAACGGCCAGGTATTTGCGGGCCTGGTCTATACCACTGACGGACGCTTGAACGCGTTCAAGCTCAAGTTGCTGGAAGACGACAAGCACTACTTCCCCGACTACACCGCCGCGCCGGTGGTTCGTCAGGACTACCTCGACGCCCACCCGCAGTTGGCCGCCCAGCTCAAGCCATTGGCTGACCTGTTCGACGACGAAACCATGCGCCAGCTCAACGCGCGGGTTGATGTCGATCACCAAAGCCCTTCATCCGTAGCCGCAGATTTCCTGCGCCAGCATCCGTTGAACTGAGGAGCAGACGTTATGAATTTTCTCAACGCCTTTTCCCATCTCGACTGGGCACAAGTGCTTCACCTAACCTGGCAGCACATCACGCTGGTCGGCATCGCCGTGACCCTGGCGATTCTGGTTGGCGTGCCGCTGGGCATCCTGATGACACGCTTCCCGAGCCTCGCCGGTCCGTTACAGGCCAGCGCCACCGTGCTGCTGACCGTGCCGTCGATTGCCCTGTTCGGCCTGCTGCTGCCGTTCTACTCAAAGTTCGGCCAGGGCCTGGGGCCGATGCCGGCGATTACCGCGGTGTTCCTGTATTCGCTGCTGCCGATCATGCGTAACACCTACCTGGCCCTGACCAATGTCGAGCCGGGCATCCGCGAAGCCGCGCGCGGCATTGGCATGACCTTCGGCCAGCGCCTGCGCATGGTCGAACTGCCCATCGCCGTGCCGGTGATCCTCGCCGGTGTGCGCACCGCCGTGGTGATGAACATTGGCGTCATGACCATCGCCGCCACCATCGGCGCCGGTGGCCTGGGCGTACTCATCCTCGCTTCCATCAGCCGCAGCGACATGTCGATGCTGATCGTCGGTGCCGTGCTGGTCAGTGTGCTGGCCATCTTCGCCGACCTGCTTCTGCAATGGCTGCAACGCTCGCTGACTCCAAAAGGACTCCTGAAATGATCGAACTTCAAAACCTCAGCAAGACCTTCCAAAGCAACGGCAAAGATGTGAAAGCCGTGGACTCGGTAAGCCTGACCGTCAATGAAGGCGAAATCTGCGTGTTCCTCGGGCCATCGGGTTGCGGCAAAAGCACCACGCTGAAAATGATCAACCGCCTGATCAAACCGACCTCGGGCAAGATCCTGATCAACGGCGAAGACACCACCGGCCTCGACGAAGTGACGTTGCGCCGCAACATCGGCTACGTGATCCAGCAGATTGGTTTGTTCCCGAACATGACCATCGAGGAGAACATCGTCGTGGTGCCGAAACTGCTCGGCTGGGACAAGCAGAAATGCCACGATCGCGCCCGCGAGTTGATGAGCATGATCAAGCTCGAACCCAAGCAGTATCTGCATCGCTATCCCCGCGAATTGTCCGGTGGCCAGCAACAGCGGATCGGCGTGATTCGCGCACTGGCGGCCGATGCGCCGCTGTTGCTGATGGACGAACCGTTCGGCGCGGTCGACCCGATCAACCGCGAGATGATCCAGAACGAATTCTTCGAAATGCAGCGGGCGCTGAACAAGACCGTGATCATGGTCAGCCATGACATCGACGAGGCGATCAAGCTCGGTGACAAGATCGCGATCTTCCGCGCCGGCAAGCTGCTGCAGATCGATCACCCGGACACGTTGCTCGCGCATCCGGCGGACGAATTTGTCAGCAACTTCGTCGGCCAGGACAGCACGCTCAAGCGCCTGCTGCTGGTGAAAGCCGAAGACGCGGCGGACAACGCGCCTTCCGTCAGCCCGCAAACTCCGGTGGCCGAAGCGCTGGAGTTGATGGACGAGCATGACCGACGCTATGTGGTGGTCACTTGTGCCGAGAACAAAGCCCTGGGTTACGTGCGACGTCGCGACCTGCACCGTCAGACCGGCACCTGCGCGCAGTACCAACGCGAGTTCAACGCCACGGCAGCGTACGACGAACATTTGCGCATCCTGCTGTCGCGCATGTACGAGTTCAATCGGGCGTGGCTGCCGGTGATGGATGCCGAGCGGGTGTTCCTTGGCGAGGTCACTCAGGAGTCGATTGCGGCTTACCTGAGCTCAGGTCGCTCCCGCGGCGCCAAGACCAGTATTGTTTCACCGGCTGAAGTAGCACTCACTTGATAGATTATCTTCCATAGTCCATTTCGCTTGACCCATCACCACCTCAAGAGGAAAAACGGAGACAGGGTCAAGTGCTGGTGCTATGTAAATTCGCAATCGTTAACAAACGAATATTAGAGACTGTCAAAAGTGATAGGTCCGCTATTGCCTGGAAAAAGTTCTACTCAATCGGGAGCACAGCGACATGCTCTCAAAAACAAACTTACCAGGTTATAGAGGTCACCCATGAAAACCAACGATTCGACATCACCTGCCACACCGACACCAGAGGCCAACTCCGTGGAGCAAAAGATCATGGCTGGTCCACCCACACAAATCATCATAGGAGGTCTGGCAGACCCGCAGCTTGTCAAAAAAGGGGGAAACTTCAAACTGGTGATCGCGGCAAAACTCGTCGATAAAGACGGCAGGGAAATTACAGGCGTTACCTCCGTGTGGACGACAACTACAGCTGGCGCCACTATCAATCGAGGTCCTGGAAACATGAACGGGACATTCACGTTAAACAATGTGCAACAAAACACCATCATTCAATTTACCGTTACCACGCAGCAGTACCCAGCCATTCGCAAGAGCGTAAGCCTTAGGCTTAACGTCTATTGATCGGCGACCGTTCCCGTATTTCGTCGGTCAAACAGTGTCGCCCTGATCGACCTTGCTCCTGTTCGGGAGCGCAGCAGCCGTAGTCACCTGACAGCTCATATGGCTCGGTAAAAATGCAAAACCTGTGGGAGCGAGCTTGCTCACGACGGCATTTTCACAGCCAACAACGTCGTTGACTGACATTACGCTTTCGCGAGCAAGCTCGCTCCCACAGGTTCTGTGCGTTTTTTCAGAGACTCACAGGCCGGAAAAAAATATCAACAGTAGCGCCTGCAAAAGCTATCCAGAAATACCTTCTGAAATAGCCAAATCCCCCCTCAGCCCACCTTCTCGCAGCCAACGTCGCCGATTTTGACGCCATCGTAGTTATCAGAGAGTTTGTGCACAAAAGCGTCGAACGTGCAGGTATGTTTAACACTTCAAAATTCTTCGGGAACATCCGACTGTCATCTGAGTCGGTTACAAAGAGTGATGCTCGTAACGCGCGTCAGAAGAGTGCAAAAACGCGACATTTTTTGTTGATCTCAAGCCCCTCACGCCCTAAAGTTCGCGCCGAACGTCCATGCTGGAAACGATCCATCCGGCTCAAGTACTGACGACGAGACAGCAAGGCCAAGGGCGCAACGCTCCCATGGCCTTTTTGCTTTCGGCGACATGCCTTGGGAAGTAGGCGAACCAAAGTGGGGATACGGAGGACGTTCATTTGCACCCATTGTTTTTACTCGTTTGCCATTAGGAGCTCCCAGGTATGTCGATCCAGGTCGAAGACTATTTCGCGCGTGAAACCTTTCAGAAAATGAAGGCGTTCGCCGACAAACAGGAAACCCCGTTCGTGGTGATCGACACCGCGATGATCAGCCAGGCCTATGACGACCTGCGCGCCGGTTTCGAATTCGCCAAGGTCTACTACGCGGTCAAGGCCAACCCGGCTGTCGAGATCATCGACCTGCTTAAAGAGAAAGGCTCGAGCTTCGACATCGCCTCGATCTACGAGCTGGACAAAGTGCTCGATCGCGGCGTCAGCGCCGACCAGATCAGCTACGGCAACACCATCAAGAAGTCCAAGGACATCCGCTACTTCTACGAGAAGGGCGTGCGCCTGTTCGCCACCGACTCCGAAGCCGACCTGCGCAACATCGCCAAGGCTGCACCGGGTTCGAAAGTCTACGTTCGTATCCTGACCGAAGGCTCGACCACCGCCGACTGGCCACTGTCGCGCAAATTCGGCTGCCAGACCGACATGGCCATGGACCTGCTGATCCTCGCCCGCGACCTGGGCCTGGTGCCTTACGGCATCTCGTTCCACGTCGGCTCGCAGCAGCGCGACATCAGCGTCTGGGACGCGGCAATCGCCAAGGTCAAAGTGATCTTCGAACGCCTGAAGGAGGAAGACGGCATCCACCTGAAGCTGATCAACATGGGCGGCGGCTTCCCGGCCAACTACATCACCCGCACCAACAGCCTGGAAACCTACGCCGAAGAAATCATTCGCTTCCTGAAGGAAGACTTCGGTGATGACCTGCCGGAAATCATCCTCGAGCCGGGCCGTTCGTTGATCGCCAACGCCGGCATCCTGGTCAGCGAAGTGGTGCTGGTCGCACGTAAATCCCGTACCGCGGTAGAGCGTTGGGTGTACACGGATGTGGGCAAGTTCTCCGGCCTGATCGAAACCATGGACGAAGCCATCAAGTTCCCGATCTGGACCGAGAAGAAAGGCGAGATGGAAGAAGTGGTGATCGCCGGCCCGACCTGTGACAGCGCCGACATCATGTACGAAAACTACAAGTACGGCCTGCCGCTGAACCTGGCCATCGGTGATCGCCTGTACTGGCTGTCGACTGGTGCGTACACCACCAGTTACAGCGCCGTCGAGTTCAATGGCTTCCCACCGCTGAAGTCGTTCTACGTTTAAATCCTGCCTGCTGTACAAAAAAGGCCTGTGAGTAATCACAGGCCTTTTTTTTGTTTCTACCATTTCCTCTTGAAAGCGATTTCAAAGCGACTTCACAACACATTAAGTTTCGATATCAAAAATCTGCACCTTGCCCAATAGAAACAGCAAAGCGCAGAGTTTAACTTCCTACCCGACACACATTGAAATTCTTCCAGACTTAACTTTAACCACAACCACCATTACTTTTTCAGTGGCGACAACAAGCATCTCTATGACGAGAATACATAAAAGGGATTTTCATGTTAGCCATTCAAGAACAGACCATTACCGCCGAAGAGCTTAACTCACTGACATCGGATTTCATGGGGGCCGTTTCCGGAACTCTCGTAGGTGTCGAGCGTGAACCAGGACTATTGATTACAAACGATGACATCAGAAAAATAAGACGCTACGTCAATGCAGGACTGGCACTACCCATCGAAATTGAAGAAATAGAACAGATACACAAGTACGACCAACTGAATATCGCCGGGCTTAAATCTGCCGATATGCAAAATCTGTATAAATCCATGAAAAATCATGCTGAAACCTGGTCACCACTGGAATCAAATATGAAGAGAGTTGGTTCGGACCTTCATGTATTTGCCGACAACTTCACCTCAAGTGGTTTATCAATCATCAACTACCTGAAGACACTACCCAACTACATCAGCGGAATCGGAAAAATCGATGGCCTGACCCCAGAGGAAATCGAAAACCTGCCAGAAATTCAATTAACCGGAGATGAGAAACAAAAAATTCCGGCTTTATTGGCATTGGTTGACGAGCTCAAAACAGTTATTACCGAACACAGCGCAAGCACACAGACCACCACAGCCAAGATCAGCGAATTCAAACAAGAAATCACCAATTCTCTTAAGCCGGCACTGGGTTTAAAAATAGCCCTTTGCAACAGTCATAACTTTAACGAAGAAGTAAAAGATCTCAACGATAGTCTCGACATCCTCAACCAGCGTATCAACGAAAAACTGGCGGAAATCGAAGAATACTCCGAGAGCAAATGGTGGGGGCTGCTCGGTGGCGCAGTTGGTTTCATCGTCACGTCCACCATTTATGGAAACAAGGCCCAGCAAGCTCGGAAAGAACTGGATCAGCTAACAACTGAACGACGTGAAATCGAAGCAAAGATTGCAACCATCAGCGCAGCGTTTGCGTCGTTACGGGCATTCGAAACCAGCCTCCTGGACCTGCAAATCAGGATTGAAGATGCTGCTGGCAGTTCATCGAACCTCGAAAGCCTCTGGGAGCTGATAGAGAAATATGTCGACTCTTCCAGTAAAAAACTCGATGGCGTCACCAACGCCATGTACCTGGTGTCTTTTGTCTCGAGACTAAACACGATGATAGAAAACTGGTCATCGATAAAAAAGCAGGCGGGCGACTTATTGACAGCCTTTAACAACGTCACCCGCAACGCCTGACATTCTGCAAATGCCAACTTACACTCCTACCATTTATCTTCCTTTTTAAAGACAGGACAATCATGACCGTACATACACTAGACACCTCATTTCAATACCCCGCACCCGACATGAAAAAAATCAAGGAGAGCAGAGATGCGCTCAATTATAAAATCCGTACATTGAGCAACATTTATTTACCCGTACTCGGGGAACAATTAAATTCGCTTCAGGAAGAAATAAACTCAACCGACCAGCAGGCACTCAGCACCCTGACCCTGATCCCCGCGGTACTACCCCTAGAAGAAATCCAATACTTTCATAGCGCCATTGAAAACCTGAAACCAGGAACACCCACACCAGAACAGCAGGAGGCGATAGACAGCTTTTACAAAGAGATCAAAACGTTAATTGAAGACGGGACATCCGAAACATTAAATCTTTCGACTGCACTTAACAACAACCTGACAAATCTGAAAGCAGTGACACTCAGCGACAACCAATACCGGATCAAGGAACTGGAAACTTCAATCAGCAACGCTACTCCGTATATCGAAGAAGAAAAAAGTGCAATAGCTGAACTGCTCAATGACGAATCAGAACTGAACGAGGCGATAAAACTCATTGAAGCGACAGACACCTTCTCGCTCATCAAGGAATTTTTCCTGACTGCTGAAAAACTCGCCGACCTCAACCTTTCAGCCCCTCAACTCCAGCTTGTCAAGGCAGGAATTTCTGCCGCCAGCAAGCTCCTCAACTTAATCAGTGACAGAATAAAATATGATGACCTGATCCAGGCCAGAAGCGGGATCCAAAAACGCCTGGATGAACGCCGTCGCAATCTGGATCGCATCAAACAAGATATAAAAATCCTGCAGGATCAAAAAAATCAGTTGGAAGAATTCCAATCCGTACAAACACCCAGAGATTCCTATACGCAAGAATTGAGTGTTATCGCCGACGCCATTAATAAGTTCCTGGAACTTACCGAACATCACGAGAGCGACGATCTCGAGTCGGTTGTTAAACGCTTCATTGAACAATCAGACATTTTCATGAAGCATATGAAGTCTCTGCGCGAGAAATGGAAGAGCTAAACCGGTTTCGATCCGGTTGATTGCGGCACTTCGATTGATGCGAGCGAAAAACCTGAGTAGTGCCTTTTCGCTCGCATCAATGACGGTCCTACCCACATGCTCATGCCAGCGCCCGATTTTGCAATTGAACGGCGCGCTGCGAAAAGCGCGGCGCCAACGCCCGGAGATCGGGGTGAGGAGCGTGTAACAGAGCCTCGCCACTGACACGCAGGAAGTTCAGATTTCCTGCCGCCAATGCCTTGTTCAACCACACCAAGGCCTCTTCGATTTTTCCACCGCTCGCCAGTACCGCCGCATAGCTGAATTGCCCACGAAAATCCCCACCCTCGGCAGAACGTCGATACCACTCGAAAGCGGAATCCGGGTCGGCCTGGCAAAATCGGCCTTCCTCCAGATAACGCCCCAGCAGGTTCATCGACTTCGCGTGGCCAAGGTCCGCCGCACGCCGATACCAGCTCAGCGCCCGCGCCTGATCCTCGGCTACACCGCGCCCGGTGGCCAACAGGTTGGCGTAGTTGTACATCGCCCAGTCCAGACCACCGTCTGCGGCACTCCGGTAATGACGCACGGCCAGCGAAGCATCAGCAACACAACCCCAGCCATGTTCATGACAACGACCGAGCATGTTGCGCGCCATCAGGTGCCCCTGGCGCGCGGCGATGCCGAACCAGCTCAGCGCCAGCGGTTGGTCCTGCGCGATGCCCTGGCCGTCGAGCAGAATCTGCCCGAGCAAGGCCTGGGCTTCGACCTCACCTTCTCGTGCGGCAATCAGGATGGCCTGGGCCGCCCGGGCCGGACTTTCGTCGAGCATCGCGCGCAGGCGCTCACCGTCGAGCATTTCCTCGCGGCGTAAACGGAAATCCGCCACTTACACCTCGACCCAGCGACGCAACAGGTTGTGATACGTGCCGGTGAGGCGGATCAGCGATGGATGATCGGGCACATCGCGGGTCAGTTGTTGAATCGCCCCGTCCATCTCGAACAACAGGGCGCGCTGGCTGTCCTCGCGTACCAGGCTTTGCGTCCAGAAAAACGAGGCGAGTCGCGTTCCGCGTGTCACCGCGTTGACCTTATGCAAACTGGTACCGGGGTACAGCACCATGTCGCCGGCGGGCAGCTTCACCCGTTGGGTGCCGAAGGTGTCCTGGATTTCCAGTTCGCCGCCGTCGTAATCCTCAGGCTCGCTGAAGAACAGCGTGGCGGACAAATCAGTGCGTACCCGCTCGATGCCGCCTTTGGGCTGACGCACCGCATTGTCGATATGAAAGTCGAAACTGCCACCGGCGGTGTAACAGTTCAGCAACGGAGGAAAGACTTTGTGCGGTAACGCTGCCGACATGAACAGCGGATTTTTCCACAACCGTTCCAGCATCGCCGCGCCGATCTCCTTGGCCAGAGGGTGGCCTTCCGGCAACTGCAAATTGTGCTTGGCCTTGGCCGACTGGTAGCCGGCGGTGATCTTGCCATCGGCCCAATCGGCTTGCTCCAGAGCCTCGCGAATGCGCTGCACCTCGTCTTTTTCAAACAGGCCGGGAATGTGCAGCAGCATGACAGAGGCACCTGAAACCAAAGGGATGCCAATGGTATTGATTCTTATTGCCTGTGTAAAACCCATCTGACGAATGAGTCAGCAGAAACCGTAAGGTTAAATTGTAAAGATTGTAAATTCAGTGCGAATAGTAATGTTTCGCAATTGTTACGAATACCTATTTACCCTATATTCCGCGGCCTCAAATCCTTGGGGAGGGGAATTCAAATGTCGCGTCAACAACCACAAGTACCGGTCAGTTCACCACGTCTGCTCGCATCCGCCATCGGCATGGCGATTACTGCCGGCTCTGCGGGCCACATGGTTTTCGCGGCGGAAAAAACCGACGAAAAAGCACCGGACAAAGTGATTTCGCTGGGCGCCACCGCCATCACCGGCGAAACCCAGGACGAGACAACCTACAACGTCGAGAAAGCCTCCTCGCCCAAATACACCGCGCCGCTGATCGACACGCCGCGCTCGGTAACCGTCATTCCGCAACAGGTTCTCAAAGACACCGGCGCCCTCAACATGCAGGACGCATTGCGTACTGTTCCAGGCATCACCTTCGGTGCCGGTGAAGGTGGCAACCCGCAAGGCGACCGTCCGTTCATCCGCGGCTTCGACGCCCAGGGCGACACCTACCTGGACGGCGTGCGCGACACCGGTTCCCAGAGCCGCGAAATCTTCGCCGTTGAATCGATCGAAGTCAGCAAAGGCCCGAACTCCGCCATCGGCGGTCGTGGCGCTGCGGGCGGCAGCATCAACCTGGTCAGCAAAAAAGCTCATCTGGGCGATTCGCTCGACGGTGGTTTCACCTGGGGCTCCGACCAGACCCAGCGCTACACCTTCGACGGCAACTACCAGTTCACCGACACCGCCGCTGGCCGTCTGAACCTGCTGAGCCACGAGAGCAACGTCGCCGGGCGTGACAGCGTCGACTACGACCGCTGGGGTGTTGCACCGTCCCTGGCTTTCGGCCTGGGTACGGACACACGCGTCAACCTCGACTACTACCACCTCGAAAGCAACGACACGCCGGATTCGGGCATTCCTTACTCCATCCCGGCCGCAGGCTCGGCGGCCCGTACCAAGGCCAACCCGGACAAGCCGAATGACGGCGGCGACAGCAGCAATTTCTATGGCCTGACCGACCGCGACTTCCGCAAGACCCGCACCGACACGGCGACCTTCGCCATCGAGCACGACCTGAGTGACTCGCTGACCATCAAGAACACCCTGCGCCACGGTAACAGCATGCAGGATTACATCCTGACCCAGCCGGACGACAGTAAAGGCAACGTCAACAACGGCAGTGTCTGGCGCCGGGCGAACACCCGCGTGAGCAACACCGAGACCACCACCAACCAGACCGACCTGTTTGGTGACGTCTACATCGCCGGGTTCAAGAACAGTTTCTCCACCGGTGTCGAATACACCCATGAGGAAGGTGAGAAATCCTCGTACAACGTCAACACGGACACTACCCCGGGAACAGCAGCGGTAACCACCAACTGCTCGCCGGCACTGATCGGCGCGCCAAGCGGTTACAACTGCACCTCGCTGTCCAACCCGACCCCGAATGATCCGTGGAGCGGCGCCATCTCGCGCAACTATGCGGGCACCGACACCAAGGCCAACACCTACGCGCTGTATGTGTTCGACACCCTGACGCTGACCGAGCAGTGGCTGGTGAACATGGGCCTGCGCTACGACCATTTCGACACCGAATACAAAACCTTCAACGGTTCCAGCGTGACCACGTCCAAGGGCGATGACACCAGCGAATTCGTTACCGGTCAGTTCGGCGTGGTGTACAAACCAGCCGAGAACGGCAGCATCTATGCGTCCTACGCGACGTCTGCCACGCCACCGGGCAACACCCTGGGCGAAGGTTCGGAAGGCAACCCGTTGGGCGGCACGCCGGATCGCAACGGCAACCTGCTGAAAAGCGACATGGAGCCGGAAACCACCAAGAACTACGAAATCGGTACCAAGTGGGACCTGCTGAACGATCGTCTGTCCCTGACTGCCGACATCTTCCGCACCGAGAAAGAAAACGCTCGTGTGCAGACCAACACCACGACGTACGAAAACGTCGGCAAAACCCGCGTTCAAGGTGTCGAACTGTCGGCCACCGGCAAGCTCACCGACAAATGGCAGGTCTTCGCCGGCTACGCCTACATGGACAGCGAGCAAGTCGATGGCGGCGACATGCCGGCAAACAAAGCCAACGATGGCAACGAACTGCCTAACACGCCGAAAAACAGCGCCAGCCTGTGGACGACCTATCAGGTCACGCCAAGGCTGACCATCGGTGGCGGTGCGTTCTATGTCGATGACGTGTTCGGCAGTGCCGCCAACACCACCATGGTCGATTCCTACGTTCGTTACGACGCGATGGCGGCCTACAAGCTGACCAAGAACGTCGACCTGCAACTGAACGTGCAGAACCTGACCGACGAAACCTACTACGACAAGGCGTTCTCGACTCACTTCGCCAACCAGGCGGCCGGCCGTACCGCTTTGCTGAGCACCAACTTCCACTTCTGATTGCCACTTACACTGCAATCCCTGTGGGAGGGTGAAGGCTGAAATCAGACCAGGCCCCGTTCATACCGTGAACGGGGCTTTTGTGTGTAAAAAAGAATGCTTCTCGACAACCCCACGGCATAATGCGCGCCGTGATGAATCAATTTGAACGAACAAGGCGAGCGACGTGTTGAAGAAAACCCTGTTCCAGTTGCACTGGTTTTTCGGCATCAGCGCCGGGCTGGTCCTGGCCCTGATGGGCATCACCGGGGCGGCGGTGTCGTTTCAGGATGAAATCCTGAGCACACTCAACCCTTCTGTATTGCAGGTCGAAAAACAGGTCGCCGGTGTTCTGCCGCCTGCCGAACTGGTGGAGCGAATCGAAGCCGCGTCGGGCAAAAAAGTCTCGATGCTCACGGTGGAAACCGACAGCGGCAACGCCGCCAAAGTATGGTTCACCCCGCCTCCGGGTGAACGCCGTGGCGAGATGCGTTACTTCGATCCGTACACCGCCGAGTTCCTCGGCGATGCTACCGGCCAGGGCTTCTTCGGCCTGATGCTGCAACTGCACCGCTTCCTCGCCATGGGCGACACGGGTCGGCAGATCACCGGCGCGTGCACGCTGATCCTGGTGTTCTTCTGCCTGTCCGGCCTGTACCTGCGCTGGCCTCGTCAATGGAAAAGCTGGCGCGCATGGCTGACCCTGGACTGGAAGAAAAAGGGCCGCAGTTTCAACTGGGACCTGCACTCGGTGGCCGGCACCTGGTGCCTGGTGTTTTACCTCCTGGCGGCACTGACCGGGCTGTCCTGGTCTTACGAGTGGTACAACAAGGGCCTGACCCGCTTGCTCTCCGACTCACCGCAGAGCGAACGCGTTCGCGGCGGACGCGGCCCTGCACCGAGCGGTCCGGCACCGACGGCCGATTACGCGGCGATGTGGAGCAGCATCTACAGCGCGGCCGGTCCGCAACTCAGTTCCTATAACGTGCGCATGCCGCCCGTGGCCGGCCAACCGGCGACCGTGTACTTCCTGCTGAAAACTTCGCCTCACGACCGCGCCCTGAACCAGATCACCCTCGACCCGGCCACCGGCGTGGTCAAGCGCGTTGATCGCTACAGCGACAAGAGCCTCAAGGCGCAACTGCTGACCAGCATCTATGCGCTGCACGTCGGCAGTTACTTCGGCATCGTCGGGCGCATCCTCCTGACCATCACCTCGCTGACCATGCCGCTGTTCTTCGTCACCGGCTGGATGCTGTACCTGGATCGTCGGCGCAAAAAGCGCCAGATCAAGGATGCGCGCAAAGACCTCGTGCAAACCGCCAGCGATGCGCCGACGTGGCTGATCGGCTTTGCCAGCCAAAGTGGTTTTGCCGAGCAACTGGCGTGGCAAACCGCCGGACAATTGCAGGCCGCAGGCTTGCCGGTAAAAGTGCAACCATTGGCGGACGTCAGCGAGCAGGACTTGCATGAGTCGAACAATGCCTTGTTCGTCGTCAGCACCTTCGGCGACGGCGAAGCACCGGACAGCGCCCGCGGTTTCGAACGCAAGGTACTGGGCCGGGCACCGAGCCTGGGACGCCTGAATTACGCCGTCCTGGGACTGGGCGACCGGCAGTACCAACACTTCTGCGGATTCGCCAAACGCCTGCACGCCTGGTTGGGCGAACATGGCGCAAAGACCCTGTTTGCCCCCGTGGAGGTCGACAGCGGTGACCCTTATGCCTTTCGTCACTGGCAACAGCAATTGGGCCTGTTGACCGGCCAGGCCCCCGTGGATACCTGGCAAGCGCCCCGCTTCGACCACTGGACCCTGCTGCGTCGTGAACTGCTGAACCCGGACAGCAGTGGTTCTCCGGTGTACTTGTTGGGCCTCAAGCCGCCTTCCACCAGTAGCTGGCTGGCGGGCGACCTGGTGGAGGTGATGCCGCGCAATTGCCCGTGGGCCATCGAGCACTTCCTCGACGGCATGGGGATCCACGGTGAAACCAAGGTGCAACTCAACGGTCTGGAAGAAACCCTCGAACAGGCCCTGGCCAGCCGCCAGTTGCCGGAAAACCGTGCCCACCTGGTCGGCCTGCACGCCCAAGCGCTGGCAGAATCCCTCGTGCCGCTGGCCATGCGCGAGTATTCCATTGCCTCGATCCCGGCCGATGGCGTGCTGGAATTGATCGTGCGCCAGGAAGTGCATGCCGACGGCAACCTCGGCATCGGTTCCGGCTGGCTGACCGAACACGCGCCTGTGGGCGCCTCCATCAGCCTGCGCGTGCGGCGCAACAGTGGTTTCCATCTGCCGGCCCAACCGGTGCCGATGATCCTGCTGGGCAATGGCACGGGGCTGGCCGGGTTGCGCAGCCTGCTCAAGGCCCGGATTGCCGATGGTCAGCAACGCCACTGGCTACTGTTTGGCGAACGCCATCGCGAGCACGACTACCTGTGCCGAAAGGAGCTGGAGGAGTGGCTGATCAATGGTGATCTGGCGCGCCTGGACCTGGCATTTTCCCGCGACCAGGCCGAAAAGATTTACGTACAGGATCGCCTGCGTGAATCGGCAGCCGAGCTCAAGAAGTGGCTGGCGGACGATGCGGTGATCTACATCTGCGGCAGCCTTCAAGGCATGGCTTCGGGCGTGGACCAGGTGCTCAACGAGGTGCTGGGCGCTGCCGAAGTGGAGCGCCTGATCGAACAGGGCCGCTACCGCCGCGACGTGTACTGATTCACCACATCCCCCTGTGGGAGCGGGCTTGCTCGCGAAAGCGGAGTGTCAGCGAAGATGCTTTCGACTGACACGACGCCTTCGCGAGCAAGCCCGCTCCCACAGGGGTTCATGTGTCGGTCAAACCGGCTGCAACTTGCGCTCGAATACAGACACCCCATCCAGATCCCGCAACACCACGCTCAACTCCCCGCTCTGCCCATCGATATTCACCTCGCCAAAAAACTGAAACCCGGCAAACGGCGAGACGTTCTGCGCTGACGGCGCCTTTTCGAACACCACTTCAGGACCAAAGGTTTTATCCAGCGAGTTCGGTCCGAAGCTACCGGCATTCAGCGGTCCGGCGACGAACTCCCAGAACGGTTCGAAATCCTGGAACGCCGCCCGATCCGGGTGGTAATGATGGGCCGCGCAGTAATGCACATCCGCGGTCAGGAACAGGAAATTGCGCACCTTCTGCGCCCGTAGGAAACCGAGCAGTTCGGCGATTTCCAGTTCACGCCCCTGGGCCGGGCCGGGGTCACCGTTGGCTACCGCTTCCCAGCGCGCGACACCGGGGCTGACTTCACCGTCGGGCACGCCGAGGCCAATGGGCATGTCGGCCGCGATGACTTTCCATTGCGCGTTCGAGGCCTGCATTTCGCGCTTGAGCCAGTCCAGTTGCTCACGCCCGAGGAAGGGTTTTTCAGCGCCCAGATTGTCATCGTTGGCCCCGCGATAACTGCGCATGTCCAGCACGAAAACATCGAGCAGCGGCCCGTAACCCAACTTGCGATAGATCCGCCCGCCGCCATCGCCGCTCTGCAAACGCATCGGCGCGTATTCGAGCCAGGCCTGGCGTGCGCGGCCCACCAGGCTGTGGATATCTTTGTCCTGGTAACGCGCATCCAGCTGCTTGCCCGGCGACCAGTTGTTCACCACTTCGTGGTCGTCCCACTGCCAGATCTGCGGGACCTCAGCGTTGAAGCGACGGATGTTTTCGTCCATCAGGTTGTAGCGATAGTTGCCGCGATACTCATCGAGGGTCTCGGCGACTTTGCTCTTGGCCTCGGTGGTGATGTTGCGCCACACCCGGCCGCCTTCGGTGGTGAGCTGCGCCGGGATCGGGCCGTCGGCGTAAATGGTGTCGCCGCTGTGGATAAAAAAATCCGGCAGACGCAGGCGCATTGCTTCGTAGATGCGCATGCCGCCAATGTCCGGGTTGATGCCGAAGCCCTGGCCGACGGTGTCGCCGCTCCAGACAAAACGGATGTCACGGCGGGTTTGCGGCACGCTGCGCAAGTGACCGAACCAGGGCTCGCTGGCGACGCCGCTCTGGGCGTCCTCGAACTGCACGCGATAGAAAATCGCCTGGTCGGCGGGCAGTCCTGTGAGTTCGACCCGGGCAGTGAGATCGGTGCGCGCATCGGCCAGCGGCGAGACGAATCGCCGGGGGTTGGGAAACAGGCTGCGGGTGTCCCACTCCACCACCATCCGCGCAGGGCGGTCGCAGCGGCTCCAGATAATCGCCCGGTCGCCCAGCAGGTCGCCGGATTGCACGCCGTCGGTGAGTTGCGGCCGATCCTTGACCGAAGCGATCACCGCCGGCGCCAGCCCCGGCAACAACAGCCCGGCGCCGACCGCTTGCATGACACGACGGCGCCCGAGGTCGAAATCGCTCATGGTGTTCTCCCTGAAAAAGGAAAAACTAAAGCATGGCCCTATGACCCTGGCATGACACAGATCCTGTCAACACCACAGATCCCTTGTGGGAGCGGGCTTGCTCGCGAAGGCGTCGTGTCAGCCGAAATACGCTTTGCTGACACTCCGCTTTCGCGAGCAAGCCCGCTCCCACAGGGGCAAGTGTCAGGCGGTGACGGGTTCTACCGCCAACTCCACCGTCTCCGGCCGTTTCACCAGCGCATACACCACCGCCGTCAACAGGCTCCCCGCCACAATCGCCAACAAGTAAAGCAGCGCATGGTTGATCGCATTCGGGATCGCCAGCACGAACAACCCACCGTGGGGCGCCATCAATTTGCAGCCGAAATACATCGACAGCGCACCGGTCAGCGCACCGCCGGCGATGCTCGCCGGAATCACCCGCAACGGGTCTTTCGCCGCAAACGGAATCGCCCCTTCGGAGATGAAGCACAGCCCCAGCACCAGTGCTGCCTTACCGGCTTCGCGCTCACTCTGCGCAAACTTGCGTCGGGCAATGAACGTGGCGATGCCCAGGCCGATCGGCGGCACCATGCCGGCCGCCATGGTTGCCGCCATCGGCGCGTAACTCTGCGACGCCAACAAGCCCACCGAGAACGCATAGGCCGCCTTGTTGATCGGCCCGCCGAGGTCGACGCACATCATGCCGCCCAGCAACACACCCAGCAGAATCGCGTTGGTGGTGCCCATGCTGTCGAGGAAATGCGTAAGCCCGGCAAGCATCCCGGCCACCGGCTTGCCGACCACGTAGATCATCACCAGACCGGTGAACAGACTCGCCAGCAGCGGGATGATCAGGATCGGCTTGAGCGCCTCAAGGCTCTGCGGCAATCGCGCATAACGGTTGATCGCCTTGGCCGCGTAACCGGCAAGGAAGCCGGCAATGATCCCGCCGATGAAGCCGGCGCCCAGGGTGCTCGCCAGCATGCCACCGATCATCCCCGGCGCGAGGCCCGGACGGTCGGCAATGGAATAGGCGATATAACCCGCCAACAGCGGCACCATCAGCTTGAACGCAGTGTCGCCGCCGATCTGCATCAACGCCGCCGCCAGCGTGCCCTCTTCCTTGAACGCGGTGATGCCGAACACGAACGACAAGGCGATCATCAAGCCGCCGGCCACCACCATCGGCAACATGAACGACACGCCGGTCAGCAGGTGTTTATAGACGCCCGTCTTCTCCTGCTTGGCCGTTGTCTTGGCAGTGTTCGATGCGCTTTCCTGCTGGCCTTCGGCCAAGGCCTTTTTCAAGGTCGCCTCGGCTTGCTTAAGGGCAATGCCGGTGCCACAGCGATAGATTTTCTTGCCGGCGAAACGCTCGGTGGCGACTTCGATATCGGCCGCCAGCAACACCACATCGGCCTCGGCAATGGCTTGCGCGCTCAATGGATTGCGCGCACCGACCGAGCCCTGTGTTTCCACCTGCAGGTCATAGCCCAGGCGTTTTGCCGCTTGCTGCAAGGCCTCGGCAGCCATGAACGTGTGAGCGACACCCGTCGGGCAGGCGGTGACGGCCACCAGTCGCGGTGCGTTCTGGACCGCCGCCACAGGTTCGATGACGGCTTCGGTAGCGACGTAGACCTGTGCTTCCTGTGCACCGCGCCGCAGCACGGCTTCCACGTCCTGCAGGGCCTGGGCCGGGGTGCTCTGGAACAGCCGTTTGCCGACAAACCGCGACATGTCCACCGGCGCGCTGGTCACCAGCAGCACCCACTCGGCTGCGTCGAGGGTGGCCGCCGACAGTTGTTTTTCGGGATGCGCAGCATCGGTGACTTCGACACTGGTGCTCCAGCCCTGACGCTGGGCCGCGGCATCGAGCAGCCGGGCACACAGCACACTGGTGACCATGCCGCTCGGGCAGGCCGTAACGATGGCTAACTTCATGACAAACCCTCTTATTGTTCTGTCAGGGGACGCACGCGCACACCCTGTTCGAGCTGCGCCAGTTGCGCTGCATCGCCAATGCCGAATCCGATCTGGGTCACTGCCATCGCGGCAATCGCCGTGGCGGTGCGCAAGGTCTGCTCCGGCGTATCGGCACTGAGCAAACCGTGGAGCATCCCCGCCAGCAACGAATCACCCGCGCCCACCGTGCTGGCGACGCTGACCCTGGGTGGCGTGGCATGCAGCGCCGAGCCGACGCTGAACCAGTTCACACCCTCGGCACCATGGGAAATCACCACATGCTCGATGCCTTGGGCGTGCAAGCGCTCCGCCGCCAAGGCCTGGGCACTGACCGACACGACCTCACAATCCAGCACCTCGGCCAGCTCTTCGGTGTTGGGTTTGATCAGCCACGGCCCCGCTTTGAGCGCTGCACGCAACGCCTCGCCGCTGGTGTCGAGGGCGACGTTCAGACCCAGGCTCTTCAAGCGCAGGATCAACGCCTGCAACCACTGCGCACTGACGCCCAACGGCAAGCTTCCGGCGACCACCACCGCATCATGGCCCGGGGCAATCTGCTCCAGTCGATCGATCAAGGCCTGCTGCGCCGCTTCGCTGACCTGCGGCCCCGGCCCGTTGATGTCGGTGATGCGGCCGTCGCTTTCCGCCAGTTTGATATTGCTGCGGGTCTCGCCCGGAACGCGGATGAAAGCGTCGACGAAACCGCGTTTGGCGAACAACGTTTCGAACGCTTGCAGGTTGTCTTCGCCAAGAAAGCCGCTGACGGTCAGCTGATGCCCGAGGTCCGCCAGCACTTGCGCCACGTTTACGCCTTTGCCGGCGGCGTGGGTGTGCATCACATCGCTGCGGTTGACCTGGCCGGCTTCAAGGCGCGGCAACTGGACGGTCAGGTCCAGCGCCGGGTTGAGGGTCAGGGTGAGAATCCGGGCCATTACAGGGCCTCCACTAATGCGCGCACTTCATTGGCGCTGCCCACGGCCAGGGCCTGTCGGGCAAGGGTTTGAGTCTGAGTGAAGCCCAGTTCGCGAATCCGCGCCTTGACTTCGGCAATGCTGCGCGCCCCGACGCTGAGCTCATCCACACCGAGGCCGACCAGCACCGGCACTGCCAGCGGGTCGGCCGCCAGCTCACCGCATACACCGACCCATTTGCCGTGGGCATGGGCTGCGCGCACGGTGATGTCGATCAGTTGCAGCACCGCCGGATGCAAGCCATCGGCTTGGGCCGACAGTGTCGGATGGCCACGGTCGATGGCCAGGGTGTATTGGGTCAGGTCGTTGGTACCGACGCTGAAAAAGTCGACTTCCTGGGCCAGCACCGGCGCCAGCAATGCCGCCGACGGCACTTCGATCATGATCCCCAGTTGCAGGTCGGCGACCGGGATTTCCCGACGCAGGCGTTCGGTCATGTCACGGGCCTGGCGCCACTCGTCGACGCTGCCCACCATCGGGAACATGATCCGCAGCGGCCGGTTGTCGGCAGCCCGCAGCAAGGCGCGCAATTGCGCTTCCATGATCTGCGGGCGCTGCAAGGTCAGGCGAATGCCGCGCACGCCGAGAAAGGGGTTTTCTTCCTTCGCTATCGGCCAGTACGGCAGCGGTTTGTCGCCACCGACATCGAGGGTACGCACCACCAGCGGTCGCCCGGCCAGACCGTCGAGGACGCGGCGGTACTCGATTTCCTGGGTCGCTTCGTCGGGCGCTTGCGGGTGGGCCATGAAAATCAGTTCGGTGCGCAACAGGCCAATGCCTTCGGCGCCCTGCTCGACCGCGGCGGTCACGCCAGCGCTCTCACCAATGTTGGCGAACACTTCGACGGCATGGCCATCGGTGGTCAGCGCGGGTTGATGGCGCAGTTCAGCTGCCGCCTTCAAGCGCTGCTCGCGGGTATCGCGTTCGGCCGTGGCGCGTTGCAAGGTCGCTGCGTCAGCGTTCACATGCAGGCGGCCCCGCTGGCCATCGAGCAGCAACGGCGTACCCGGCGCCAGTAGCAACACGCCAGGGCCGGCGCCGACCAGTGCCGGAATGCCCAGGGCCCGGGCGACAATCGCACTGTGCGCCGTAGCGCCACCCCGGGCGGTGAGAATCCCCGCCACGCGAGTGGGGTCGAGACGTGCGACGTCGGACGGGCCGACCTCGTCCATCACCAGAATGTATGGTTGATCCGGTTCGCTCGGGGTTTCGATGCCGCTGAGCTGCATCAACACACGACGCCCGATGTCGCGCAAGTCGGCCGCACGTTCGGCGAGCAAGGCATCCTGCAACGCTTCCTGCTGCCGGGCCGCCGCTTCAATCACCGCCATCCACGCCGCCTCGGCGCTTTCACCCTGCTTGAGGCGCGTATCGACCTCATCGGTCAGCTCCGGGTCGTCGAGCATCTCTTGGTGGGTGATGAAGATTTCGCGGATGGCTTTGCTCTTGCTGCGCTCGATCAGGCCCTGGATGTCACGGCGTACCTGCGCCAGGGCTTGCTGGAGACGCTCACGCTCGATGCCAGCGGACTCGCCGCGCAACGGGTAATCGATGGTTTGCAGCACCTGAATATGAGCCGGGCCGATGGCGATCCCCGGGGCGGCAGCAATCGCCTGAACCACGCTGCCTGACACCGGGGCAAGGACCACTTCGGCCATATCGGCAACGACTTCGCGCACCTGGCTTACCGGTGGCAGCGGTTCGACTTCTTCACCAAGGCCTTCTTCGATGGCGGCCAACAAGGCCGGCAACGCATCCGCCGCGATGCCCGGTTCGGCGATGATTTCCAGGACCTGCCCCCGACGGGCGCCGAGGCTGAGCAACTTGCTCAAGCTCTTTACCGACACCGCGCTGTCGTGGCCATCGACGATCCGCACGCGGATGTCACCTTCAAAACTCTTTGCCAGTTGCGCGAGGATTTTCGCCGGCCGCGCATGCAAACCGTGGGCGTTGGCCAAAGCAATTCGCGCGCTGGGCCAGTCGGCGGGCACTTCACCACCAAGCACTTCGAGGACCTTGCGGCTGCTGGTGGCGCGCCCCAATTCATGGCCACGCCCTTCGATCAACAACGCGCACAGGCGTTCGAGCAGGGCTTGATGGGCCTCACCGAGGCTGGCCAGGCAGAACAGTCCATTGAGTGGCTGGCCGAGATAGCGCAGCGGTTTGTCCGGGGTAACGAAGGCCAGGCCCGGGCGCTTCACCGTCTGCTCGCTGTGCAGCCACCACAGGCCATCGCCCAGGGGCAGCGCTTCAACCTGCTGCAACACGGCGGAGAAACCGTTGCTCACGCAGTCGGCCTGGCGCAACAGACGTGCGCCGCGCCAGACCAGTTCTTCGAAATCTTCTGCCGCCACACCGAGGCCGATCATCTGCGCATCCAGCGCCAGTTCCTGCGGCGCGCCTTGCAGCAACTTCAGCAAGGCTTCGGCGGAACCGGCGCGACGCAGGGCCTGGCCCAGGTCAGTCTCGCCGAGGGCGCGGGTGAGCAATTGCAACAGGCGCAGATGCTCATCGGATTTGGCAGCGATACCGATTGCCAGGTAAACGATATGACCGTCACCCCAGTCCACGCCATCGGGGAACTGCATCAGGCGCACACCGGTGGTGAACACCAGTTCGCGGGTTTCGGGCGTACCGTGGGGGATGGCAATACCTTGACCGAGAAAGGTCGAGCCCTGCGCTTCCCGCGCTTGCAAACCAGCGAGATACCCCTCGGCCACCAGGCCGTCGGCGACCAGATGCCGGGCCAGCAATTGCAGCGCTGCGGACTTATCCACAGCCGACTGGCCCATGGAAATCTGCTCTACAGTGAGCTCGAGCATGCTTTCTCCTTTTTGGCGCCTTGGGGCGCCAGGTATTGTTTTGAATGAGTCAGCTTAGGCGCTTGGTCATCGCTTTTGGCGGTTTCACGGCAGAACCGGCCAAAGGCGCCTAAAACGTAGAAAATACGCCTGCTGAAACGTTTAATCTAGATCGATTGGCACGTTACTCGATATTGGCCCATCCTTGAAGTCCAACTTGTCGGATACGTTGCGACAATGGTCGCCTGCCTTAATCGGTTAGGATTGACGAAAATGTCGAGGCAATCTCGAAAAAACAAGGAAACAGCGGGTTGAAACTCAGTGATATCGCCCAGTTGGCCGGTGTGTCCGTCACCACCGCCAGCTATGTCATCAATGGCAAGGCCGAACAACAGCGCATCAGCAGCGCTACCGTCGAACGTGTGCGCGCGGTCGTCGAACAACATGGCTTCACGCCTAACCCACAGGCCGCCGGTTTGCGCAGCCGGCACACCCGCACATTGGGGTTCATTCTGCCGGATCTGGAAAACCCCAGTTACGCGCGAATCGCCAAATTGCTGGAGCAAGGTGCGCGGGCCCGGGGTTATCAGTTGCTGATCGCCAGTTCCGACGATGCACCGGACAGTGAACGGCAATTGCTGCAACTGTTCCGCGCCCGGCGCTGCGACGCACTGATCGTTGCCAGTTGCCTGCCGGCCGGCGACGACAGCTATCACCAATTGCAGGCCAAAGGCATTCCGATCATCGCCATCGACCGGGTCATGGAACCCGAGCATTTCTGCTCGGTGATCAGTGACGACCGCGAGGCCAGCCTGCAACTGACCCGCAGCCTGCTCGACCCCTTGCCCAAACAGATCGCGCTGATCGGCGCCCGCCCGGAACTGAGCATCAGCCAGGAACGTTGCGCCGGCTTCAAAGAGGCGCTCGCCGGGTTCAACGGTGAGGTGCTGATCGAAGAAGGCGAGTCCTTCAGCCGTGAATGCGGCAAACAATTGATGGAAGAGTTGCTGCAGCGCCTGGGCCATTTGCCCGATGCCCTGGTGACCACATCCTACGTGCTGCTTCAGGGCGTGTTCGATGCGCTGCACGACTTCCCGCTGAAAAACCGCCCGCTGCGCCTCGGCACATTCGGCGACACCCAGTTGCTGGACTTCCTGCCGCTGCCGGTCAACGCCATGGCCCAGCAACACCAGTTGATCGCCGACAAGGCCCTCGCGCTGGCCCTGGCAGCCATCGAGCAGTCGGATTACCGGCCCGGCGTGCAAGCCATCGCGCGCACGTTCAAGCAGCGTATTCGCCAGGACTGAACCGTGGAGCTGATCGACACCCACACCCATCTGGATTTTCCGGACTTCGACGCCGACCGTCAGGCGCTGCTGGCCGAAAGCCGCGCCCTCGGGGTGCGGCGGATGGTGGTGCTGGGGGTTTATCAGGCCAATTGGCAGCGAGTCTGGGAGCTGGTGCAGAGTGATCCCGACCTGCACGCCGCGTTCGGATTGCACCCGGTGTACCTGAACGATCATCGCCCTGAAGACTTGAGCGAACTCGGTGATTGGCTGACCCGCCTGGCCGGCCATCGGCAACTGTGCGCAGTCGGCGAGATCGGCCTGGACTACTTCATCGAAACCCTGGACCGCGACCGCCAGCAGGCGTTGTTCGAGGCGCAATTGCAATTGGCGGCGGATTTCGCGCTTCCGGCATTGATCCATGTGCGGCGTAGCCATGCGGCAGTGATTGCCACGCTCAAACGCTTCAAGCTCAAACGGGCCGGCATCATCCACGCCTTCGCCGGCAGCCAGGAAGAAGCGCGGGAATACATCAAGCTCGGTTTCAAACTCGGCCTTGGTGGTGCCCCGACCTGGCCGCAGGCGCTGCGCATGCACCGCGTGCTCGCCGAGCTACCGCTGGATTCAGTAGTGCTGGAAACCGACTCGCCGGACATGGCCCCAGCCATGTTCCCCGGTCAGCGCAACAGCCCGGCACACTTGCCGGCGATCTGCGCGGCACTGGCCGACATCATGGCGATCAGCCCCGAGCAATTGGCCGCGGCCAGTACGGCCAATGCCTGCGAGTTGTTTAATTGGTCATAACGGCCAGCACCCGCCAACTGTGGGAGCGGGCTTGCCCGCGATAGCGGTTTATCAGGCGACATTGATGTCGACTGATACTCCGCTATCGCGAGCAGCCTCGCTCCTACAGGGGTACCGAGGGAATTTCAGACCCGGAATGCGCTGATCAGTTGCTTCAACTCCACGACCTGGGCCGACAACGCCCGGCTGGCGTCTTCGGTCTGATGCGCACCTTCAGCGGTGCGCTCGCCGGCGCGATTGATTTCGACGATGTTCTGGTCGATGTCGTGGGCCACGGCGGTTTGCTGCTCCACAGCGGCGGCAATCTGCTGGTTCTGGTCGACGATCATGCCGACCGCTCCCAGAATGTTTTCCAGCGCGCGCTGGACCTTCTCCGACTGCCCGACCGTGCCGTTGGCCATTTCATGGCTGGTGCCCATGGCCTTGACCGCCGCGCCGACACCGCCATGGAGCCTGGCGATCATCTGCTCGATTTCTTCGGTCGATTGCTGGGTTCGTTTGGCCAGGGTCCGGACTTCGTCGGCTACCACGGCGAAACCACGGCCCTGCTCACCGGCCCGAGCTGCCTCGATGGCGGCATTGAGCGCCAGCAGGTTGGTCTGCTCGGCGATGCTCTTGATCACTTCGAGCACGCGACTGATGGACTGGCTGTCGCTGGCCAGTTGGTTGATCACCAGCACCGATTGATCGATCTCGCTGGCCAGCGCGGCAATGCTGCCTTGCTGCGACTCCACCAGACTGCGGCCACTGATGGTTTCATCGTTGACACTGTGGGCACTGCTCACCGCCGCGGCGGCACTGCGCGCCACTTCCTGGGAAGTGGCCGACATCTGGTTCATGGCCGTGGCCACTTGTTCGATCTGTGTGCGCTGCCCGGCGACGGCCTGGTTGCTTTGTGCGGAAACGTTTTCCACTTGCCCGGCCTGACGCTCGACTTCGCTGACGGTCTGCCCCACCCGCTCGATCAGGTCATGGATTTTTTTCACGGTGCCGTTGAACACCTCGCCCAACTCCCCCAGCTCATCGCGGCTGTGGGCGCTGAAGGTCACGGTCATGTCGCCGGCCGCCACCTTGTCCATCACCGCCCCCAGGCGCTTGAGCGTGGTGCGGGTCGAGGCATAGAACGCGCCGTAGAGATAAAAGATCAGCACAAATACGACTGACAGCGCCACGGCCTGCAAGATCATGTGTGTACGGTTCTGGTCCAGGCGTTGCTGCAACTGCGGGCCCAGATACTTCAGGGTTGCTTCGTTGAGTTGATAGGTCTGGTCCATCAGGGCGCTGACCTGATCGTAAAAGCCCTGCCACGGCGCATCGAGGGTATCGGCCATGACCACTTGCTCCTCGAACAGCTCGCTGGCTTTCTTCAAGGATGCCCGACTGCTATCGGCCTGAGCGGCCAGGTTATCGCGTGCGGCTTTGCTGGAACCCAAGGCATCCTGCAACTTCAGGCCATACTCGGCCTGGAGCTTTTCAATCTGCGCCAGCAATTCATCGAAACGGGTACTCGAAGCCGAGTTGATGAACCCCTGCCCCAGCGAATAAGACCCCATTGCCCGACCTTCGCCCAGGATCTGGGTGACCCGTGGCGTGACGAGGGTGACGAGCTCGCTCAACTGGCGCATGTCGCTCTGGTTGTCACGACTGAGGCCGGACTGGCTGGTGATGAGCTGGCTGAAAATCTGCGCGCTGCCCACCAGCTTGCCGATCAAGGCACTTTTGCTTTGCAGGGAGTTTTCCGTTTGCTGGGCCTTGAACGCGGCGATCATTTCATCGCGTTTGCCATCAAACACCGCGACCTGCTCCGGGTCGCTGGTCATCGCCGTCAGTCCTTGCAAACGAGTCAGAATATTCTGCTCGAGGGCGCTGATTTTCGATTCGACATTGCCGGCCTTGCCGGATTGGCCGAGGCTGACATTGATCTGCACCAGGTTGTTCAGGGTTTCCAGATCGCGCCGTAACGTCAGGCTGCTGCCCAACAGGTCGAGACTTTGCAGTTCGATGCGCGTGCCCTGGAATTCGCGATAGGAGTCACGCACCAGATAGAAGTTGGTCACCAGCATCGGCACCAGGAACAGTACGCTGATCAGGCTGAACTTCATGCCGAAGCTCAGGCGGTTCATCAGTGCGACAGCGGGATAGAGCAAGCTCTTCACTGGATGTCTCCCTTCGATTTCTTATTTTTTTTATTGGCAGGCGCAGATAGGCGGCAGATAGCCACTATTCAGCGCTATCTCTGTATAACTTAAATCGGCAGGAGGTTTTGTAACTTAAGGTTAACGACAGGGCGAAGCACTTCGGATAAGTGATCGCCCTGTGGCGAGGGGGCATTAACTGTTGGACTAATGCAGGACCGTCCACAACGCAAACCCGGCATACCAGAGCACCGCCGCACGCAGCAGCAGCGCCCAGATGCGGTCCAGATTGTTGATACCCTCTGCACCGGCCACCGGCGCCGGAATTTCACCGGCCACCAGCCCGACTTTCACGATCAATTGCGCGGCGCTGATGTTCCAGTTCAGCAGCTCATGCAGCATGACCCGACTGACCGCGACAAAATTGCCGACCAACGCCAGGCTCGCCGCCAGCAGACGCACCGGCAACCAGTCGAAGGCGTGACGCAGTTGCCCGGCGCGTTCGACCACTGCAGGGTTTTTCCCGTGTTCTTCGGCCAGCGCCAGCAGCCGATAACTCAGTGCCGCGACCGGACCCAACAGGAAGTACCAGAAAATCACCGCGAAAAAACTCTGGTAGGCTTCCCACAACAAATGCCCTTCGACCTGTTCCAGCAGCTGCTCGCCACTGTCTGCGCAGATATCCAGATCGCGCTGGGCGACATGGGCCGCGGCCTGCAGGTCCTCCCGACGCCAGGCATCGCGGAACGGCCCGAGATCGCCCAGCAGATCACCGCGCCCCAGGCTGTAGATCACCACCAGCAAATGGATCGGCAACGCCAGCAACCCGTAGGCCACCGGTTCGATGACCAGCAGCAGCAAACCCAGCAACGCCACTGGCAACAAGACCATTACCGACAACACCAGCCATGGCCGGCCAGAAAATCGCGGGCTGGCCTCAAGCTTGTTCAGCTCGTGTATCCAGCCACTGTCCCGCTGAACCCGATGACGCAAGGCCGAGAACTTCTCGATCCACACCGCCAACAGCAACACCAGAAAATTCATCATCCTTCCTCTTGTGCCAGGGCGGCACGATAGCGTGCCCAGTCGAACGCCGGCCCTGGATCGGTTTTGCGCCCCGGAGCAATGTCGCTGTGCCCGCAGATGCGCTCTGTAGTGATCGCCGTGAACGCCTGCTGTAACTGGCGGGTCAGGGCTGTCAATGCGCTGTACTGCGCATCGGTGAACGGCAGATCATCCGTGCCTTCGAGCTCGATGCCCACGGAAAAATCGTTACAGGTTTCCCGCCCCTCGAAGCTCGAGACACCCGCATGCCACGCACGCTCAAGACATGAAACGAACTGGGTGACGGTACCGTCACGCTCGATCAGAAAGTGCGCCGACACCCGCAAATCCGCGATCCCTTCAAAATAGGGGTGTTCGGTGACATCCAGACGATTCTGGAAAAATTCCTGCACCTTGCCGGTGGCGAACTGCGCCGGCGGCAGGCTGATGTTGTGGATCACCAGCAGGGAAATTTCGCCTGCGGGGCGCGCATTGAAGTTGGGTGAGGGGCAGACATGCACACCCTGAATCCAACCGCTCGCGGGGTCCAACTGCATACCGATTCCTTCGACGTCGACTGTGTTGGCACAGTATGCCGTGATAATCCCCCGGGGCGCGATCACTTGCCGCGATTGAGGCGCTGGAGTTTGCCGATCTCAAACAGGCGTTTGTTCGGAGTCGACGGTCAACGCCGACAACGGCAGGGATTCGACCAAATGCAGGCGCCAGCACCAACGTAACGCTCTGATGCCTTGGGTTGGTCCGTGCCATGGCCCTATAATCGAGCCACTTTGTTTGTGGAGTCCGTTATGCCGAATCTACGTCTCGCCGATCTGACCGCCGAAATCGAAGCCAACGTGCGCCGTGCGTTGCGTGAAGACATTGGCAGCGGCGACATCACCGCGCAGTTGATCCCGGCCGAACGCCTGGCCAAAGCCACCATCATTACCCGTGACGCGGCCGTCATCAGCGGCACCGCCTGGGTGGATACCGTGTTTAGGCAACTGGACCCACGGGTGGCGGTGCACTGGCAGGTTGCCGATGGTGAACGGGTGACGCCCAATCAGGTGCTGTTCCACCTCGAAGGCCCTGCGCGCTCGCTGCTGACCGGCGAACGCAGCGCTCTGAACTTCCTGCAATTGCTCTCCGGCGTGGCGACCCGCGCGCAATACCTGGCGGACTTCGTGGCCGAAACTCAGGTCAAGCTGCTCGACACCCGCAAAACCTTGCCGGGGCTGCGCCTGGCGCAAAAGTACGCCGTGACCTGCGGCGGTTGCCACAACCACCGCATCGGCCTGTATGACGCCTTCCTGATCAAGGAAAACCACATCGCCGCCAGTGGCGGCATCGCGCAGGCCATCGCCGCCGCGCACAAGATCGCACCGGGCAAACCGGTCGAGATTGAAGTGGAAAGCCTGGATGAACTCAAAGAAGCGCTGGCAGCCGGTGCCGACATCATCATGCTCGACGAACTGAGCCTGGACGACATGCGCGAAGCCGTGCGCCTGAATGCCGGTAAAGCCAAACTGGAGGCCAGCGGCGGGATCAACGAAAGCACGTTGCTGCCGATTGCACAAACCGGGGTGGATTACATTTCGATCGGTGCGATGACCAAGGATGTGAAGGCTGTAGACCTTTCGATGCGCCTGAGCATCTGATCGCTCTCGTGCAATGAAAAACGCCAGCCCCATTGAGGCTGGCGTTTTTGCTCAAACCACCAGATTGTTCATCTCGCAGTACTCTTCCCACTCGACACCTAGCACCTCGGCCGCTTCTTTATGCAGCTTCAGGCGTTCTGTCTCGTATTCTTCCGGTGTCGAGGTGTACTTGAGGCTCAACTCCCACGGCTGCAAGCCCTGGGCTTCGGCTTCATCCTCGAACGCCCACTGAATCTGGTCCTTCTGATCATCGGCACTCAGGTCCTTGATCTCTTCCATCAGATCCGGCACATCCAGCACGTACTTTTTCAGTGCTTCTTCGTGTCTGGCTTCTTGGGTCAATTCTTTTATTGTCATGGCGTTCTCGTTGATCTGGGGAATGGAAGATGGATCTGGATCATCAAGGATCTCTCTGACGCAAAAAAACCGTATGAAGCGCGGTTTGTCTGGCCTTCAGAACCATTCGGGATCATCTGAAAACAAGTCTTGCTGGTGCCCGAGACAGGAATCGAACCTGCGACCTTCGCGTTACGAGTGCGCTGCTCTACCGGCTGAGCTACACGGGCGGTGGGCTAAACCTAGCACTGACTTCAGGGGCAGGCAACTTCCGGAACGTCTCAATTTCCTGCAGACAAAAAAATGCCCCACAGCTTTCACTGCGGGGCATTTTCTACAACGTTGAAGCGGTCAGGCGTGAGGCGTAATTAAACGCCCGAAGCCTTGGCTGCTGCCACGTCTTTGATGGACAGCTTGATACGGCCGCGGTTGTCCACGTCCAGTACCAGTACTTCCACTTCCTGGCCTTCTTTGAGGATGTCGGTCACTTTCTCAACGCGAGCGTCGCTCAGCATGGAGATGTGAACCAGACCGTCCTTGCCCGGCAGGATGTTGACGAATGCGCCGAAGTCGACGATGCGCTCAACCTTGCCGACGTAGATCTTGCCGATCTCGGCTTCAGCGGTGATGCCCAGAACGCGCTGACGAGCAGCTTCTGCCGCTTCCTTGGTTTCGCCGAAGATCTTGATCGAACCGTCGTCTTCGATGTCGATCGAAGCCTTGGTTTCTTCACAGATCGCACGAATGGTCGCGCCGCCTTTACCGATGACATCACGGATTTTGTCGGTGTCGATTTTCATCGCGATCATGGTCGGAGCGTTGGCCGACAGTTCGGTACGCGACTGGCCAATGATCTGGTTCATCTGGCCGAGGATGTTCAGGCGCGCTTCCAGGGCTTGGCCCAGAGCGATCTCCATGATTTCTTCGGTGATGCCCTTGATCTTGATGTCCATCTGCAGCGCGGTGACGCCTTTGGCGGTACCGGCTACCTTGAAGTCCATGTCGCCCAGGTGGTCTTCGTCACCCAGGATGTCGGTCAGGACGGCGAATTTCTCACCTTCTTTAACCAGACCCATGGCGATACCGGCAACCGGCGCCTTCATCGGCACACCGGCGTCCATCAGGGCCAGGGAAGCGCCGCAAACGGAAGCCATCGAGCTCGAACCGTTGGATTCGGTGATTTCCGAAACAACGCGGATGGTGTACGGGAACACGTCGGCGGCAGGCAGCATGGCCGAAACCGAACGACGGGCCAGACGGCCGTGACCGATTTCACGACGACCAGCGCCACCCATGCGACCACACTCACCTACCGAGAACGGAGGGAAGTTGTAGTGCAGCATGAACGGGTCTTTCTTCTCGCCTTCCAGGGTGTCGAGCAGCTGTGCATCACGGGCAGTACCCAGAGTTGCAACGACCAGAGCCTGGGTTTCGCCACGGGTGAACAGAGCCGAACCGTGGGTCTTTGGCAGAACGCCGACTTCGATGTTCAGCGGACGGACAGTCTTGGTGTCGCGACCGTCGATACGTGGCTTGCCGTTAACGATGTTTTCGCGAACGGTGCGGTATTCGATTTCGCCGAAAGCCGCTTTGACTTCGCTGGAAGAAGGCTGGCCTTCTTCACCGGACAGCTTGGCAACGACCTGGTCCTTCAACTCGCCCAGGCGAGCGTAACGGTCGGCCTTGACGGTGATGGTGTAGGCCTGAGAGATCGCTTCGCCGAACTCGGCACGGATAGCGCCCAGCAGTTCGGTGGCTTCTGGCGCAGGAGCCCAGGTCCAGGTTGGCTTGGCAGCTTCAGCGGCCAGTTCTTTGACGGCGTTGATCACAACCTGGAACTCGTCGTGAGCAAACAGTACCGCGCCCAGCATCTGGTCTTCGGTCAGCTCTTTGGCTTCCGATTCAACCATCAGCACGGCGTCCGAAGTACCGGCAACGACCATGTCCAGGCTCGAAGCAGCCTGTTGCTCGTAAGTCGGGTTCAGCAGGTAGCCGGTGCTTTCGTGGAACGCAACGCGGGCAGCGCCGATCGGGCCATCAAAAGGAATACCGGAGATCGCCAGGGCAGCCGAGGTACCGATCATCGCAGCGATGTCCGGATCGGTCTTCTTGCTGGTGGAAACGACGGTGCAGACAACCTGCACTTCGTTCATGAAGCCTTCCGGGAACAGCGGACGGATCGGACGGTCGATCAGTCGGGAAGTCAGGGTTTCTTTCTCGGAAGGACGGCCTTCGCGCTTGAAGAAACCGCCAGGGATCTTACCGGCAGCGTAAGTCTTTTCCTGGTAGTGAACAGACAGAGGGAAGAAGCCCTTGCCTGGATCGGCTTGTTTTGCACCGACTACGGTCACCAATACGCTGACGTCGTCGTCAACGGTGACCAATACTGCGCCGGAGGCCTGACGGGCGATACGGCCAGTCTCGAGGGTAACGGTCGACTGACCGAACTGGAATTTTTTGATTACCGGGTTCACGGTGTCCTACCTTCATTGTGGCTCTTGGGGAACTGGTTTCTTGCGAAATTCTTGGGCAACGCCGGGAGTCGGCCCGACTGGTTTGTCCAGGTGTAACTCAGGTAAAGCAGGTATCCAGATAAAACTTGAGGCTGGGAGCCTGCCATGCGCCGGCGGGAAACCCGCTGGTGCACGACAGACAACCAACCTCTAGCGCAATCGCTTATTAGCGACGCAGACCCAGGCGACCGATCAGAGTCTGATAGCGACCCAGATCCTTGCCTTTCAGGTAGTCCAGCAGCTTACGACGCTGGTTAACCATGCGGATCAGACCACGACGGGAGTGGTGGTCTTTACCGTTGGCCTTGAAGTGACCTTGCAGTTTGTTGATGTTGGCGGTCAGCAGTGCAACTTGCACTTCTGGCGAACCGGTGTCACCAACAGCTTGCTGGTAGTCAGCTACGATTTGAGCTTTTTCTTGAACGTCGAGAGCCATGAGGCAATCCTTTTATCAGGAAACTGTTTCAAAAAAACAGTTTCAACAGGCCAGGGACAAATCCCTGTATCTAAAAATGAGTAGTGACCGTGCCTGTTAACAGCCACCCTCGCCAGCCTGCTGTTACACAGACTGGTTTCGGTCACTCCGACCGAATCAAACGACGTGGCGCGATGCGCCCGTCTTCGCTCACTTCACCGATACCGATGAAGCGACCATTGTGATCCTGTACCCGCACCATGCCGAACTTCGGAGCATCCGGGGCACGTACCGGCTGGCCGTTGAGCCAGTAGAACGCGCTCGCTTCCGAGAACTGCAGCAGAGGCCAATCCAGCAGGCCGCTGTCCGATGGCATCAGGAAGCGATCGACCGCTTCGTTGCCGCCTTCGGCATGTACCGCTTCCAGCTCTTCGAGGGTAACTGTCTGCGCCAGGGTGAATGGCCCGGCCTGGGTACGTCGCAGTTCTGCAACGTAAGCGCCACAACCGAGTTGCTCACCAATATCCTCCACCAGGGTGCGGATATAGGTGCCTTTAGTGCAATCCACCGCCAGCCGCGCAGTATCACCTTCGAAGGCCAGCAATTCCAAGCGCGTAATAGTAACAGAACGCGGTTCGCGCTCCACTACTTCGCCTGCACGAGCCAGCTTGTACAGCGGCTGGCCATCGCGCTTGAGTGCCGAGTACATCGGCGGTATCTGACTGATTTGCCCACGAAATTTTGGCAGTACAGCCTCGATATCGGTGCGACCAACGGTCACCGGGCGTTCCTGCAAAACCTCACCTTCGGCATCCGCCGTGGTCGTGGTCTTGCCCAGTTGCGCCAGGGTTTCATAACCCTTGTCGGAATCGAGCAGGTATTGCGAGAACTTGGTGGCCTCACCGAAGCACAACGGCAGCACGCCGGTGGCCAAGGGATCGAGACTGCCGGTGTGCCCGGCCTTCTCGGCATTGAGCAACCAGCGAACCTTCTGCAAGGCCGCGTTGGAGGTGAACCCCAGCGGTTTGTCGAGCAGGATGATGCCGCTGACGTTACGACGGATACGTTTGACCTGAGCCACCGATTACTCCTTGGTGTCTTCGGCTTCTGCCGCAACCGGATGCTGATTGTCTTCAGCCACTGCGCGCTCGATCAATGCCGACAGATGCGCACCACGCACGACGCTTTCGTCGTAGTGGAAGTGCAGCTGAGGAACGCTGCGCAGCTTCATCTCGCGAGCCAGCTGCATGCGCAGGAAACCGGCGGCAGAGTTCAGCACCTTGATGCTTTGTGCGATTTCTTCGGCGCTGTCCTGCCCCATCACGGTGATGAAAATCTTGGCGTGACCGACGTCACGGCTGACTTCCACTGCGGTAATGGTGACCAGGCCGACGCGCGGGTCTTTGACTTCACGACGGATCAGTTGTGCCAGCTCGCGCTGCATCTGATCGCCGATACGTTGGGTACGGCTATATTCTTTTGCCATGTCTTGTTACCTGTTACTGCCTCACGGTGAAACCCGTGTGGTCTGAAAGCGGCAAACGCCCGGCCTGACAGAAGCCAGACCGGGCGTTGCGTTTAGAGTCCGGGTGATGCGCCGTGCATTTGCATGTGGCGGCCCATCACGGCTCTTGAAGTGCGCGAGTTAGAGGCTGCGAGCAACCTGAACCTTCTCGAAGACTTCGATCTTGTCACCGACTTTGACGTCGTTGTAGCTCTTCACGCCGATACCGCATTCCATGCCGGCACGTACTTCGGAAGCGTCATCCTTGAAGCGGCGCAGGGATTCCAGCTCGCCTTCGAAGATAACGATGTCTTCACGCAGTACACGGATTGGACGGTTACGGTGCACAACACCTTCGATAACCATGCAACCGGCGATCGCGCCAAACTTCGGCGAACGGAACACGTCACGCACTTCGGCGATACCCAGGATGTTCTCGCGAACATCGCTGCCGAGCATACCGGTCAGGGCTTTCTTGACGTCTTCGATGATGTCGTAGATCACGTTGTAGTAACGCATATCCAGACCTTCCTGCTCGACGATCTTGCGCGCGCCGGCATCGGCACGCACGTTGAAGCCGAACAGTACAGCGTTGGAGGCCAGTGCCAGGTTGGCGTCGGATTCGGTGATACCACCGACACCGCCACCCACTACACGCACTTGCACTTCGTCGTTACCCAGGCCGTTCAAGGCACCGTTCAACGCTTCCAGCGAGCCACGGACGTCGGATTTGAGGACGATGTTGAGCGTCTTCTTCTCTTCCTGGCCCATGTTTTCGAAGATGTTTTCCAGCTTGCCGGCGTGAGCGCGAGCCAGCTTGACTTCGCGGAACTTGCCTTGACGGAACAGAGCCACTTCACGGGCTTTCTTCTCGTCGGCAACCACGCTCATCTCGTCGCCAGCATCCGGGGTACCGTCCAGGCCGAGGATCTCGACAGGGATGGCCGGACCGGCTTCCTTGATTGGCTTGCCGTTCTCGTCGAGCATGGCGCGAACGCGGCCATAGTTCGAACCGACCAGGACCATGTCGCCCTGACGCAGGGTACCGTCTTGAACCAGAACGGTAGCCACCGGGCCACGGCCCTTGTCCAGACGCGATTCAACCACGACGCCACGGCCAGGAGCCGACGGAGTTGCAGTCAGTTCCAGAACTTCGGCTTGCAGCAATACAGCTTCGAGCAGTTCGTCGACGCCAGTACCCATCTTCGCCGAGACCGGTACGAACGGAGTGTCACCACCCCACTCTTCCGACGTCACGCCGTGAACCGACAGTTCGCTACGGATGCGATCGAGGTCAGCACCTGGCTTGTCGATCTTGTTCACTGCAACAACCAGTGGCACACCAGCCGCTACTGCGTGCTGGACAGCTTCAATGGTCTGCGGCATCACGCCGTCGTCCGCTGCAACCACCAGGATCACGATGTCGGTCGCCTTGGCACCACGGGCACGCATTGCGGTAAACGCAGCGTGACCAGGGGTGTCGAGGAACGTCACCATGCCACGGTCGGTTTCAACGTGGTACGCGCCAATGTGCTGGGTGATACCACCGGCTTCGCCAGCAGCTACCTTGGCACGACGGATATAGTCGAGCAGGGAAGTCTTACCGTGGTCAACGTGGCCCATTACGGTCACGACTGGTGCACGGGAAACTGCCTCGCCTTCAAACTTCAGGGACTCGGCCAGGGAATCTTCCAGGGCGGTGTCGCTGACCAGGGTCACTTTGTGGCCCAGCTCTTCAGCAACCAGTTGAGCAGTTTCCTGATCCAGTACCTGGTTGATGGTCGCTGGAGTACCCAGTTTGAACATGAACTTGATGATTTCAGCAGCCTTCACCGACATCTGCTGGGCGAGGTCGCCAACAGTGATGGTTTCGCCGATCTTCACTTCGCGCACGACAGGGCCGGTCGGGCTCTGGAAACCGTGGGCGTTGCGCTTCTTCAGCTTGGCCTTGCCGCGACCACCACGACGGAAGCCATCGCTTTCTTCATCGGTAGTACGTGGGGCAACGCGTGGAGCCGGCGCCTTTTCCTTGACCGAAGCACGATGCGGAGCGTTTTTGCGCTCGCCATCGCCGCTACCGCGACGATTGCTGTCGTCGGCACGTGGCTTGTCCGGACGACGCTGTTCGTCACGCTTGCGGGTATCGGCCGCAGGAGCCGGAGCAGCCGCCACAACCGGTGCGCTTTCGCGAACTGGCTCGGCCACCACAGCAGGCGCTGCAACAGGTACGGTTAGAGCGGTCGGCGCAGCAGCAGGCTGGCGACGCGCTTCTTCTTCGGCGCGACGCTTGGCTTCTTCTTCAGCCTTCTGACGAGCAGCATTTTCTACTGCGCGACGTTCATCCAGTTCACGCTTGCGCTCGGCTTCGATTTCTTCCGGGCTGCGCTGTACGAAGACTTTCTTCTTGCGTACTTCAACGCTGATGCTTTTGCTGCCAGCAACACGCAGGGTGCTGGTGGTTTTACGCTGCAGCGTAATCTTGCGTGGTTCTTCCACTTTCGCCTTGTGGCTGCTTTTCAAGTGAGTCAGCAACGATTGCTTCTCACTGTCAGTCACATGTTCTTCGGCGGCGGTGTGCGGCAGACCTGCCTCACGCATCTGCTGCAACAGGCGCTCTACCGGTGTTTTGACCTCATCGGCCAGTTGTTTCACCGTGACTTGCGTCATGCACTTCTCTCCTCAGGCCGCGCCTAATTACTCGAACCAGTGGGCTCGGGCGGCCATGATCAACTTGCCGGCACGATCATCGTCAATGCCGTCGATGTCGAGCAGGTCGTCAATAGACTGCTCGGCCAGGTCTTCGCGGGTAATTACGCCGCGCACCGCCAGTTCCATCGCCAAATCCTTGTCCATACCCTCAAGCGAGAGCAGGTCTTCGGCCGGATGGGCGTCTGCCAGCTTTTCCTCAGTAGCGATGGCTTTAGTCAACAAGCGATCCTTGGCACGAGCGCGAAGCTCGTTGACGGTATCTTCGTCAAAGCCGTCGATGTTGAGCATTTCTTCCAACGGTACGTAGGCAATCTCTTCCAGGCTGGTGAAGCCTTCATCTACCAGCACCTGTGCCAGGTCTTCGTCGACTTCCAGCTCGTCGATGAAGTTGCGCAGGATGTCGCCGGTTTCTGCTTGCTGTTTAGCCTGGATGTCCGATTCGGTCATCACGTTCAGGGTCCAGCCAGTCAACTGGCTAGCCAGACGCACGTTCTGACCACCGCGACCGATGGCCTGAGCCAGATTGTCTGCGCCAACGGCGATGTCCATTGCGTGGGCATCTTCGTCAACGATAATTGCCGCAACCTCGGCCGGGGACATGGCGTTGATCACGAACTGAGCCGGGTTGTCGTCCCACAGAACGATGTCAACACGCTCACCGCCCAACTCACCCGACACTGCCTGGACGCGCGAACCGCGCATACCGATGCAAGCGCCTTGCGGGTCGATGCGTTTGTCCTTGGAGCGAACGGCGATCTTGGCGCGCGAACCCGGATCACGGGACGCAGCCATCACTTCGATCAGGCCTTCGGCAATTTCCGGCACTTCGATGCGGAACAACTCGATCAGCATTTCCGGCGCGGTGCGCGACAGGATCAACTGCGGGCCGCGGTTCTCGGTGCGGATTTCCTTGAGCAGCGCACGCAGACGCACGCCAACCCGGAAAGTTTCGCGAGAAATGATGTCTTCACGGGCCAGCAACGCTTCAGCGTTGTTGCCCAGATCAACGATCACGTTGTCGCGGGTGACTTTTTTCACGGTGCCGGAGATGATTTCACCCAGGCGCTCGCGGTAAGCGTCAACAACCTGAGCGCGCTCGGCTTCGCGAACTTTCTGCACAATGACTTGCTTGGCAGTCTGTGCAGCAATGCGGCCAAACTCGATGGACTCGATTTTCTCTTCTACGACATCACCGACCTTGGCGCCAGGATGCGTTTCGGCAACCTTGCTCGGCCAGGTTTCGATGGCCGGATCGTCCAGGTCTGCTTCTTCGACGACCGTCCAGCGACGGAATGTCTCGTATGCACCCGTGTGGCGATTGATCTCCACACGCAGATCAACTTCGTCTTCGAAACGCTTTTTGGTAGCGGTGGCCAGAGCCAGCTCCAGCGCTTCAAAAATAACGTTTGCCGGTACGCCCTTTTCATTGGATACCGACTCAACAACCAGCAGTACTTCTTTGCTCATCGTACGCCTCGCCTTTCGCAAGCCATTGGATCCGCGGGATCCGCAGTATCTGGCACGCCTCAGTCAAAACTGGGAATAATGTTGGCCTTGTCGATCATATCGATCGGCAACAGGAACTCATGGTCTTCTACCTGCACCACGACATCCTGCTCTTCTACGCCGCGCAGAAGGCCCTGAAAGTTGCGTCGTCCTTCAAAAGGCGAGCGCAGCTTGATCTTCACTTGTTCACCGGCAAATTTTGCAAACTGCTCAAGAGTGAACAGCGGGCGTTCCATGCCAGGCGAGGAAACTTCAAGGGTGTATTCAACGGTGATTGGATCTTCAACATCCAGCACACCGCTGATCTGACGGCTGACGATGGCGCAATCGTCCACCAGCACGCCGCCTTCTTTATCGATATAAACGCGCAACATCGAGTGACGACCCTGAGCCGAAAACTCGATACCCCAGCATTCATAGCCTAGGGCCACGACCACCGGGGCCAGCAAGGCCTGCAACTCTTCTAGCTTGCTCGACACCTGAACCCCCTAGTGCATGTATGTGCATGCTATGCAAAATAAAAAAATGGGCGAAACGCCCATCCTTGAAACGCCGTCGAACAGCGGCGTTGAAAGTGTCCAGCTAACAAAAAGCCCCTTAAAAGGGGCTCCTTAAACTGGTTGCGGGGGCCGGATTTGAACCGACGACCTTCGGGTTATGAGCCCGACGAGCTACCAGACTGCTCCACCCCGCGACAAAGCTGGGGCGGAAGTATACGACCGATCCCCTACAGGGTCAATGTAACCTTCCACCTGCAAGAAAGCCCGCAACAGCGGGCTCTCCTGACTAATTGGTACCGAGAAGGGGACTCGAACCCCTACACCCTATGGGCACAACCACCTCAAGGTTGCGTGTCTACCAATTCCACCACCTCGGCAATACTACGTTTGAAACCCTTCTTACTTCTGCTCTTGAGCTGGAGGCACGTCAGTCGCTGGAGTAGCCGACTTTTGCTCTTGAAGCACCGGGACATCATCAGAAGCCGGTTGTTGCTTTGGAACTTCCAGTACCGCTGGATTTGGGAGACCTACTTGAGTCAGCTGTTGAGCCTTCTCTTTAGCAAAGTAACCTAACCCCAAGCTGGTTATGAAAAAACCTGCGGCAAGTATAGCAGTAAACTTACTAAGAAAGGTAGAGGAACCTTGGCTTCCGAACACAGTATTTGAAGCACCTGCTCCGAAAGACGCGCCAGCATCCGCACCTTTACCCTGCTGCAGCAAAACCAGAGCTACTACGCCCAATGCACCCAGCAGATGAAAAACGACTACGACTGTTTCCAGCATTTTTTCAGTTTCCCGCGGCGCGACAAATCGCACCGAACTCATCTGCATTCAGGGAAGCCCCACCAATCAGGCCCCCATCGATATCCGGCATGCCGAACAGTTCGACCGCATTGGCCGCCTTCACGCTGCCGCCGTATAGAAGCCGCACACCTTGTGCGACTTCAGAATTCTCTGCCGCCAACTGGGCGCGAATGGCTGCGTGCACATCCTGCGCCTGTTGTGGCGTTGCAGTCAGCCCGGTGCCAATGGCCCAGACCGGCTCGTAAGCGATCACTGCCTTGGCAAAGGCACCGACACCCAGCTCCTCGATGATACTGCCCAGCTGACGCGAGACAACCTCAAGAGTCTTTCCGGCTTCACGCTGCTCAAGGGTTTCCCCTATGCACAACACCGGAATCAAGCCACATGCCTGCGCCGCTGCGAACTTGCGGATCAGCATTCCGTCCTGCTCGCCCATGATCTGGCGGCGTTCGGAGTGCCCGACAAGCACCAGGGAACAACCCGCATCCACCAACTGACTCGGTGCAACTTCACCGGTCAACGCACCTTGTCCGGATTCCACCGCAGAATTCTGCGCGCCGACCGAAATCGACTTTCCTTCCAGGCCATCAATCACTTGATTGATATGCAGGCAAGGCGGGAATACCGCAACATCAACATCGCTCGGCAAGGCCAAGTCACGAAGGCCGTTGATCAGCTCAGCGACGCTGGCGCGGGTACCGTGCATCTTCCAGTTACCAGCTACCATAGGGCGACGCATGCTGTACCTCGTCGGTCAAAGTGGGCGCAGATGTTACCCAACACAATCATGGCTGGCAAGCCGAATTCAGGCAGAAACTTCAGTAACCAGTTTTGCCAGCTCTTCGGCATAGCCACGAACCTGCGTTTCGTCTTCGCCTTCGACCATCACACGCACCAGTGGTTCGGTTCCGGACTTGCGCAACAGCACACGCCCCCGACCCGCCATGGCCTTGGTCACACGCTCACTGGCTTCCTTGACCGACGGATGGTCGAGCGGGCTTGCGCCGCCACCGAAACGCACATTGATCAGCACCTGAGGGCATTTGCGCAGCGCCTGACGCGCTTCAGCCAAACCTTGCCCACGGGCTTTCAACGCCTTCAGCACCTGCAACGCGGCGATAATCGCATCACCAGTGGTGGTGTAATTGAAGCAAACGATATGACCCGAATTTTCGCCACCGACCAGCCAGTTGCGCTCCAGCAGATCAGCAATCACATAACGATCACCAACATTGGCGCGGACAAATGGAATCGCCAGGTCGGCCAAGGCCAACTCCAATCCCAGATTGCTCATCAATGTACCGACTACACCACCTTGCAGCTTGTCTCGCTCATGCAGGTCGCGAGCAATGATGAACAGCAACTCATCACCATCGACGATCGCCCCCGTGTGATCCACCATCAACACCCGGTCACCATCACCATCGAAGGCGATACCCAGATCGGCGTGTTCAGCCAGCACAGCGGCCTGCAGTTGCCCCATATGGGTCGAGCCGCAGTTGTCATTGATATTCAAACCGTTGGGCTGTGCGGACAAGACCACGACTTCGGCACCCAACTCACGAAACACGCTCGGCGCCACCTTGTAGGTCGCACCATGGGCGCAGTCGATCACAATCTTGAGGCCGGTAAAGCTGGTACCGGTCGGCACACTGCTCTTGCAGAATTCGATATACCGACCCGACGCGTCATTGATTCGCGACACTTTGCCGATCTTGCTCGACTCAACCACAGTCATTGGGGTATCGAGCAACTCTTCGATCATGTGTTCGACTTCATCCGGCAGCTTGGTGCCATTGCCGGAGAAGAACTTGATGCCATTGTCATCATGCGGATTGTGCGACGCACTGATCACGATGCCAGCCTCGGCATGAAAGGTACGCGTCAGGTAGGCAATAGCCGGGGTCGGCATAGGCCCAAGGAGCATCACATCAGCACCTGCCGACGTCAGCCCTGCTTCAAGCGCAGACTCGAACATGTAGCCGGAGATCCGGGTGTCCTTACCTACCAATACCTTGCAGGCGCCCATCTTGCGGAACGCCATACCTGCAGCCCAGCCGAGCTTGAGCATGAAATCAGGAGTAATCGGGTATTCACCGACACGCCCACGAATACCATCGGTGCCAAAATATTTTTTGCTCATAAGTGCTCCATCATTCTTATTCGGCTGATTCCACTGCGGCAATCATCCGCACCACATCCATTGTTTCGGCTACATCATGGACGCGCAATATACGCGCACCCTTCGCTGAAGCCAGCGCCGCGAGCGCCAAACCGCCATACAGTCGGCCCCCCACCGGGCGATTCAACGCCTGACCAATCATGCTCTTTCGCGAAACCCCGACCAACAGGGGCCGCCCCAAGGCATGCAGGGCTTCCATATGTTTGAACAAACTCAGATTGTGCTGCAAGGTTTTGGCGAAGCCAAAGCCGGGGTCAAGAATGATCCGCTCAGCCGCAATTCCCACCAATGAACACTGATGCATGCGCTCGGCGAGAAACTCACCGACTTCCCTTGTAACGTCCTGATACTGCGGATTGTCCTGCATATCGCCTGGCTCTCCAAGCATATGCATCAGGCAAACCGGTAACCCGGTGGCCGCCGCAGCATCCAGGGCGCCATCGCGACGCAACGAACGTACGTCATTGATCAACCCGGCACCCAGGCGCGCAGTTTCACGCATGACAGCTGGCGTGGAGGTGTCGACCGAGATGATGACGTCCAGTTCGCGACTGATGCGCTCGACAACGGGCGCTACGCGCTCCAGCTCCTCCAGTGGCGACACCGCTCTGGCGCCAGGACGGGTAGATTCGCCACCGACATCGATCAGCGTCGCGCCGGCCACCACCATGGCTTCGGCGTGGCGCATGGCCGCGTCGAGCTGGCTGTATTGGCCACCATCGGAGAAAGAATCAGGAGTGACATTGAGAATACCCATGACATGCGTCTGGGCCAAATCAAGAACCCGGTTGCCGCAAGGCAACCGGGTCGAGAACTGAACAGAAGTCATTTCAAACCTTATACGTCAGCAGCAGGACCACCGATCGGTGTTTCCGGACGCTCATCCTGCACCACCGGCGGGGTCCCGGAAGTACCCGTGCCACCCGACCAATCGCGCGGCTCGCGAGGCGGACGACCCGCCATGATGTCGTCGATCTGCTCGGCATCGATCGTTTCGTACTTCATCAAGGCATCGGCCATCGCATCGAGCTTGTCACGGTTGTCCGTGAGAATCTGCTTCGCCGTGCCGTAGCACTGATCGATGATGCTGCGCACTTCGGAGTCGATCAGCTTGGCTGTCTCACCGGAGAAGCTTGCACTCTGACCGCCACCGCCGCGACCGAGGAACACTTCACCCTCTTCTTCGGCATACATCAACGGACCGAGTTTTTCCGAAAGACCCCACTTGGTCACCATGTTCCGCGCAATCTGGCTGGCGCGCATGATGTCGTTGGAGGCACCGGTGGTGACGCCATCGAAGCCCAGGGTCATTTCTTCAGCGATACGACCGCCGTACAGCGAGCAGATCTGGCTGATCAATGCACGCTTGGACAGGCTGTAACGATCTTCTTCCGGCAGGAACATGGTCACACCCAGCGCACGACCGCGCGGGATGATCGACACCTTGTACACCGGATCATGCTCAGGCACGACACGACCCACGATGGCGTGGCCCGCTTCGTGATAAGCCGTGTTCTGTTTTTCTTTCTCGGACATGACCATGGATTTGCGCTCGGCGCCCATCATGATCTTGTCTTTCGCCAGTTCGAACTCTTTCATCTCGACGATGCGCTTGCCGGCACGGGCAGCGAACAACGATGCCTCGTTCACCAGGTTCGCCAGGTCAGCACCGGAGAAGCCTGGAGTACCACGAGCGATCACGCCCGGAGCAACGTCGTCGCCCATCGGCACTTTGCGCATGTGAACCTTGAGAATCTGTTCGCGACCACGGATGTCCGGCAGACCGACCACAACCTGGCGGTCGAAACGGCCCGGACGCAGCAACGCAGGGTCCAGTACATCAGGACGGTTGGTCGCGGCAATCACGATGATGCCGTCATTCATTTCAAAGCCGTCCATCTCAACCAGCAACTGGTTGAGCGTCTGCTCGCGCTCGTCGTGACCACCACCCATGCCAGCACCACGATGGCGACCGACCGCATCGATTTCGTCGATGAAGATGATGCATGGAGCGTGTTTCTTGGCCTGTTCGAACATGTCGCGAACACGGCTGGCACCCACACCGACGAACATTTCGACGAAGTCGGAACCGGAGATGGTGAAGAACGGCACTTTGGCTTCGCCGGCAATCGCCTTGGCAATCAAGGTTTTACCAGTACCAGGAGGACCGACCATCAGCACGCCACGAGGAATGCGACCGCCCAAACGCTGGAACTTGCCCGGATCGCGCAGGAACTCGACCAGCTCACCGACTTCTTCCTTGGCTTCGTCGCAACCGGCAACGTCAGCCAAAGTGGTTTTGACCTGATCTTCGGAGAGCAGGCGCGCCTTGCTCTTGCCGAAGCTCATCGGCCCGCCCTTGCCACCGGCACCGCCCTGCATCTGCCGCATGAAGAACATGAACACGGCGATGATCACGAGGATCGGGAAGCTGGCGACCAGAAGCTGAGTCCAGATGCTTTGTTGTTCAGGCTGTTTGCCTTCGACCACGACGTGGTTATCCACCAGGTCACCGATCAGGCCGTTGTCCTGGATCGCCGGGCGAATGGTCTTGAAGCTGTCGCCATCGTTGCGTTTGCCGGTAATCACGTAGCCATCAACCGCCACGCGCTCGACCTTGCCATCCTTGACCTGCTGGATGAAGTCGGAATAGTTGAGGGTCTGCGGCTCGTTAGGGCTGGAGAAGTTGTTCATCACCGTCACCAGGACAGCCGCGATGATCAACCACAGGATCAGATTCTTTGCCATATCGTTCAATTAACTACCCTCTGAAGCAAGCTCCGCTACTGGCGCGCGCTTCGCATGATATTCACCGGCCTAACTTACTACATTACCTACAACTTGGCAGGCGCCGTCTGTAACCCTTTGTGAAACACTTCCTACACAATATTCGCTAATTCTGACAAGGCGTAATACAAAAATCCTATCGCCCCGATCGAAAATTCACTCAACCCTCAGTGCGTCCGCGGAAACCACGGCCCAGCAAGTACTGCTCGCGAGAACGGTCGCGCGACGAGGTCGGCTTGCGCATCTGCACCTTCTCGAACTGCTGGCGAACGCTCTTGTGGAACTCGTCGAAGCCTTCGCCCTGGAAGATCTTGATCAAAAAATCACCACCGGGCTTCAACACCCGAGTCGAGAGATCCAGTGCCAACTCGCACAGGAACATCGCTCGCGGCATGTCTACGGCCGGTAATCCACTCATATTGGGGGCCATATCGGAAATCACAAGGTCTACTTCCTTATTTCCGACGGCATTGAGGATCTGAGCCAGCACGGCATCCTCGGTAAAGTCCCCTTGAATGAAGGTCACGTCCGGGATGCTGTCCATTTCCAGAATGTCAGAAGCGATCAGTGTGCCCTGCCCACCAATCAGACGACTGGTCACCTGGGACCACCCACCGGGGGCCGCACCAAGGTCGATTACGCTCATGCCCGGGCGGATCAGACGGTCCTTTTCCTGGATCTCCAGCAGTTTGTAGCTGGCGCGGGAACGGTACCCGTCTTTTTGTGCCATTTTGACGAATGGGTCGTTGAAATGTTCTTTCAGCCAGTTAAGGCTTGTCTTGGAACGGGCCACGGGCCACCTCGAAAATAAAACGGGTCGTGATTAACTGGGCGGTCCCGGACTCGCTCGGGTAAACTGGCCGCCGCTTTTTACAAGATCAGACGCAGGGGTCAGATTATGCCGCTCACTCAAGAGCAGAAGAAACAGTACAAATCCATTGGCCACCATCTGAAACCGGTTCTGATTGTGGCAGACAATGGTTTGACTGAAGGTGTGTTAGCCGAACTCGAACGCGCATTGGCGGATCACGAGCTGATCAAGATCAAGCTCAACATCCTCGATCGCGAATCGCGCCTGGCGTCCATTGCAGAGCTCTGCAAGGTCGGCAAAGCGGATCTGGTCCAGGTCATCGGCAAGATGGCACTGATCTACCGCAAGAACTTCAGCGTCAACAAGCAGCTGTCGAACGTCCATCGCTTCAAGTGATGGCAAGGGTCAAGGGTGTGCTTCGCGCACCCTGCCACTCCATCCCGGCACCGGCTGCAACACCAGCACCAGCCCGGAAAAGCCCAGGACAAGATAGCTGAACGCCTGCCAACGATCGGCATCCGGCCAGCCGAAACGCACCGCGAAGTACATCGCACACGCATACAGCGACATCAACAGCAGTTGCCCGCGAATATCCCGCCATAGACTGACAAGGCCCTCGGCCTTAACCAGCACCAAAGCCTGAAATATCACACACGCCGTAGCAAATCCCACTACCAGCGTATTGAGCATGCCTGCGATTTCGTCGATCAGCAGCGGCGCCAGGCCAATTCGCCCCAGCACCGGCAACAGACCGATTTGCAACAGCCACAAGCCGCCGACCCACAACATCTGGGTCAGCTGCCAAAGCATGGCGCCCGCACGAAACGGGCGCCGGCCTTCAGACGTGGCGAACTTCGACAATCTCGTACTCGATAACGCCACCAGGCGTTTTGACTGCAACCACATCACCCTCTTCCTTGGCAATCAAGGCGCGAGCCAGTGGCGAGCCGACCGAAATCTTGCCGAGTTTGAAGTCAGCCTCATCCTCACCCACGATGTGGTAAGTGACGCGCTCATCCGTCTCGACGTTGGCGATTTCAACGGTGGTGCCGAAAATCACTTTGCCGGTGTGCGCAATGGTCGTGACATCAATGATGACCTGATTTTGAATCCGGCCTTCGATGTCACGGATCCGCGCCTCGACCATACCCTGCTGCTCACGGGCAGCATGGTATTCGGCGTTTTCCTTCAAGTCACCCAACTCGCGGGCCGTACCGATGTCCTGGCTGAGCTTCGGACGGACGACCTTGGTCAGGTGAGTGTGTTCTTCTTCCAGGGCGCGAGCGCCCTGAACGGTCATTGGGTACTTCGTTATGCTCATGCCTTCAATCCTGCGTGTAGATCCTGCAAGCGGCGTACGGTCTTCTCGGGACCGAACTTAAGCGCTTCGCAGATGGCTTCGCCAGCAGCAATGGTGGTGGTGCAGTAAATCTTGTGCTGCAAGGCATTACGACGAATGGAGTACGAATCAGCGATCGACTGACGACCTTCGGTGGTGTTGATGATCAGCGTGACTTCGTCATTCTTGATCATGTCGACCACGTGCGGACGACCTTCGGTCACCTTGTTCACACGGCGCACTTTCAGGCCTGCCGCCTCGATCAGCTTGGCAGTACCGGCAGTGGCGACCACTTCGAAGCCCAAGTTGATCAGATCACGGGCCACGCCCGCAACCAGTGGCTTGTCGTCGTCACGTACGCTGATGAACGCAGTACCGCCGGTCGGCAGCACTTCGCTGGCACCCATCTGGGCCTTGGCGAACGCCTCACCGAAGGTGTCGCCCACGCCCATCACTTCACCGGTGGACTTCATCTCTGGGCCGAGGATCGGGTCAACGCCAGGGAATTTGGCGAACGGGAACACCGCCTCTTTCACGCTGTAGAAGTTCGGAATGATTTCCTTGGTGAAGCCGATTTCTTTCAGAGTCTTACCGGCCATGACGCGAGCCGCGATCATTGCCAGGGACACGCCGATGCATTTGGATACGAACGGCACGGTACGGGAAGCACGCGGATTGACTTCGATGACGTAGATGTCGTCGCCTTGCAGCGCCAACTGCACGTTCATCAGGCCGATCACGCCCAGTTCCAGGGCCATTTTCTTGACCTGTTCGCGCATCTCGTCCTGGATGTGCGCCGGCAGCGAGTACGGCGGCAGCGAGCACGCGGAGTCACCGGAGTGAACGCCGGCCTGCTCGATGTGCTGCATGATCGCGCCGATTACCACGTCCTTGCCGTCGCATACCGCATCCACGTCCATTTCGATGGCGCAGTTGAGGAAGTGGTCCAGCAGCACCGGGCTGTCGTTGGACACTTGAACCGCTTCGCGCAGGTAGCGCTTGAGTTCTTCTTCTTCGTAGACGATTTCCATCGCACGGCCGCCCAGTACGTAGGACGGACGCACCACCAGCGGGTAACCGATCTTGCTGGCGGCACGAATCGCTTCGTCTTCGCTGCGCACGGTGGCGTTTGGCGGCTGACGCAGGTTCAGACGCTGGACCATCTGCTGGAAGCGCTCACGGTCTTCGGCACGGTCGATGGCGTCAGGGCTGGTGCCGATGATCGGCACGCCGGCGGCTTCCAGGGCACGCGCCAGTTTCAGCGGAGTCTGGCCGCCGTACTGGACGATCACGCCTTTAGGCTTCTCGACACGGACGATTTCCAGCACGTCTTCCAGGGTCACTGGTTCGAAGTACAGGCGATCGGAAGTGTCGTAGTCAGTGGAAACGGTTTCCGGGTTGCAGTTGACCATGATGGTCTCGTAACCGTCATCGCGCAGGGCGAGTGCCGCGTGTACGCAGCAGTAGTCGAACTCGATGCCCTGGCCGATACGGTTAGGACCGCCACCCAGGATCATGATCTTGTCGCGACCCGATGGCGCTGCTTCGCACTCTTCCTCGTACGTCGAGTAGAGGTAGGCAGTATCGGTGGCGAACTCGGCAGCGCAGGTGTCGACGCGCTTGTAGACCGGGAAGATTTCCAGCTTGTGACGGTGAGCGCGCAGGCTCTTCTCGGTCACACCCAGCAACTTGGCCAGGCGCATATCGGAGAAGCCTTTGCGCTTGAGGCGGAACATCAGATCGCGGTCGATGCTGGTCAGACCCAGGGTCTTGACCTTCTCTTCTTCCTTGATCAGGTCTTCCATCTGCACCAGGAACCAAGGGTCGATCATGGTCATGCCGAAGATGTCTTCAACGCTCATGCCGGCGCGCATTGCGTCGGCCACGTACCAGATACGCTCGGCGCCCGGCACGGTCAGCTCGCGCTTGAGTACGCTCATGCTTTCCGGGTTGGCCAGGTCAACCTTCTCGTCCAGACCGCAAACGCCCACTTCCAGACCGCGCAGGGCTTTCTGCAGGGATTCCTGGAAGGTACGGCCGATGGCCATGACTTCACCCACCGACTTCATCTGAGTGGTCAGGCGCGCGTCAGCCTTGGGGAACTTCTCGAAAGCGAAGCGTGGCAGCTTGGTGACGACATAGTCGATGGACGGCTCGAAGGACGCCGGGGTCTTGCCGCCGGTGATGTCGTTCGACAGTTCGTCGAGGGTGTAACCCACAGCCAGCTTGGCCGCGACCTTGGCGATCGGGAAACCGGTGGCCTTCGAAGCCAGTGCCGAGGACCGCGATACACGCGGGTTCATCTCGATCACGACCATGCGGCCGGTGTTCGGGCAGATACCGAACTGAACGTTGGAACCGCCGGTTTCCACGCCGATCTCGCGCAGCACCGCCAGGGAGGCGTTACGCAGGATCTGGTATTCCTTGTCGGTCAGGGTCTGTGCAGGAGCCACGGTGATCGAGTCACCGGTGTGCACGCCCATCGGGTCGAAGTTTTCGATGGAGCAGACGATGATGCAGTTGTCCTTCTTATCGCGGACAACCTCCATTTCGTATTCTTTCCAGCCGATCAGCGATTCGTCGATCAGCAGCTCTTTGGTCGGCGACAGGTCCAGACCGCGGGCGCAGATTTCTTCGAACTCTTCACGGTTGTAAGCGATACCGCCACCGGTGCCACCCATGGTGAAGGACGGACGGATGATGCACGGGAAGCCGAGCTTCTCGAGGACCGCATTGGCCTCTTCCATGCTGTGGGCGATACCGGAACGCGGGCACGCCAGGCCGATGGATTTCATCGCCTTGTCGAAACGCGAGCGGTCTTCAGCCTTGTCGATGGTGTCGGCGTTGGCACCGATCATTTCTACGCCGAACTTCTCCAGGACGCCTTCGCGCTCCAGGTCCAGGGCGCAGTTCAGGGCGGTCTGGCCACCCATGGTCGGCAGCAGCGCGTCCGGGCGCTCTTTCTCGATGATCTTGGCAACGGTCTGCCACTTGATCGGCTCGATGTAGGTGGCGTCGGCCATGGCCGGGTCGGTCATGATGGTGGCCGGGTTGGAGTTCACCAGGATGACGCGGTAACCCTCTTCGCGCAGGGCTTTGCAGGCCTGGGCGCCGGAGTAGTCGAATTCGCAGGCCTGGCCGATCACGATCGGGCCAGCACCAAGAATCAGGATGCTTTTAATGTCTGTACGTTTTGGCATGGGTTTGTCACTCAAATCCGCAGGTCAGTCGGCAAGCCGTCTTGTTCAATCTCTGAAGCCTTGAGGGGGCCGCCAGTACGGGGCCACCCTCAAGCTTTGCTACATCAGGGCGAGCGATCAGCGTCGCTTGGCCATCTCGGTGATGAAGCGATCGAACAATGGCGCTACGTCGTTCGGGCCAGGGCTGGCTTCCGGGTGACCCTGGAAGCTGAAGGCGCTCTTGTCGGTACGCTCGATACCTTGCAGGGTGCCGTCGAACAGCGATTTGTGGATCGCGCGAACGTTGGCCGGCAGGGTCGCTTCGTCTACGGCAAAACCGTGGTTCTGGCTGGTGATCATCACCACGCCGCTGTCCAGGTCCTGGACGGGGTGGTTGGCACCGTGGTGGCCGTGACCCATTTTCAGGGTCTTGGCGCCGGAGGCCAAGGCCAGCAGTTGGTGACCGAGGCAGATACCGAAGACCGGGATCTCGGTTTCCAGCACGTCCTTGATCGCCTGGATCGCGTAGTCGCAAGGCTCCGGATCACCAGGGCCGTTGGACAGGAACACGCCGTCCGGCTTCAGCGCCAGCACATCGGCAGCAGGGGTTTGCGCAGGCACGACGGTCACGCGGCAACCGCGCTCGACCAGCATGCGCAGGATGTTCACCTTGACGCCGTAGTCGTAGGCCACCACGTGGTACGGCAGCTCGGAGGCTTCGATGGTCGCGTGGCTGTCGGTTTTCAGATCCCAGACAGTCGAGCGCCACTCGTAGCTTTCCTTGGTGCTGACGACTTTCGCCAGGTCCATGCCCTTGAGGCCAGGGAAACCCTGGGCGGCGGCGATGGCGGCGGCTTCTGAAATGTTGTCACCGGCCATGATGCAGCCGTTCTGCGCGCCTTTTTCACGCAGGATGCGCGTCAGGCGGCGAGTGTCGATACCGGCGATGGCCACAACATTGTTGGCCTTCAGGTAGTCGGACAGGGACATCGTGTTACGCCAGTTGCTCGCCACCAGTGGCAGGTCACGGATGACCAGGCCGGCAGACCAGACGCGGTTGGACTCGGCGTCCTCCGGCGTGGTACCGGTGTTGCCGATGTGCGGGTAAGTCAGGGTAACGATCTGTTGGGCGTAGGAAGGATCGGTAAGGATTTCCTGATAGCCGGTCATTGCGGTGTTGAACACCACCTCACCAACGGTCTGACCGTCGGCTCCAATGGCTTCGCCGCGAAAAATGCTGCCATCAGCAAGGGCGAGTATGGCTGGCTTAGTCAAGAAGACCTCCCGTAAATAAAGCCTGAAAGGGCGATCGCAGGTTGTAAAAAAGCGGAGTGACGTATGGACACGTCACCCCGCTTCTTCACTGAATTATTCTGCGCGCTTTTAGTGGACACACTAAAGCTGTAGCTTACAGAAAAAGGCCTTTTTGGTCTACCGCCAATGAGCCTTAAAGGCTGGAGAATGCGACAGGACGTCGCTTGACGGAACAAAACCGGGCTCAAACGCTGTGCGCGAGCCCGGATTCGGGCGCATCTTAACGCAGATCAAGCACGTCTTGCATGTCGTAAAGGCCAGGCTCGCGCCCATCCAGCCACAATGCAGCACGTACCGCACCCTTGGCGAAGGTCATGCGGCTGGACGCCTTGTGGGTGATCTCGACACGCTCGCCATCAGCAGCGAACAGCACGGTGTGATCTCCAACGATGTCGCCGGCGCGCACGGTAGCGAAACCAATGGTCTCGCGCTCGCGAGCACCGGTCTGACCCTCACGGCCATACACCGCCACCTTCTTCAGATCACGACCCAACGCATCGGCAATCACCTCACCCATGCGCACGGCAGTGCCGGACGGCGCATCGACTTTGTGCCGATGGTGAGCTTCAGTGATTTCGATATCGACATCGTCGCCCAGTACGCGAGCCGCCGTGTCGAGCAACTTCAGGCACAGGTTGACCCCGACACTGAAGTTGGCGGCGAAGACAATCGGAATGTCCTTGCCCGCTTCCGCCAGCAACTGCTTTTCTTCAACGCTGAAACCAGTGGTACCGATGATCATGGCCTTGCCGTGTTTACGGCAGAAAGCCAGGTTCTTCAGGGTCACCGTCGGGTGCGTGAAGTCGATCAGCACGTCGAATTCGTCGACCACCCGATCCAGATCACCGGACAGAGGCACGCCGATTCGACCCAGCGCAGCCAGCTCACCGGCATCCGCGCCAACCAACGTGCTGTCGGGACGATCCACCGCCGCCGTCAGGCCGGCGCCCGGGGTTTGCTGCACTGCTTCAATCAGGGTCTTGCCCATGCGCCCGGCGGCGCCCATCACTGCAATACGTCGCATGCCTGCCTCCTTACAAATCGCCGAAGAAGCGCTTCACGCCTTCGAACCAACCGGTGGTTTTTGGCGAATGGCTGTTGTCATCCGCCAGCGAACTACGGAACTCCTCGAGCATTTCACGCTGGCGACGGCTCAGGTTGACCGGAGTCTCGACCGCCACGCGGCACATCAAGTCACCAGCACCACCGCCACGCACAGGCGCGACACCCTTGCCACGTACACGGAACTGCTTGCCGGTCTGGGTCCCCTCAGGGATTTTCAGTTTGACCCGACCATCAAGGGTCGGAATCTCCAGCTCGCCACCCAGCGCCGCATCGACGAAGCTGATCGGCACTTCGCAGAACAGATGCTTGCCGTCCCGTTGGAAAATCGAGTGCTCGCGCACGTTGATCACCACGTACAGGTCGCCAGTCGGCCCACCCTGGGCACCCGCCTCGCCTTCGCCGGACAGACGAATGCGGTCACCGGTATCGACACCGGCCGGCACTTTCACCGACAGGGTCTTGTACTCTTCGACACGACCTTCGCCGTGGCAGGAATCGCACGGATCGGAAATGATCTTGCCCTGGCCATGGCAGCGCGGGCAGGTCTGCTGCACCGAGAAGAAACCTTGCTGCATGCGCACTTGGCCGATACCGCCGCACGTCGGGCAGGTCACCGGCGCAGAACCCTTCTTGGCGCCGGAGCCGTCGCAAGGCTTGCAGTTGACCAGCGTCGGAACGCGGATGTTCACGGTCGTACCGCGCACCGCCTCTTCGAGGTCCAGTTCCAGGGTGTAGCGCAAGTCACTGCCGCGCTGCGCGCCGCCACGGGAACCGCCGCGACCGCCACCGAAGAAGTCACTGAAGACATCGCCAAAGATATCGGAGAAGTTCTGGCCGCCGAAACCGGCACCGCCGCCACCCATGCTCGGGTCGACACCGGCATGACCGTACTGATCGTAGGCCGCGCGCTTGCTGGAGTCGGACAGCACTTCGTAGGCCTCGTTGGCCTCCTTGAACATCTCTTCCGACGCCTTGTCATCGGGATTACGGTCCGGGTGGTGCTTCATCGCCAGGCGACGGTAAGCCTTCTTCAGGTCCGCTTCGCTTGAGCCACGCTCAACACCCAACACTTCGTAATAGTCACGCTTTGCCATAAGTCTTTGCACTCTTGAGGACGTCCGACAAAACCCTCCTGAGTTTGCCGAACTCGTTGAGCCCCAATGCAGGCCCGGACCCAACTCACGTCAATTCAACGATCCTGGTCTTTATTTCGATGGCACTTTCAGCTCGGAAAGCAGGAGCATTCCCGACCATGCCAACAACACGCGAACCTTGTCGCATGCTGTAAAAATTCGCGTATTCCAGATACGCCAACGCGGGAGCAAGCTCCCGCGCGGCGACATCCTACCAGTCACCGCCTGAAGGCAGTCAACCGGCCGACCAACAACTTACTTGTGGTCTTTGACTTCTTCGAACTCGGCATCGACAACGTCGTCAGCCTTTTCCGCCTTGTCGCCCTGCGGTGCAGCGCCTTCAGCAGGCTGAGCCTGTTCGGCGTACATCTTCTGCGCCACTGGAGCGGAGACTTTCGACAGCTCTTCAACCTTGGCGTCGATAGCGGCCTTGTCGTCACCTTTAACGGCGGCTTCCAGGGCGACTACGGCAGCTTCGATTGCAGTCTTCTCTTCGGCAGTCACTTTATCGCCGGCATCGGCAACCATTTTGCGCGTCGAGTGAACCAGTGCGTCGCCCTGGTTACGGGCAGCAGCCAGCTCTTCGAACTTGCGGTCTTCCTCGGCGTTCGCCTCGGCATCACGCACCATGCGCTCGATTTCTTCGTCGGACAGACCGGAGTTGGCCTTGATCACGATCGACTGAGTCTTGCCGGTAGCCTTGTCCTTCGCACCTACGTGCAGGATGCCGTTGGCGTCGATGTCGAAGGTCACTTCGATCTGCGGCACGCCACGTGGAGCTGGTGGAATGTCGGCCAGGTCGAACTTGCCCAGGGACTTGTTCTGTGCGGCTTGCTTGCGCTCGCCTTGCAACACGTGAATGGTCACGGCGCCCTGGTTGTCGTCGGCAGTCGAGAACACTTGCGATTTCTTGGTAGGAATCGTGGTGTTTTTCTCGATCAGCGCGGTCATCACGCCACCCATGGTTTCGATACCCAGGGTCAGCGGGCTGACGTCGAGCAGCAGAACGTCTTTCACGTCACCAGCCAGTACCGCGCCCTGGATAGCAGCACCCATGGCAACCGCCTCGTCCGGGTTGACGTCTTTACGAGCTTCTTTACCGAAGAACTCGGTTACCAGCTTCTGAACCAGTGGCATACGGGTCTGACCGCCCACCAGGATCACGTCGTTGATCGCGCCAACGTCGATACCGGCATCTTTCATGGCGATGCGGCAAGGTTCGATGGTGCGCTGAACCAGGTCTTCCACCAGCGCTTCAAGCTTGGCGCGGGAGATCTTCACGTTCAGGTGCTTAGGACCGGTGGCGTCTGCAGTGATGTACGGCAGGTTCACGTCGGTCGACTGGCTCGAGGACAGTTCGATCTTGGCTTTTTCAGCAGCTTCTTTCAGGCGCTGCATGGCCAGCGGGTCGCCCTTGAGGTTCATGCCGCTTTCTTTCTTGAATTCGTCGACGAGGTAGTCGATCAGACGAATGTCAAAGTCTTCACCGCCCAGGAACGTGTCACCGTTGGTGGCCAGTACTTCGAACTGGTGCTCGCCATCGACTTCAGCGATTTCGATCACGGAAACGTCGAAAGTACCACCGCCCAGGTCGTAAACGATCACGGTGTGATCGCCCTTGGCCTTGTCCATGCCGTAAGCCAGAGCGGCCGCGGTTGGTTCGTTGATGATACGTTTTACGTCCAGGCCAGCGATGCGGCCGGCGTCTTTGGTCGCCTGACGCTGGCTGTCGTTGAAGTAGGCCGGAACGGTGATCACCGCTTCAGTCACGGTCTCGCCGAGGTAGTCTTCGGCGGTCTTCTTCATTTTCTTCAGGATTTCAGCCGAGATTTGTGGCGGTGCCATTTTCTGGCCGTTCACTTCAACCCAGGCGTCGCTGTTGTCAGCCTTGACGATCTTGTAAGGGACCATCTGGATGTCTTTCTGCACGACTTCTTCGTCGAAACGACGACCGATCAGACGCTTCACCGCATACAGGGTGTTGTGCGGATTGGTCACGGCCTGACGCTTGGCCGACTGGCCAACCAGGATTTCGCCATCGTTGGCGTAAGCGATGATCGACGGCGTGGTACGCGCGCCTTCAGCGTTTTCAATAACTTTTGCCTTGCCGTTTTCCAGCACGGAGACGCAGGAGTTGGTAGTCCCCAGGTCGATACCGATAATTTTGCCCATGTTCACTCTCCCGAAACTTTGGATTTGGTTGCCGCAGCAGTGGTGGCTAACTGCGGTAGCACTTAAACGCTTGACTTATAAATGGGGGCCTTGCGGCGGATTTCAAGCCTGCTCGTCAATCGAAGGCGAAACCGGCGCAGGCGCCTTGCTGACCACGACCATCGCCGGGCGCAGCAAGCGACCATTGAGCTGATAGCCCTTCTGGAACACCTTCAGAACGCTGTTCGGCTCGACATCGGCGCTTTCCTGCATGGCCATCGCCTGATGGTGAACGGCGTTGAACGGTTCGCCATGCGGATCGATTGCTTCAAGCTGATAACGCTTGAGAGTGTCCTGGAACATTTTCAGGGTCAGCTCGATGCCTTCGCGCATCGGACGGATGCTTTCGTCGTCCGGGCTGGACAGTTCCAGGCCGCGCTCCAGGCTGTCGACGATCGGCAGCAGGTCGCCGGCGAATTTTTCCAGCGCGAACTTGTGAGCCTTCTCCACATCCTGCTCGGCGCGACGGCGGACGTTCTGCAGATCGGCGGCTACACGCAAAGCCTGATCCTGAGCGCCTGCCAGTTGCTCTTCGAGCACTTGTACACGAGCCGCCAGGTCATCACCCGAAGCCTCGGGCGCCTGGTTGGCGTCTGGGTTTTGCGTATCCACTGTCTGTTCGTCAGCCATAGATTTCTCCTTTCAATTTCGTCCGCGAGCTCAACTCGCGCTTCTGCCCAGCTATATGGGGCCGCAAAATCCGGCTTCAAGGGGGCCCGACGATTAACCCTACAAAAAACAATCGCTTTGTCATTCCCGGTCGCGATAAGACTTTCGTCGGACCGAGCGAATCGAGCTAACGAGGGGCATTGTCAGCCAGAAACAAAACACTGTATAAATAACCAGACCTAACGCCTGGGAGCGGCCCATATGCTGGTGCACCTGTCCGTACACAACTACGCCATCGTTGAACATCTCGACCTCGAACTCGATCGCGGGATGAGCGTGATCACCGGGGAAACCGGCGCGGGCAAGTCGATCATGCTCGACGCGCTGGGCCTTACCCTGGGCGATCGCGCCGACAGCGGCGTGGTCCGCCCCGGCGCCGACAAAGCCGATATCCTGGCCACCTTCGATCTGGTCGACATTCCGGAAGCCAGCGCCTGGCTGGCCGAACGCGACCTCGAAAACGACGGCCCGTGCATCCTGCGCCGGGTCATCACATCCGAAGGTCGTTCGCGCGGCTACATCAACGGCACGCCCTGCCCGCTTGGCGACCTCAAGGCGCTGGGCGAGCTGCTGATCGACATTCACAGCCAGCACGAACACCAATCCCTACTCAAGACCGACACCCACCGTCGCCTGCTCGATGAATATGCCGGCGCGACCGATCTGGCCCGCCAGGTTCAGCTCGCCGCCCAACGCTGGCGCCAGACCCGCCAGGAACTGGAGCGACTCTCCAACTCCGGCGACGAGCAACGCGCCCGCCATCAGTTGCTCAGCTATCAACTCGAAGAACTGGAAAACCTTGGCCTTGGCGACAACGAACTGGAGCAGCTAGAGCAGGAACACAAGAACCTGACCAACGCCGAGACCTTGCTTGGCATCTGCCGGCAAGTCGTCGAGCAATGCAGTGAAAGTGATTCCGGAAATGTCCTCAACGCCCTCACCGCCAGCCTCAACCGCCTGTCGAGCGTGAACAGCTCGATCGGTGCGCTGGGCGAAGCCAGCAGCTTGTTGACCAGTGCACAGATCCAGGTTGAAGAGGCCGTAGGTGAACTGAACCGCTTCCTCGACAACTTCGACGCCGATCCGTCGCGCCTTCAGTACCTCGAAGAGCGCCTCGACGCGATCTACACCCTGGCGCGCAAACACCGCATCCAACCGACCGAAGTCGCCGAGATGCAGCAGAAGCTGCTGGATGAAATCGAAACCCTCAACGCCAACGACGAATCCATCGAGCGGCTGAGCGATGAGCTGTCTTCATACGCTCGTCACTATCAGGAAAAGGCTCGGGAGCTGAGCGACCTGCGTCATCAAGCCTCGAGCAGCCTGGCCAGCGCCGTGGAACAGGAGATCCAGCGCCTGGGCATGCCTGGCGGGCGTTTCACCATCGAACTGCGCCCAAACAGCAGCAACGAACTGCTGCCTAACGGACTTGAACAAGTTGAACTGCTGGTCAGCGCCAACCCTGGCCAACCATTAAAAGCCTTGGCAAAAGTTGCATCCGGAGGCGAGCTGTCACGGATCAGCCTGGCGATTCAGGTGATCACCGCGCAGACATCTCGCGTTCCCACTCTGGTGTTCGACGAAGTGGACGTTGGTATCGGTGGTCCGACTGCAGAAATCGTCGGCCAACTGTTGCGGCGCCTCGGAGAACGCGGGCAGGTACTGACCGTGACCCACTTGCCGCAAGTGGCGGCGCAAGGTCATCAACATCTATTTGTGCATAAAGTGCGCGGCGAAGATGCCACCCGCACGGCCGTTTCCAAATTGAGCAAAAACGACCGCGTCGAAGAAGTCGCACGGATGCTGGGCGGCATCGATCTCACCAAGGAGTCCCTGGCGCATGCCAAAAAAATGGTGGTGGCCGCAAAAGCCTGAATAAAGGTAGAAAGCACGAAGGCGACCCTGGGGTCGCCTTCGTTCGTTTCGCGAACTGATGTTCGCGCGACATGCTTACTTTTTCTTGCGCACGTACAGCACCAGATTGTGATCAACCATCTCGAAGCCATACTTGTCGACGATTGCTTTCTGAAGCCGCTCGATTTCTTCGTCGAAGAATTCGATCACTTCGCTGGTTTCGACGTTGACCATATGGTCGTGATGCTTTCCGTCGTCCAGTTCGAAGACCGCATGGCCTCCATCGAAGTTGTGCCGCACCACAAGGCCAGCTGCCTCGAACTGGGTCAGAACACGGTAAACCGTGGCCAGACCGACGTCCTCACCAGCCTCCATAAGGGCCTTGTAGACATCCTCGGCACTCATGTGGCGCTGCTCGGCGGAATCGAGCATTTGCAGAATTTTGACCCGTGGCAGGGTCACTTTGAGGCCGGCTTTGCGTAGTTCGCTATTTTCAACCATGGTCAGCTTTCTCGCGATGCTGCTTCGCAGCTTCTCTTAATGCGGGTATGATCGGCGTTTACGTTGTCCCAGCCAAGATAGTGGAAGTCGCCCACCGATGCAAAACACCAAGCTCTTGCTAACCAGTTTCACCTTTGTGGGACTGCTCGCACTCGCCGGTTGTTCATTCCCCGGGGTTTACAAAATCGACATCCAGCAGGGCAATGTCGTCACGCAGGACATGATAGACCAGTTACGCCCGGGAATGACCCGTAAGCAAGTACGGTTTATCATGGGCAACCCTCTGCTGACTGACACGTTCCATGCCGATCGCTGGGATTATCTGTACAGCCTGCAACCGGGTGGCGGTGAACGCCAACAGGAACGCATTAGCGTTATCTTCAACCCAAATGACCAGCTTGTCAGCCTCTCCGGTGATTTCATGCCAGGCGTGAGTCGTGACGAAGCCATTCTCGGCAAGGACAGCGGCACTACAGTGGCTGCCCCGGCAGAAAACGTCGAGAAGCCAAAACCGGAAAAACCGGTCAAGCCAGGTTCGTTGCTGGATCAGATCCAGAAGGACGTCGACGGTGTAGAAGCCGTTCCGGTCCCGACGCCGCAACCACTGGAAACCTCGCCGCAATAATTTGCGACGCAATAAAAAGCCCGGCTTGCCCGGGCTTTTTATTGTCTGGCGTTCAAGCCACTCACTGATTCCGCGCTTTGGCCTCGGCAGCTTTCGCCGCGCGCAGCCGACGCACCTCTTTCGGATCGGCCAGCAGTGGCCGGTAAATCTCGATACGATCCCCCGCCTGGACAGACCGACGCTCTGGATCGGCTACAACCTTGCCGAAGATCCCCACGGGGCAATTGGCCAGATCCAGCTCCGGAAACTCCTCAGCCACGGCTGACCTGAGCAGAGCTGCCCGCACGCTCGTCCCGACAGGCACGGCCACTGTCAGCAGCACCTGACGGTCTACGGCCGCGTAGACCACCTCGACTTCAATCATGACCTCAACCATGTATCTGCTTGGCGCGCTGGCAGAACGCATCCACCAAGGTATTGGCCGCCTGGTTGAACAGTGGCCCCAGGGTGGCGCGAACCAGCGGCCCGGCATAATCGAACGACAGATCAAGACTGATCTTGCAGGCCTTCTCGCCCAGCGGCTTGAATACCCACACGCCATGCAACTGATTGAACGGGCCTTCCTCAAGGTTCATTTCGATTGATTGACCGGGAACCAGGGTATTGCGCGTCACGAAATGCTGACTGAGGCCACCCTTCGCCACGCCAACGCTCGCCCGCATATGCTCAGGTGAGCTCTCCAGGACTTCGGCCGACGAGCACCACGGCAGAAACTCCGGATAGCGCGCCACGTCGTTAACCAGGTCATACAACGCTTGCGCCGGGTACGGCAGCAAGGCCGAACGTGAAATGTGTGTCGTCATGTCAGCGTCACTTCCACAGCTGGGCGGCAAACACTACGAGAATGCCGATGGGCGCCACATAGCGCATCAAGAACAAGGACAGGCCAAACAGCGCAGGGTTACGGATCGACAACTCGTCGCGCACCGCCTCACGCCCCATGATCCAGCCCGCAAACACCACGAAACACAAACCGCCAAGCGGCAGCATGAGTCGCGAGGTGAAGAAATCGATCACACCGAAGAAGTCCAGACCACCGGCGGCTCCCCATTGGTAGAGGTGGAACATCCCGCCTTCGTTCACGAAGAACTTGGCCTCTTTCCAGATATTGAAGGAGAACACCGTGCCCAGACCGACAAACCAGCAGCTGAAAGCCAGCCAGAAGGTGACCCAGGCACGACTCACTTTAGTGCGCTCGACCAGGTAGGCCACCATCGGTTCAAGCAGGGAAATCGCCGAACTCCAGGCAGCGACCGCCACCAGCACGAAGAACACCACACCCATCAATTGCCCGAACGCCACGTTACCGAAGGCAAACGGCAGGCTGACGAACATCAGGCCCGGCCCTTCGCTCGGATTCAGGCCCGCTGCGAACACAATCGGAAACAATGCCAGGCCGGCCACCAGGGAAACGAAAGTGTCGAGCAGCGCTACGCCAACGACCGTACCTGATATCGACGAGTTCTTCGGCATGTAGGCGCCATAGATCATGATCGAGCCCACACCCACGCTCAGGGAAAAGAACGCATGCCCCATCGCGGGCAACAAGCCGTCCATGACCTTTTCCGGGTGGAAGTCGAACATGAAATGCACGCCCTCCATGAAATGCCCGGTGGTCATGCTGTAGCCCAACAACACAAGAATCATCACGAACAGCAGCGGCATCATGATACGCAAGCTGCGCTCAAGCCCGGCAACCACGCCCTTGGCGATCACCACCGCGGACAACAGCATGAAAATCGTGTGCCAAAGTGTCAGGCGCCAGGGATCGGCGATCACATTGCCGAAGTAAGCCCCCACCTGATCCGGCGTCGCGCCCTGAAAATCGCCACGCCCCATGTCGATGATGTAGTCCAGCGACCAGCCGCCGACCACACTGTAGAACGACAGTATCAGCAACGCCGTGATCATCCCGGCAAACGCGCCCCAGGACCATTTGGCCGAGTGCCCCGCCTCGGTCGCCAGGATCTTCAAGGCATTGGCCGGACTCTGCCGGGCACGCCGGCCGATCAGGGTTTCCGCCAGCATGACCGGCACGCCGATCAATGCGATACAGGCCAGGAACATCAGCACGAAGGCGCCGCCGCCATAGACGCCGACCATGTACGGGAATTTCCAGATACTACCCAGCCCCACGGCCGAACCGGTCGCGGCGAGTATGAAGACCCAGCGGCTAGCCCAACTGCCGTGGACAGAAACCTTGTCTGTCGACATCGTTATCACGCCCAAGCGTTCAAAAAAGAGGCCGCATTGTCCGGGATTCAATCAACCTGCTCAAGCACGTAGCAACACCGTAGCCGACTCGCGTGCAACTCCCTATAATGCCGCCCCTATGGCTAAACAGAAGAAACACCCAACAGGGACCATCGCGCAAAATAAAAAGGCGCGACACGATTACTTCATCGAACATCGGTTCGAGGCTGGTCTGGTCCTGGCCGGCTGGGAAGTAAAAAGTCTGCGGGCAAGCAAGCTGCAGCTGGTTGACAGCTACGTGCTGCTCAAGGATGGCGAAGCCTGGCTGCTCGGCAGCCACATTACGCCCCTGACGACCGCCAGCACCCACGTCATCGCGGATCCGGTGCGCACCCGTAAGTTGCTGCTCAACCGGCGCGAGCTGGAAAAGCTGGCCGCGGCCGTGCAGCAAAAGGGTTACGCCTGCGTGTGCCTGTCCTGGTACTGGAGCAAGCACATGGTCAAGTGCGAGATCGCCTTGGGCAAGGGCAAGAAGGAATACGACAAGCGCGACACCGAGCGCGAACGCGATGCCGGTCGCGAGTTGCAGCGTGCGGTGCGCAACAAGGGCAAGGAAGAGTAATTCTTTCGCCTTGAGCCCCCTTCGCGGGCAAGCCCGCTCCCACAAGATCCATGGATGCCGACGTTATGCGGCAGACCTGGAACCTGTGGGAGCGGGCTTGGTCCGGGCGGCGATCCGACGAAAGCAATCTCACAAACAATATAGAACCGACTGGCTACATCCCCTTGCGCCGCTCCGCCCGGGCCATGCGCTGCACTTCCTGACGCACTTCTTCCAACACCTCCTGCACATACAAAATATGCCGGCTGGAAACTTCCCGCGCCTGCTCCGCCCGCCCTTCGATAATCGCCTGATACAACTCCCGGTGCTGCGTGATCAGCATGTCGCGGGTTTCAGTACGCTGTTTGTACATGCCACCGATGTTAGTCACGACGTTGCGCTTGAGCAGGTCGAACAGCCCGCGAATGGTGTGCAGCAACACGGCATTGTGGCTGGCCTCGGCGATCGCCAGGTGAAACCTTGCGTCCGCCGCACCCTCTTCGGCACGACTCACCTCTTCGTGACGCGAATAGCAGTCCTGCAATTCGTTGAATGCCGCGGTCAGCCGCTCGCGATCCACCTCCGTGGCACGCAGCGCCGCGTAGTAGGCGCAAGACGCTTCCAGCGTATGGCGAAACTCCAGCAGATCGCGTTGCGCCTCGGGATTGCTTTCCAGCAGATGCAACAAGGGATCACTGAAGGTGCTACCCAGTGATTCCACCACATAGTTGCCGCCGCCCTGGCGGCTGACCAGCAGGCCCTTGGCGGTCAGCTTCTGAATGGCTTCGCGCAACGAAGGGCGTGACACACCAAATTGCTCGGCCAGCGCGCGCTCGGCCGGCAAACGCTCACCCGCTTTCAGCGTGCCCTCGAGGATCATGCCCTCAAGCTGCTCGACAATATCGTCAGACAAACGGCGCTGACGAATCTGATCAAACCCCATAACTCGATTACTCCACGATCCGACGGCTCGCCGGGGCTCTATTCTGGCCTATCGGCGCTGAGCCAGCACCTGCCACAACGCATTTGGTCATACCAGACAGACGACCTGCGCACTTCGTATTCGACAAAAGTTTTAGGGCGGCAAATTGACACACCGCCTACAAGGCTTTTACCCTAGCCAACAGCGATTGTAAATTGGTCTTACCAATTATCCAAGAACGCTGATCAGTGCCTGACCAACAACAATTAGGGGCCACCCCATATGCAAACCTGGCAACAGCTCTATACCCCGCTCGGCAGCCTCGGCCTGTCCGCACTCGCCGCCGTCATCCCCATCGTATTTTTCTTCCTGGCTTTGGCCGTGTTCCGCCTAAAAGGGCATGTAGCTGGCAGCATCACCCTGGCTTTGTCGATCCTGGTGGCGATCTTCGCTTTCCAGATGCCGGTCGATATGGCGTTCGCCGCCGCCGGGTATGGTTTCGCCTATGGCCTGTGGCCGATTGCCTGGATCATCGTGGCAGCGGTGTTCCTCTACAAACTGACAGTCAAGAGCGGGCAGTTTGAAGTCATCCGCAGTTCGGTCCTGTCGATCACCGATGACCAGCGTCTGCAGGTCCTGCTGATCGGTTTCTGCTTCGGTGCCTTCCTCGAAGGTGCAGCCGGTTTTGGCGCACCCGTGGCGATTACCGCTGCGCTGCTGGTAGGTCTTGGCTTCAACCCGCTGTACGCCGCTGGCTTGTGCCTGATCGCCAACACCGCGCCGGTGGCCTTCGGCGCCCTGGGCATTCCGATCATCGTGGCCGGGCAAGTGACCGGCATCGACGCGTTCAAGATCGGCGCCATGACCGGCCGCCAACTGCCGCTGCTGTCGCTGTTCGTGCCGTTCTGGCTGGTGTTCATGATGGACGGCCTGCGCGGCGTGCGGGAAACCTGGCCGGCAGCGCTGGTGGCCGGCTTGAGCTTTGCCGTGACCCAGTACTTCACCTCGAACTTCATCGGCCCGGAACTGCCGGACATCACCTCGGCCTTGGCCAGCCTGATTTCCCTGACCCTGTTCCTGAAAGTCTGGCAACCAAAACGCGCCGCCGGCCAACACATCGTCGGCGCTGTCTCGGCCTCCGTGGTGAGCGCCAGCGTCGGTGGTTTCGGCCAGAAGCGCACTACCGTGGCTTCGCCTTACAGCCTTGGGGAAATCTTCAAGGCCTGGTCGCCGTTCCTGATCCTGACCGTACTGGTCACCATCTGGACCCTGAAACCGTTCAAGGCGATGTTCGCCGCTGGCGGTTCGATGTACAGCTTCGTATTCAACTTCGCCATCCCGCACCTGGACCAGATGGTGATCAAGGTCGCACCGATCGTGACCGCGCCAACCGCCCTTCCGGCAGTGTTCAAACTGGATCCGATTTCCGCCACCGGCACGGCGATTTTCTTCTCGGCCCTGATCTCCATGCTGGTGCTGAAGATCAATCTCAAAACTGGTCTGACCACTTTTAAAGAGACCTTCTACGAACTGCGTTGGCCGATCCTGTCCATCGGTATGGTGCTGGCCTTCGCCTTCGTCACCAACTATTCGGGCATGTCCTCGACCATGGCGCTGGTATTGGCAGGAACCGGCGCGGCGTTCCCGTTCTTCTCGCCATTCCTCGGCTGGCTGGGCGTATTCCTCACTGGTTCCGATACCTCGTCCAACGCCCTGTTCAGCTCGCTGCAAGCGACCACCGCACACCAGATTGGTGTCAACGACACCTTGCTGGTGGCGGCGAACACCAGCGGCGGCGTGACCGGCAAGATGATCTCGCCACAATCGATCGCCGTGGCCTGTGCCGCGACCGGCCTGGTGGGCAAAGAATCGGATCTGTTCCGCTTCACCCTCAAGCACAGCCTATTCTTTGCAACGATTGTCGGCTTGATCACGTTGGCCCAGGCCTACTGGTTCACCGGCATGCTGGTGCACTAAGGGCTACAGGCAACACGATAAAAACCGACGCCGGGCCACGCCCCCGGCGTCCGCTATTCACACCCCGGTCTGTAAGGCTGCTGAAAGCTTCCGGCTCTATATTCAGCAGCCTCGACAGACGAATAACCGGGACCACCCGGAGACCGCCTGATGAGCGAGCTTTTTTACAACGCCGTGCCGAATGCGACCCGTGTCGCCCCGCCACTGCCCGAGCCTCGGCAGTACCCCAGCGAGAAACCGTCACGGGTCTACCTGTTCGGGACCTGCGTGGTCGACTTGTTCTACCCGGAAGCCGGGATGGATGCGATCCACCTGCTGGAGCGCGAAGGCATTCGTGTCGAATACCCGCAAGGGCAAAGCTGCTGCGGCCAACCGGCCTACACCTCGGGTTACACCGAACAGGCACGGACCGTGGCGCGCTCGCAACTGGCGCTGTTTGCCGGCGACTATCCGGTGGTGGTGCCGTCAGGTTCTTGCGCGGGCATGCTGCGCGAACATTACGCCGACTTGTTCAAGGACGAGCCGGATACGTTGAAACAGGTTCAGGCGCTGGCTACCAGAACCTACGAACTGGCCGAGTTCCTGTTGTTTGTCTGCAAGGTGCAGCTCAAGGACAGCGGCGAACCGGTAAAAGTGGCGCTGCACACCTCGTGCTCGGCACGCCGCGAGATGAACACCCACCTGCACGGTCGCGAGTTGTTGGCGCAGTTGAGCAATGTGGAGCGGGTCAATCACGATCACGAAAGTGAATGCTGTGGCTTTGGTGGGACATTCAGCGTCCGTATGCCAGACATTTCCGGTGCGATGGTGGCTGACAAGACCCGGGCGCTGAAGGAATCCGGCGCGCACAAGGTGTTGAGTGCCGACTGCGGTTGCTTGATGAACATCAACGGCTCGCTGGAAAAACAGCAGGAAGCGTTACGCGGTCAGCATCTGGCCAGTTTCCTCTGGCAGCGAACTGGAGGTGCGAAATGAGCACCTCGACGATTATTCCTACGGTTGCCGTAGAAGAAGATTTCCGCACCCGCGCCCACAACGCGCTGGGTGACGCGCAATTGCGAGGCAACTTTCGCAAGGCGATGGATTCACTGATGAGCAAACGGGCAGCGGCGTTCAGCGATGCCCATGAAAGAGAACATTTGCGCGCACTGGGCAATGCAATCCGTGCCCGCGCGCTCTCCAAGTTGCCCGACCTGCTCGAACAACTGGAACAGAACCTGAACCGCAACGGTGTGACAGTGCACTGGGCGGAAACGGTGGACGAGGCCAATGGCATCGTCCTCTCGATCATCCGCGCTCACGAGGGGCGGCAAGTGATCAAGGGTAAATCGATGGTCAGCGAAGAAATGGAAATGAACCATGTCCTCGCTGAACAGGGCATTGAATGTCTGGAATCGGACATGGGCGAGTACATCGTCCAGCTCGACCACGAGAAGCCTTCACACATAATCATGCCGGCGATCCACAAGAACGCCGGTCAGGTCGCGTCCTTGTTCCACGACAAACTTGGCGTGGAATACACCAAGGACGTTGACCAACTCATTCAGATCGGCCGCAGAGTCCTGCGGCAGAAATTCTTCGAAGCGGACATCGGCGTCTCCGGCGTCAACTTCGCCGTGGCCGAAACCGGCACCCTGCTGCTGGTGGAAAACGAAGGCAACGGGCGCATGACCACCACGGTGCCGCCGGTGCACATTGCTGTCACCGGTATCGAAAAAGTCGTGGAAAACCTGCGTGATGTGGTTCCGCTGCTGTCGCTGCTGACCCGCTCAGCCCTCGGAATTCCAATCACCACCTACGTCAACATGATCTCCGGCCCGCGCAAGGAACATGAACTCGACGGCCCGCAGGAAGTGCACCTCGTACTGCTCGATAACGGCCGCAGCCAGGCCTTTGCCGACAGCGAATTGCGCCAGACCCTGAACTGCATTCGCTGTGGTGCCTGTATGAATCATTGCCCGGTCTACACCCGAATCGGTGGTCACGCCTATGGGGAGGTTTACCCCGGGCCTATCGGAAAAATCATCACCCCGCACATGGTCGGCTTGGCGAAAGTGCCGGATCATCCGAGCGCCTCGTCGCTGTGCGGTGCCTGCGGTGAAGTTTGCCCGGTGAAAATTCCGATCCCTGCTCTTTTGCGGCGCCTGCGGGAAGAAAACGTCAAGGCCCCGGACAGCCCCCATCAAGTAATGCGCGGTCAAGGCAGCAAGTATTCGCGCAAGGAGCGGTTCATCTGGAATGCCTGGGCGAAGCTCAACAGCTCGCCAACGCTGTATCGCCTGTTCGGTTTCTTCGCCACCCGTTTGCGCGCCCTCACGCCGAGCAATGTCGGCCCGTGGACGCAAAACCACAGCGCACCGAAACCCGCTGCCCGCTCGCTGCATGACATGGCCCGCGAACATTTGGCCAAACAGGGAGACCGTTGATGAGCGCCAAGCAAAATATCCTCGCCAAACTGCGTAAAAGCCTTACAGGCACCACGCCGGTGGCCGACAACTTCGATGTCGATCTGGTGACCCAGCCTTACACCTACGCGCCGGAGCAGCGCATTGCGCAACTGCGCAAATTGATGGAATCGGTGCACACGGAAATTCATCTGACGTCCGGCGAAGAGTGGCCGACGCTACTCGCGCAATTGCTGCGGGACCGCCAGTTGCCGAGTCTGCTGATCGCGCCGATGACACCCCACGGTCAACGGATCACGCAGCACTGGGCGAATAATCCCGACCTGCCAATGCTCAAGGCCTACGACCGCCCGGTTGAAGAATGGAAAGCCGAGTTGTTCAACGACACCCCGGCGAGCCTGACCGGCACCCTCGGTGCCATCGCTGCCACGGGCAGTCTGATTCTCTGGCCAACCCGGGAAGAACCGCGCTTGATGAGTCTTGTGCCACCCGTGCATTTCGCCCTGCTCAAGGCCAGCGAAATCCGCGACAACTTCTATCAGGTGCAGCAAGAATTCGAATGGGCCCAGGGTATGCCGACCAACGCGTTACTGGTATCCGGCCCGTCGAAGACTGCCGACATCGAGCAAGTGCTGGCATACGGCGCCCACGGTCCAAAAGACCTGGTGGTACTGATCCTGGAGGACCAATGAGTCTACCGGCCGCTTTCCTGCGTGATGCACAGCAACTGATTCCCCAAGAGCGACGTTTCGACGACCCGTTGTCGACCCTGGCCTTCGGCACCGACGCCAGCTTCTATCGCTTGATTCCGCAACTGGTGATCCGCGTCGAGTCCGAAGACGAAGTGGTGGCACTGCTGCAACTGGCGCAACGGGATCAGGTGCCGGTGACTTTCCGCGCCGCCGGTACCAGTCTGTCCGGGCAAGCCATCAGCAACTCGGTGCTGATCGTGCTGGGGGATAACTGGAACGGCCGCGAGATCCGCGACCAAGGCACGCAAATCCGCCTGCAACCGGGGGTGATCGGCGCCCAGGCCAATGCCTGGCTGGCACCTTTCGGACGCAAAATCGGCCCGGACCCGGCCTCGATCAACGCCTGCAAGATTGGCGGCATCGTCGCCAACAATGCCAGCGGCATGTGCTGCGGCACAGCGCAAAACACTTATCACACCCTGGCCGGCATTCGCCTGGTGCTGGCCGACGGCAGTCGTCTCGACACCGAGGATGCCGCCAGTGTCGCAGCGTTTCGCCAAAGCCACGCGGCGCTGCTGGAGCGCTTGGCGACCCTGGGCCGCGAGACCCGGGCAAACGCCGAACTGGCTGCGAAAATTCGCCACAAATACCGTCTGAAAAATACCACCGGCCTGTCGCTCAATGCCTTGGTGGATTTCGACGAGCCTGTGGATATCTTGAGCCACTTGCTGGTGGGCTCCGAGGGCACGCTCGGGTTCATCAGCGCGGTGACCTACGACACGGTGATCGACCATCCGAATAAAGCCTCGGCCCTGATTGTGTTCCCGGATGTCGAGACCTGCTGCAATGCGGTCACCGTGTTGAAAAGCCAACCGGTGTCGGCCGTGGAACTGCTGGACCGCCGCAGCCTGCGTTCAGTGCAGGACAAACCCGGCATGCCGCCTTTCGTACAGCATCTGTCGAACAATGCCTGCGCCTTGCTGATCGAATCCCGCGCCGCATCGTCCACCTTGCTGCACGAACAACTGGCGCAGATCATGGTGTCGCTGAAGACGTTCCCTGTGGAAAAGCAGGTCGACTTCACTGAAGACCCGCAGGAAAACGCCCGTCTCTGGGCCATCCGCAAGGACACTTTCCCGGCCGTCGGCGCGGTGCGCAAGACCGGCACCACGGTGATCATCGAAGACGTCACCTTCCCGGTCGAACAACTGGCCATCGGCGTCAACCGCCTGATCGAACTGTTCGACAAACATCACTACGACGAAGCGATCCTTTTCGGACACGCCCTGGAAGGCAATCTGCACTTTGTCTTCACCCAAGGCTTCAACAACCCGGAAGAAGTCGCACGCTATCAGGCGTTCATGGACGACGTGGCGCAGCTGGTGGCGGTTGAGTTCGGCGGTTCGCTGAAAGCCGAACACGGCACCGGGCGCAACATGGCGCCGTTCGTTGAACTGGAATGGGGCAGCGATGCCTACCAGTTGATGTGGCAGCTCAAACGACTGCTCGACCCCAACGGCATTCTCAACCCGGACGTGGTGCTCAGCGAAGATCCACAGATCCACCTCAAGCACCTCAAGCCCTTGCCCGCTGCTGACGAGATTGTGGACAAGTGCATCGAATGCGGCTTCTGCGAACCGGTCTGCCCGTCGAAAGGCCTGACCCTGAGCCCGCGTCAGCGCATCGTGATCTGGCGCGACATTCAGGCGAAGAAACGCGCAGGCATCGATACGTCCGACCTCGAAGCCGCTTACGATTATCAAGGCATCGATACCTGCGCCGCGACCGGCCTCTGTGCACAACGTTGCCCTGTAGGCATCAACACCGGCGAACTGGTGAAAAAGCTGCGTAGCAGGAAGGCGACGCATACGAAAACCGCCAACTGGCTTGAAGGAAATTTCGCCACGGCACTGCAAGGTGCGCGTTTCACCCTGCACGTGGCCAATGGCGCGCGGATGTTGCTGGGGGCGCCGAGATTGGCGAAGTTGTCGGCGACGTTGACGCGCCTGTCCAAGGGCCAGGTCCCGCAATGGACCAACGCGATGCCGCAACCGGAAAAAGCCATTCGCTTCAGTCCGGCGGTGACCGACGCCCGCCCGCGCGTGGTCTATCTGGCGGCCTGTGTATCCCGCGCCATGGGGCCGGCAGCAGGCGACACGGAGCAAATGTCGCTGCACGACAAGACCCGTGGTCTGCTGGAAAAGGCCGGTTATCAAGTGGTATTCCCGGACAACCTGGACAACCTGTGCTGCGGTCAGCCGTTCGCCTCCAAAGGCTATGTCGAACAAGCCGAGCACAAACGACAGGAACTGATCGGCGCCCTGCTGCACGCCAGCCGCGGCGGTCTCGACCCGATCTACTGCGACACCAGCCCCTGCACCTTGCGCCTGGTTCAAGACCTCGGCGAAACCCGTCTGGACCTGTACGACCCGGTGCGTTTCATCCGTACGCACTTGATGGATCGCCTCGCGTTCACGCCACAGGACGCACCGATTGCCGTGCACGTGACGTGCAGTACGCAACACCTCGGGGAAAGCCAGGCGCTGATCGACCTGGCGCGCAAATGCAGCAAAACCGTGGTGATTCCCGAAGGCATTCACTGCTGTGGCTTCGCTGGCGACAAGGGTTTCACCACCCCGGAACTGAACGCCCATTCGCTGCGCACGCTCAAGGACGCGGTACAACAATGCAGCGAGGGGATATCGACCAGCCGCACCTGTGAGATCGGCCTGACGCAACATGGCGGCATTGACTACCACGGACTAGTCTATCTGGTGGACCGCGTTACCCAGGCTAGGGAGCCCTGAAATCTGGACCTCAAGGCAGGCGCATCAATGCGCCTTCCTTAATGCTTCTTGCCGGAATCAACAGTTCTACAGCAGAAAAAAAGAACCCTGATGTGCCGCCGCAGTCCACTGATCAAGTCCCGCAAATGCGGGACCTTCCAAAAACTCGGTAGACCGATTTGATGGCCAGCAATGCTGGCCCTTCAGTCCCAAGGAGAAACACATGAATCGTTCTGTGCTTTTAGGTTTGTTCGTTGCTGCTTCCATCATGGCTTCCACTTCGTTTGCGGCCGAAAAAGACCTATGCGCGGTCAACCTGCAAACCATCGAAAACGGCAAGGCACAGATTCCTCCGGAAATGACTGACCAGGTAAAAGCCTCCGTCGAGCAAGCCAAAGCCGACCAGGCAAAAGGCACCAAGGAAGGCACTGATGATTGCATCGCCGAGACCAACGACATCATCAAGGCCGTCACCGACTCGAAAAAAGGCGCGAAGTAACTCAGCCCAAGGCCAACCTTCGGGTTGGCCTTCTGGGCCGCGCTGGCGTACATCAACAACGGAGTACTGGCAGCCGGGAGCTCAAAGCCCGGCTGCGCCCGCTACGAAGCAAAACAAAACCCGCCAGTTGCGGGTTTTGTTGCATCTGGGCTCTGGAAATGTGTAACCACCCGCATCCCTGGAAAGCTCGACACATTTTCTGAAAAAACCGAATTCTTGCGTTGAATCGTAGTCTTTGAGGTACACCCCATCAGATCGTGGCTGATTTTTCGGGCTCGGCTTGGCCGTCCGCTCATACGGCAGCACCGAGACCCTCAGCTCAAGGAGATCCCCATGAAACGCACCACACTCGCAGGCCTGTTCATTGCTGCTGCCATGCTGGCCTCTCCTGTATTTGCTGCGGACAACAACCTTTGTACGAGCAAGTTGCAAGAGCTCAAAGGCAAAGTGAATGCGCTGCCGGCGACCTCCGCAAACACCACGATGGAGATCAAAAGACTGATGTCCAGCGCCGAAGCCTCACAAGCCTCCGGAGACGACAAAAAATGCGCCACCGAGGCCACCCAGGCATTGGCACTCGCTGACAAACTGAGCAACGAACCAAACCCATGATCTGTGGTGGTCAACCTTCGGGTTGGCCTTCCGGAGCGTGATGACGTACACTGTACAGGCCTGCTGCTCACTTGATTCAAAGAGCATCAGGCTCGGGGCCGTTTAGGATTCGACGCCGGTTGCGAAACTTTAGGTGCATGCCGAGTTGGTAACAGAACTCGTAAATCCACTGTTGCAACTTCCTATAGTTGCCAATGACGAAACCTACGGGGAATACGCTCTCGCTGCGTAAGCAGCCTTAGCCCTTCCCTCCTGGTACCTTCGGGTCCAGCAATCATCAGGGGATGTCTGTAAACCCAAAGTGATTGTCATATAGAACAGAATCGCCGTGCAGTACGTTGTGGACGAAGCGGCTAAAACTTACACAACTCGCCCAAAGCACCCTGCCCGTCGGGTCGCTGAGGGTTAACTTAATAGACACGGCTACGCATGTAGTACCGACAGCGGAGTACTGGCGGACGGGGGTTCAAATCCCCCCGGCTCCACCACTTCATCATCTAAAGACGTCCACGGACGTCTTTTTTTGTGCCTGAAATCCAGTAAATACGCGGCCTCCAGGGCTTTCGGGGACTTTTGAGGATTTCTGAGTTCCAGGCGCTTTGGTATCCCAGGTGGTATCCCGGGCTACCAAGTGCTACTTTCAGGATACCAAAACGGTGCTGGAGGTAGCCCCCATGCCTACTAACGCAACCCGCCTCTCCGATCGCCAGCTCAAGGCAGTCAAGGCAACTGGTAAAGACTTCGTCCTCAGCGACGGCGACGGCCTGCAGCTTCGAGTACGCGCCAGCGGCTCGATGATGTGGAATTTCAATTATCGCGAACCGTTGACCAGAAGCCGTCTTAATATGGCGCTCGGTCCATACCCCGACCTCTCATTAGCGAATGCTCGGAAGAAAGCAGTCGAGGCGCGAGAGCTACTTGCTCAGGGCATTGATCCCAAAGCCCAGCGCGATGAGCAAAGGCAAGCCAGATTGGCTGAGACCGAACACACTTTTGAGAAGGTGGCCACGGCCTGGTTTGAGCTAAAGAAAGACTCCGTGACCAAGGCCTACGCCGAGGATATTTGGCGCTCACTGACGCTTCATGTTTTCCCGAGCATGAAGGCCACACCTCTTGCGGACGTCACGGCGCCAGTAGTTATCAAACTCCTTCGCCCCCTCGAAGCCAAAGGCAGCCTGGAAACAGTGAAGCGTTTAAGCCAGAGGCTCAACGAGATCATGACCTACGGCGTCAATTCCGGGCTGATCTTCGCCAACCCGCTGAGCGGTATTCGAGCGGTTTTCAAAAAGCCCAAGAAAGAAAACATGGCCGCGCTACCGCCCGAAGAGCTTCCCGAGCTCATGATGGAAATCGCGAACGCCAGCATCAAACGCACGACCCGCTGCTTGATCGAATGGCAGTTGCACACCATGACCCGCCCGGCCGAAGCGGCCACAACTCGTTGGGCCGACATCGATTTTGGCAAAGCCCTGTGGACCATTCCCGCCGAACGCATGAAGAAACGACGCCCGCACGCTATTCCGCTCACCGAGCAGGCACTTGCACTACTTACGACACTTAAGCCTCACAGCGGCCATCGGGAATACGTGTTCCCGGCAGATCGGGATCCCCGCACCCATGCCAACAGTCAGACGGCCAACATGGCATTGAAACGCATGGGTTTCCAGGATCGCTTGGTCAGCCACGGCCTGCGATCGATGGCCAGCACCATACTAAACGAGCATGGCTGGGACCCGGAGCTTATCGAAGTGGCACTGGCGCATGTGGATAAGGATGAGGTTCGTAGCGCCTACAACCGAGCGGATTACATCGAGCGCCGTCGGCCGATGATGGTGTGGTGGAGTGAGTACATCCAAAAAGCGGCGACAGGTAATCTCTCGGCTAGCGCTATCAATGTGTCTAGGGACCGGAACGTAGTACCGATCCGGTAGACACTTGCGATAGACCGCGTGCGCCCACTGCCCTGCCGACGGAGATGACAGAAACAATCGCCAACTCCTTTCGTTTTTAGCCTTTCCGGCTAAGCCCCTGAACATGGGAAGGCTCCGCATTCCCATGTTCAGGGGCTCACGCTTAAAAGATCTATCAGCCAGCCAAGAGTTGCGCCTTTCTGCGGCGGATTAACCTTGCTGTTAACCCATAGTAGTAAACGGTCGCTGGTGCTGAGCAACGTAGAGAGTATTCCAAAAACCATCTCACGTGCTTTTCCCTCCAAGACCAGGGAGTTGCGCAACCCCAGCGCTCACGAATCACCTCGTGCATCCTTTCAGCTTGCCTGATGTGCCGCTGCCGCGTGGCATGCGCACCCTTGAGCACCGGACTCAGAAACAACGCCATGTCGGAGTCGGATTTCATCGACGGCCTCCGATGTAGGCACTCAGCACATCGATGCGGTTATGTCCCAACTCTTGGCTGATCTGCTGTCGTGCACGCTGATCAAGCTCTCGATCTTCTCGATTAACACGCCCGCCATTGACGGGCGCATCGAAGCCGGTCAGTTGCTCATAGCGCTCACAGGCGTAAGCCGCTCGCAGCTCATGAAAGCCTTTCAATCCATGCTCGTGCAGCAGGTCCCGTGTCGGTCGTACAACTGTCTGCATGAAGTCTTTGTAGTTTTCGTTGGGCGCCAACAAATTCCGACTACCCCTGGGAGAGGCCTCGCTGGCGCTATCTAGGGCATCACGGACTTGATCCGTAACCGTGATCCAACGCGGTGCCGATGCCCCTGACCGACCGCCCTTGGTGCCATCCTGGATATTTATTTTGCCCAGTCGTTGAGCCTCTCGTTGCAGCCGTGGCAGGTCCGCCAAGATCGCTTCACGCAGGCGCATGCCGGTCTCCCGGGTGAGGAGCACAATGGCACTCACCCTCTCCTGCTGACGATCTGACAACGCTTGCGCAATCAGCCTAACCTGCACACGGTCTTGGCCTTGTGGAGCCTCACTACGCACGCTTGAGCGCTGCAAGCCCAGCGCCTTGCTCGGACTGGGGATTTTGACGTACTGATCACCGCGCAGCGCGGCCATGGTGCGGTTCACACTGGACAGGCGGTTCTGCGCGGTGGCGATGCCGACGTTGCCCTGTTGAACCTGCTCTCGCACGTGGACGGCGTACCGCATGAGGATCTCGCGGTCGATCTGGCGCGCGTCATTGAGTCCCGGTCCTTCATCGGATCGACACCATTGCACGAATGCCTGCCAGCGATCGATATGGGTTTTGACGGTAGCAAAATGGCCGTCGCCAAATAGGTCTTTCAAGGCTTGCGGTCCGGCATAGCTGAGCTGGCGACCGAAGCCGAAATTGCGCCCCGCTCGCTTACCGACGCGAGCCATTTTTCTGCTCCTGATCGACTGCTGCGAGCTCATGCAAAAGGGCTCGCCAGTGTGCACTCACGATAGCGAACTGGGCCCAATCAGTCGGGCGAAAACACAGCGTTTTGTCGGTGACGTAAAGATGCGCACCCTCCTCTCTCAACCATTGAATGATGGCTGTCGTCGAGGTGATAGTTTTACGGATGGTCGCGACATCGGCGACACCGGCGACACCGGCGACAACACTTGCCTTGTCCGGCTTTGAGCGTGGCGACAAAGTGGCGACACTAGCGGCGACAAACCGCGCTTTCGGCTCCCTTTGTTGGCGCTGGGCCAAGTGGTTGCGCAGCGCTTCATCAAGATTGAACATGGCGCACCTCGAAGGTGTGGCCGTCGGTGATCAGCCACTGATGATCAATCAACTCGACCAATAGCTTGGTGGCATGACGACTGCTCTTACGAGCAAAGCGGGGGCCATTGCGGTTCAGGTCTCGGATACTGAAGCGCTTCCAATCCTTGACCTGCAGCCAGCGCAGCAGTCGGTCCGCCTCCTCCTTTACCCGGCATACCGGTTCCTGTTCGGTCAAGCGCTGAATCTCGGTGAGGTAGTACCCCACCAAGGCCGAGGCCCGCTGGATATGGTCGACCTCCACAACAGTGCTCTCCTCCACAACTGCCAGAATGCCAGCGACGCGCAGCAGGTTATCGGCGGCCTTCGATCCGCTAGGCCGCACGTTGGACAATTCCCCAAACTCACCCAACTGGGCTTCGATGGCATCATGCAGATCAATCCAGCGACGGCGGGCCAACGGACTGAGGGTCAGCAGTGACAGCTGCAGAGCACCATCAGCGGAAAGTGACCATGGCTGATGAAACAGGGCCGAAAGACGGTGGTGATAGCGCTTTAGGGCGGCGTCTTTGGACAAGTCGACAGCCTGATAACTGCGTTGTCCGGCCAGGCTGGTAGGCCAGGTCATGAGGCAGCGACCGAGGATGCCTTGCCCCTGCAGCAACGGGTCACTGAGTAGCTGCATAGCCAAGTAAGGTTGCAGCATCAGGTGCAGGCTCACGCGTCGGTCATACGCTCGCAGGCTTTCGCCTGCCATGGAGCGCGCGCGATCAATCGGGCTACCGTCCCAGAGTGACGATAGGGTCGTGACCGCTTTCAAACGGTTATCCCGACTCATGGTGCTGCTACCGAGGAATTGCCCGCCTTCGTCACAGAAGAGGCCCATGCTCGGTAAGTCGTGACAGAGCCCCTTGATCAGGGCCTCGATAGTAGGATCCGTGGTGATCAGCCGGGGTGCCGAAGGCTCCGCTTCAAGCGGTACGTTTATTGTGGAGTCGGGTTCGGCAGGGTTGATACGCTGTGCCTGTCGCTGGGCGACACGGTACCGGGCAAGCTGTTCGCGGTAGTGTTGCCACTGTTCACGCTCCCAGTGCCGTGCTGGCAGCAACGCAAATCGATCTGCCGCCGTCTTGCGATCCCCTGACGCGGCCACTGTGATCAGGTACAGCGACAGGGGATAATTTCTCCCGTCGAGCTGTAAGCCCGCATGACCTTGGGTGGCCAGCGCCGAGGTGGCCAACACCGATTGCGCGGCCAGTGCCTGGGGCACGCCGATGACCTCGGCCATGCGCTCAACCGCAGGCCCAAGAATCCCACCCAGTGCCTGTACCGGATAAGGCTGGGCCACGGGATTCGACTCAATCAGCGGTCGAGGTGGTCGTGGTAGTTCAAGCTTCGGATCTAACTGCTGCATGGGCCCTCTCCTCGGTAGTTGCTGGCTGTCCTCACATACTCCCGCCACGCTTGTTGAGTGTTATCAGGGATCAAGGCCCCTGCGACCTGTGAGGTGTTCACTGACGCGGAACGTACGGCTCCTTACGACCGGGAGCGAGGGCATGAACCCATGAATCTGGCCTCCTTGGCGCATCCGAAAATGCGGGCGGGTAGAGGCTGTGCCAACTGACGAGTTCGGCACCTGAAGATCATGGGTGGGAGAAGGCAACGACATGGACACCTGAGGCATGCCTGACAGTCAGTCAGGTGCAGCTTTTCCATAGGCTGCGGCAATGGTGCCTGTGTCATTGCGGAAAGCGACGAATCGGATTTGTCAGCCCGATTGTCACGAGGAGAGTTGCGGCAATGCCTTGTAAGACGTGGCTTGCAGCAGTGGTACAAGCGCCCGTCTCTTTCCGGGAGAAAGAGACGGGCGCGGTCTGGCGCATAGATGTGTGCCTAAAGGTGAGGTGGCTGCAGCGCAGCGAGGTAGGTCTATCGTCTGCCGCAGTGGGCAGCTAAGTCGAATAGGCATCCATCACTCTCTGGGAGTGACCGTGCGAGCCGCCGGACGCTAATCGCACTTGGGGAAGAACCACCACGCAAGTGGCGTAGCCTTGAAGGTTCTGACTACCTGGGCTGGTGCTGTCAACGACAGCGATCCGTGCGCCAATTTTTATACCCACTCGGAAAGTCGGTCAAGCATCACGGCCAAAGCGTGCAAGAAGTGGCGACTGTCGCCACTAGTGTCGTCATGCCGCAGGCCATGTTTTACGCGGGTTGTCGCCGGTGTCGCCGGTGTCGCCACATGTCTAACCGTAGTATTACGACAAGCTCGGCTCTAACACTGAAACTGCGTTGCACTCGATAAAGATCGTAAGTAATTACTGGCGGGGAAACGACGGCCCGGCGCTAATCAAATTGAAATGGGAGGGTAGATCGAAGTGGCGACGAGAAAAAGCGAGTGAACCCTCCGATCGGCGCGATCAAAGATCGCTGGATCGGAGGGTTTGGCGGGAAAAGCAAAGTCTCAAACGCCAATTACAGACTCAAGCATCAAAGCTAGTTGATTGGGAGGTAACGGCTTCACGCCGCATCATCAGCGTCTGCTGCAACCGCAGTAGAAGACCCGGTATCATTACCGAACCGCACGACTAATCATCGAGCGCTTACGACGCCCTCAATCATGGATCTTCGAAACCCACCAAATGATGGCATCGTGCCGCTGCAATTGAGCCGACAAAAATCAGGCATTCCGCCTTGTGTCAGATATGCTCTGCAAAGAGGAAACTGGTAGGATACGGCTCTTCGGAGGCAGGTCTATCATTCCTCAAATCCAACGCCATATGTGTGCAATCCGCCAATCTCGCTCCCCGGTTAGTACGTTAGCTCTGGATCTTATGCCTTGTGGCAGGGACCTCGGGATGGTTTTTTAATGTAAAACTCAGCCTTAAGGGCATGGAGAGAGGTCTTGATGGAGATGGGAATCCCCAGCGCTACAGCCTCCGCAACCGTTGACCGGGAGCCATGCGAAACCCTCCTTCCCTTGAAAGCAAAAGAATCCGGGCCGGAGTTCATGACGAAGAAACTCGATTTTCCCCCTTTACCAAATTTGAGTACTCCCCTGGCCTTCGCAGACCTCTTTGCAGGATGTGGCGGTCTATCTCTTGGACTATCACTCGCGGGTTTGAAAGGCATCTTTGCTGTCGAACGCGACGCAATGGCTTTTTCAACTCTTTCTGCGAATTTGCTTGAAGCAAGGAAAGTACCGGTTGGACAATTTTCCTGGCCATCCTGGCTAGAAAAGAAAGCTTGGCCTATCGATGAGCTCCTCAAAGAGCATCCCCTGAAGCTTTCCAAACTCAAGGGTTCGGTACAGATTCTCGCGGGCGGGCCCCCTTGCCAAGGTTTTAGCTTCTCGGGAAAACGCCAAGAATCCGACCCTCGTAACCAGTTGTTCGAGAAGTATGTAGAGATGGTCGAGATCTTGTGCCCTTCGGCCCTTGTTCTCGAGAATGTACCAGGCATGAAGGTTGCGCACGCCACGAAGACATGGAAGCAACTCGGTATTCTGGTTAAGCCTCAATCCTACTATGAAAAACTGGCTCAGAAACTCGATGAGATTGGTTATGACGTCCTCGGCCGCATCGTTGATTCATCACGCTTTGGGGTTCCTCAGAAACGATCCCGCTTGATAGTCATTGGGATTCGAAAGGATCTAGCCTGCCATCTAGAAGGCGGCGTTAGCAGAGCTTTCGAACTGCTCGAGGAGGCAAGACTCAGTCAGCTACAGGAGTTTGACCTTCAGGACGTGGTCACGGCTAAGGATGCCATTTCAGATCTGGAGACCCTTGGGGTTGAGAAAAAGCCATGCACCGATCCCTTTTCGCCCCCTGGATTCTCTGAGATTGTTTATGCAGGGCCCCGGACAAAATTTCAAACGCTAATGCACAACGGATGCGATGAGGCTGTGGACAGTCTTCGCCTCGCAAGACATAGGCCAGAGGTAAAAGACAGATTCGCTCGTATCATCGCGGACCAGGAGTGTGCCAAGGGTGTTCACATGAATGCCGCGTTGCGCGAAAAATACGGTCTTAAGAAACACCGTATTTGTCCAATGCAAGCAACTGCACCAGCCCCGACCATAACAACGCTGCCCGACGATGTGCTCCACTACAGTGAACCCCGAATCCTCACGGTTCGCGAGTCGGCACGGCTCCAGACCTTTCCTGATTGGTTCCAATTCCGAGGCAAGTTCACGACCGGAGGAAGTCAACGAACCAAGGAGTGCCCTCGCTATACGCAGGTTGGCAATGCGGTTCCTCCTTATCTTGCACGAGCTATAGGCATAGCCATAGTGGCGACAGTGCAGGAAGCTGTTGGTCTAGCTGTTCAGCGGGAAGGCCTAAAGCAAAAAGAAAAAATGATTGCTATCGCTTGAACATAGAGGACAAGGAAATATGGATAGCTCCAAACAGGAAGGAGCGCGCTATCCCGCCGCGCTTGTCGATTGGGCAGGTCATCACTCCGGCGGAGTAAAGCGACTACTAGATAAGAATAGCGGCCAACCAAACAAGCGATTGTTACAAACGAACCTCCTGGCCCGCCTTCGTAGCTGGGCCTACATGCTCGCGGATGCCAAGGCCGAGGTCCCTCGAATAGTCCTGCTGGTTGGAGGACCGGGCAACGGGAAAACCGAAGCGATCGAGTCCACCATCCGATGGCTAGATGAGAGCCTCGGTTGTGATGAACGCCTGATCGAAGAGCTATCGAAGGCTTTTCATCCACCCGTTGGAATTGCCGTCCCACGACTAGTAAAGGTAGATGCTGGCAAGCTTGCGAGAAGGGACAGCGACCTAGATCTGGACATTGTTCAGGATGCCTCCGCTACAGCCGGGCACGAAGGAAAATCAGCTCCCGCCCTTCTAATCGAGGAGCTCGGCCGGGTACTTGAAGGATCTAGCTCCCAAGCCTATTTGTGCTGCGTCAACCGCGGAGTACTTGACGATGCGTTGATCTATGCCCTAGAAAATGGACTCGAGCAAGCACGAATCCTTCTCGAAGCAATAACCAGGGCGGTCAGCCTGGTGTACAACGCGCCGTCGTGCTGGCCTCTGGAGGGTTTCCCATCGATAGCCGTTTGGCCGATGGACGCAGAGTCACTACTTGTAAAGCCAGACAGCGAGCCCACGTCACCTGGAGCAATTCTCCTCGGCCAAGCAACAGCGCCGGAATGCTGGCCCTCCGAGGGTACTTGTCCAGCGGGGGACGGATGTCCATTCTGCACCAGCCAAGCACTACTATCACGCGAAGAACATCAGGCAGCCCTGCTACAAATCCTGCGCTGGTACGAGCTCGCCAGCGGCAAGCGGTGGAGCTTTCGAGACCTCTTCTCGCTTGTATCCTACTTGCTGGCCGGACACCACCCGGCTGACCACAGCCAAACCCGGCAACTGCAGCAATCCACTCCTTGCGAGTGGGCGGCTAACCTCATTGAACTCGACCAAAAAACAACGGGCGCCAAGAAGCCGAGCAGACAGGCGCTCACCGCCATCTTCCACATCGTCACGTCCAGCTACCAGCAAGCCCTCTTCCATCGCTGGGACAGGGATAGCGCAGCCTCGTTGAAGCAAGACCTCAAGGAGTTGGGCCTAGAGAAGCAATACGAGCGTGAGGAAAACCGCACTCTAAATGGCCTTTACCATTTCCTTCAGGAACGCAAGGCTCCCTACCTCCCTGCAACGATCGCCCCCTTACTCGAAAGTCTCGTGGACTTTTTGGACCCTGCCCTGGCAGGTCCAGAAAACGAGGTCGCGGTAAGCAGTCGTAGCAAGATCATTTTAGGGGAGCTGGATATCAGGTTCAGCCGATCACTTGCTGGCGGCATTGAATTCATCCGCAAATACCAAGCGCTTTCGGCGACTGAACTTGAGTTGCTCAAGCGACTTTCCGCGGCCGACACCATGCTTTCGTTGCCAGCAATCCGACGCAAGAAGCCCACGGCGGCGAGCCGCATCCAGCGCATGCTGCGTGACTTCGCATGCAGGTTAGTAAGGCGCAGTATCTGTACCCGCTCCGCTGTCGTAGCGGATGCCGCAATACTCAAGTCCTTCCAGCAGGTCGTTGAAGATGACGAGAAAAGGCAACATCTTTTCGAGATTGCGAGACAGGTGAAGGATCTTCTCAACAATGGCAAGGACTTCGAGGTTTCGCTGACGACAACCTTCGGTCAGCCCCTACCGCCTCGACAGCGGCAGGCAACCCTAGTTGTGGAACCACGAAAAGTCAGGATCTTGCCTCCAACACTGAAGAACCGACCTCGATCGCCAATATGTTTTCTCGAGGTGGGTACCGGCAGTTCGGCACAGCCCATTGCCTTGACCTATGACTTGTTCAAGGCAGTGAAGGAACTGGAGCGAGGCTTGTCGCCAGCGTCACTGCCCCGTACGGTCGTGGCGTTGCTGGATACCACGAAAGCGCGACTTTCAGGTCCAATCGTCCGCGACGAGGACTCGCTCGATGGCGCCAAGATCCGTATCGGCGCAGATGGTGTAGTAGTGGCCCATTCATGGAATGGCTTCGTGGCGAGCAAGGAGAAAGAGTATGACCCTCGCTGATTTCAAGCAGGCCCCCTGGAGGACTTCCCACCCCAGATACAAGGAATCGGCGCTAGCGATCAGCCCTGCACCTGAATACGCTAACTCCGAGGTGCTACTTGCCTCGCTCTACCGCACCATCGGTTTCCCATCGACCAGGGAAAGTAGCGTCCCACAATCGGGGCGCGATTTGGACAAACGAATCCAGAAGCTTCGCAACAGGCCCCTCGCAACACCAACCGGAGGGGTCGTTGACGTGGAGACATGGAACACAGTTCTCCATGGGGTGCTGGAAAGCCCAAAGCTCCCGAACCAGTCGACCAAGCGCTTCCTGCAAGTCACCCCGCTCGTTCCTGGAACAGCACTTTTCTCAGGATCCGCCCGTTTGACCAGCAACTCCTGGCATGCCGGTGGACTTGTTAGACGGATGATCTGGCTAGGCTCCAAGGACGATGAGTCGGCGCTTTCGCTTTGGAAGGACCTTTTCTCGGCATTGAGCGTAGGAGATAACGACGACATCTTTGCCCGCTGGCTGGATGAGGAAACTGTCGCCTGGGGAAGCAGCTCTGCACCTTGGGAGATGGCAGTGGTCCCAGAGGGGGAAGTGGCGTCACTTGCCATGGGCGATTTCGATTGTATTTCTTTCCTACCTGCGCGCCAGTTCACCAAAGACCTAAAAGCGATCATACAGGCAAAGGATGCCATGACCCGCCGGCAATGGATCAGCCTTCTCGAAGCAGTACTTCGACTGGCGACTGTGTCGCATGTGACCTGGCTGTGCGATGTGCATTACAGGACCTGGGGGTGCCTATGGGCAGCTCTGACCAAAGGGGACGGGCCTGTAGAAGAAAGTGAAGCTAGATTTGCGATGTTTCCAGAGATGTCCCAGTACATGACTTACGGGGGGAAAGCATTTCAAGGGCTCAAGGATAAATTTTCCAGCTACCTCTCCGCGCGACTTGGTACCAATGCGCTCCTCTGGTCGCTCGAACAGGTGGGCGCCCCGTACGAAGGGGATCTTTCCTCCAGCGAGGGAATCGCCAATCTTTGCCAACATATCCACAAACACAAGGATTCTCTTATTGCGCTCGGGGCCAGGGATATCATCCTGGACATACGCGAACGCGAGGCCAGGGCATTGCTGTGCAAGAAAGGCATTGGCTCAAACCTGTTCGAGTTCGCGCGACATGTACTGGGACAACGTCAGGCAGCCGTGCATTTGCTGAGGGGGTACGACCAGGGGTATGTGCTCAAGAAGAAAGGTAACAGCCCCTCCAGCCCGTGGGTCGTGTCCCTGGGACCAGTCGCCGTTCTTGCCTTTGTCCACTGCGCTCTTGCAGGTATGGGCGGGCCCCGATCAATCCACCGGCTAGGGCAGCATCTGGCGGCCTATGGCATGGCCGTGGATAGGCACGACATAGCCAAGAACGACTTGGGCTACCAACTCAGAATGCTCGGCCTCGTGCTCGATAGCCCGGATGCCGAAAGCGGCATGCTGCTGCTACCGCCTTTCCCCGCAAGCCTAGCCGTCCGGAACAACAGCTAATGAATAGACTCGCACAATCACTTGCGGCCCTTATCCGCGAGAAAGTCCTGAATGCAACCCAAGGACGCAGTGGTACTAATCTTGAGTCGCGACTGATTTTCCATGGGCCGCCCATCGAGATACTCGAAACTGTCTATGAAGAGTTGGCCCGAGATGGAGGGATACAGGTCCCCGATGGGGAGAATGGAAATTTTGTCACGCTGCCCGTACTGCTGCAGTACCCCTCCAGTCTCGCCCAAGGCCCAAACCCAGAAATTGGGGCCTCAGGCAAATGCGACGAGAGCCATCTGCTGCATATTCGCAACGATCCTAACTGTCCTAGTTTCGTGGCGCTCGTACCCCCTGGGCAGCACAACAACAAATCGGTTTCGTCGACGACCGACGAGTTCGGCATGAGCGCTACCACCAGCATGGGCCACGCGTCCTTTGACACCTGGTGGGATGACGGCTTCGTCCAGCGAGTAGTTACCAGTGGCTTGCAGAACGCTGGGATTCAGGAGCTTGACGATGCTAGACAGCTAGTCCAGAAGTCTGCTTCGTCCTTAGATGACGTAGACACTAACGAAGGCATCCGCAACGCAGCTTGGCGCCTGCTATCACGCATCTACTCGATAGGTGCTAATTCGACAGGACTACCGCCGGGAACTGCACTCGCATTGGCTTGCGGTGTCCCACCAATGCAAGACGGCGGCATCTCACCCAAGGCGCAACTCGGCATTCTGGAGAGAGTTGCAGACGAGCTTGCCGATGGTTTCAAAACAGGCATCGAACGCCTGCTTCAAGGCACCGCGGACGAAACAGGACGAGCCCTTCGCGGACTCCTTGCTCACTTGCAAGCAAATTGCGAGGTACCTACCGCCTTTGAGCGTGCCACGGAGGCCTTCTACCTGCCAGAAGATACCCTCCAGATCGAGTCCCCGCCTTCATGGTGGACAATATTGACGGCGGAACAATGGTCCGACCTCATTCTTGAAGAGCAAGAAGAGACAGCAGGCGACCTTTCCATCCAGTGCAGCAACTCCATCATCCCGGCTGGCAAAGGTATGCCTGCGGTGGTAGTAAACGAGGTCGAACTGACCATCTCCGCGGGGGAGGAGCGGCGAGCTGTAACGGTTTCGCTGACGGGAGGATCCTTTGGCAAGGTACCGACCCTGATCGATGTAGAAAATCAAGCCGCAGATGAGGACTCATTTCCACCTGCGCATAAGACGCCAATATCCTACAAGGTCACCGCAGCTGGACATAAGACCGCAACGACAAGGGTAATTTCGCTCAATAGCTGGACGCCTGGAATACTAGTATCTAGCCGTCTTGCGACAAAGCTGTCGCCCCCAAAGAAGCCGCGCAAGACAACTGCGGTAACGGAGTGGGAAACCTCGATGTCGCTGCCCGGCTCTGGGCGCTATGAATTGAGACTACACGCCTCACCGGGAACGAGCATCAGCAGGGCAGAGGGAATGCCCGACGATGCAACGGAGTTTGAAGAAAGCCGGGCCCCCCTCAAGCTCGAGGAGCTCAAGGACGGAAGCTATCAGGTAGAAATAGAAGCTGATGGCAAGTATCAGCTCGACATAACATTCACGCCGTCGGGCAGGAAGCCAGAGACCTGCCGGGTGTATGTATCCTGCGAGGAAACGAAGGAGGAAGGCTGTCGTAGCGAGTTCGAGCGACTTATCAAGTTGAACCGGAAGCATCTGGAAAAATTCGATGCAAAGGCAGTAGTTCAGCTTGATCGCCATGCCCGGTCTTCGAGCTTACAGTCCTGGATCCTCGACGAGCAAAACGTAGAAAAATCGTTTCGTCCCCTTGTGATTGCTGACGACTTTGTTACGCGCTGGGCACCGCCCGATTGGGATTTGCAAAATGGCCCAATCCTGTCGCAAGGCAGGTTCTTGCATGACCCCCGTCCCGGGCTCCAGATGTTCCAGCCGCCACAAGGCTTTATCGAAGCCAGGGTAGAAATCGCACGGTGCATCAGAAGTACTGACGAACAGTCAGGCCTTATAGAGTCGGCTCGGCTGGGGGAATGGCTTAAGTGCGATCCTTCGTTCCGACAGCAGGTAGAGATATACCTTAAGGCATACATGGACTGGCTGGCATCCGATAGGGAAACCGCCTGTTGGGTTGATGCCATCGCGGTTTGCTCCCTAGGAGCCGACGGCCACACGCTTGCGAGGATCCCCGATGCCATCATCCTATCCCCCTTGCATCCCTTGCGGCTCGCCTGGCACTGCCTGGCACAACAGGTTCTGTACGGGGAAGTGTCAGGTGACGACACACGCCCGTGTCCTGCAGCCAGCATCCTCGATCCAGATTGCATCCCCGATCTCCTGACGATGTCGATTCAGGCACCAGGGGGAGTTTCCATGGTCGATTTCCTATCAGTGGAATGCAACTCCGATTACTGGTCCGTACTCTGGAATGGCTCGCAGCTTGGGCAACTCGCCGATAGGTCTCTTCGGCCACCCTTCGACGGTTCATTTGGTCTTACCATCGGTGGGATCGCGAGCGGTTTTAGCCCTGCGCAAGTCGCGCGAGCGCTCGAAGATGTTTCTGACCTACTTGCAGCCAAGCCCGTCCTTAGCCTGGTAGTGTCCAGCGCCGGCGGTACGACCGACGCTTGTAACGAAGGCCTTACAAGCTGGTGCACTAGGCGTTTCGGCGATGGCGAAAAAGGAAATCAGGGACAGGGGGTTGGACCGAGGGTGCTGGAGGTGTTCGACATACGACCGGATAGCTCCCGACCTGACCAAGCCACGATCGCGAACTTATCCGAGGACACCAGCAATAGTGTCCGGTGGTTCAACAAGCAACCTCTCGGGACCAAGCCTGACCTAGGAATTGTTGCACAGCTAGACTCGGCGCAGCCGGAATCCACCGAGGTAGGAATGCGCTCCCCACTAGCCATGGGTGGATTGATCAGGCACCGGGTCCGGCGCCAACTGCACGGAGCCTTCCTTTGCGAATCCAGGCAGGGGTTGCAAATGCCGCCTTCCGGGGAAGAGTTCGCTGACAAGGTATCGGCCTGCATCCTTGCGCTGGAGGGCGGACTAGATCGTAAGGTCGGATTACAGTTTGCTCCGAACGTCCATGCAGTATCCAATATGCTCGTAGAAAAGCAGGCTGGATTCGTCGCTGTTTCCTCCTCCGCGATAGATCCTGCTTGTTTCCTCGGTGGCTGGATTGACGGGGCATACCTATGGGATTACGACCTTCCCGCATATTCGCATCGAGCCGGCGATACGAGCGGCTATTACCTATTGTCACAAGTCAAGGAAGCAGACCGCGAAGCCTTGCGGAGAGTCCTATTACCACTGCCCGGCTGCAAAGAGCTCCCAGGGGAACAAGTCGAGCAAATTCTCCTAGAGGTCGCACGAAGGGGCATCCCGACTGTGCGTGGTCTCTCTGGGGATGATACGGGAGCCACTGGTGATCTGGGACTGTTCTTAGCAGTGCGTCTCCTACAGGACCAATTTCGCCTCGAGGGCAACCTGAATAGTCTACTTCCGGTACTTACCGGTTCGGCAGACGACGCATCCCTCGCGATCATCATCCCTATCGACCCATTCCGTGGCTATATGGCCGACTTAGCTCGTTCGCTAGGGAAGGACCGAAAAGATACCTCACTGTCACGTCCCGATTTACTTGTAGTCGGCATCCACGCCAGCGATAGCAAAATACGCTTGCACCTCACGCCTATCGAGGTGAAGTACAGGCAAGGCGGCGTCTTCGGGGCAAACGACGCGACCGACGCTCTCGGTCAGGCCAAAGCACTCTCCACCCTTTTTAACTCTATCGAGGAGCGGGCAGGCAAATCCCCAATTTGGCGCCTTGCCTTTCAGCACCTACTGCTTTCCATGGTTGGCTTTGGCTTACGCGTCTATAGCCAACATCATGTTCTGGCCGGCAAAGCAGGTCTCTGGGCTAACTACCATGAGCGCATTGCTGCCGCGATCCTCAGCCCGGTCCCTGCAATCAGCATTGACTCCAGAGGCCGCCTGATCGTAGTGGACGGTTCATCCAATAGCGGCTCGCACGACAAGGATGGCGATGGGTGGTCAGAGACCATCGTAATATCGAACCAAGATGCAGGACGCATCGTTTCCGGCGACGCCCAAGCATTCTATGACTCGGTCCGTGCCCAAGTCCGCGACTGGGAGCTAATTCCCAGCCGGGAAGTTTCCGGTACCCACAGTATCAAGCCAGATGTCGAAATAATCACTGCGGTGCCTGGCAAAGCCATCACAATCCCGGAAAAAAAGCTCCCCTCCCCAATAGAGTCGTCCAGCCCGTATCCAGAGGCGAGTTCCAAGCCTCCTCTGCCCTCTTATGCGATTGCCGAACCAAATGGGCAAGGCGACAAAATAGATAGCGGGATTTTACTTTCCCTAGGAAGCACGGTCGATGGGTTCATGCCCCGCCCATTGGCCCTGAACATTTCGGACACCAGGCTCAATCAGCTGAACATAGGAGTAGTTGGTGATTTAGGTACTGGTAAAACTCAGTTCCTGAAATCACTTATCCTGCAAGTGACAAGAGCGAGCCATGAGAACCGAGGAATAAAGCCGCGATTCCTGATATTTGACTACAAGCGCGACTACAGTACCCCTGACTTCATAGAAGCTACTGGTGCTCGTGTGGTAAAACCTAACCAACTGCCATTAAACCTATTCGATACCACATCCATGGGCGAGTCCTCAGCCCCCTGGCTGGACAGGTTCCGCTTCTTCGCTGACGTACTCGACAAGGTGTACTCAGGCATTGGACCAGTCCAGCGAGACAAGCTCAAGGGAGCGGTCCGAAACGCCTACGAGACCACCAATGTGCAGGGACGCCAACCAACAATCTACGATATCCACGCAGAATACCGCGAACTATTAGCTGGAAAGTCAGACTCCCCGATGGCAATCATCGACGATCTGGTAGACATGGAGGTCTTCACCCGCGAGCCTAACAAAACGGTACCTTTTGACGAGTTTCTCGACGGCATAGTGGTGATATCCCTAGATTCGATGGGACAAGACGACAGGAGCAAGAACATGCTCGTTGCCATTATGCTGAATATGTTCTACGAAAATATGCTCAAAACTCAGAAACGCCCCTTCACCGGTACGGATCCTCAACTAAGGGTGATAGATTCATATCTGCTCGTGGACGAGGCCGATAACATCATGCGCTATGAGTTTGATGTGCTGCGCAAGCTTTTATTACAGGGGCGAGAGTTCGGCACCGGTGTCATCCTCGCGTCGCAATACCTCAGGCATTTCAAGTCTGGCGCGACTGATTATAGAGAACCGTTACTTACCTGGTTTATACATAAGGTACCCAATGTGACGCCAACCGAGCTGAACGCTCTGGGGTTCACTTCCGACATAGCTGAACTGTCTGATCGAGTGAAGACGCTACCCAACCATCACTGTCTCTACAAATCATTCGATGTAGCAGGTGACGTCATACGAGGCCTTCCGTTCTACGAGCTTGTAAAGAAAACATAACATAAGTTCGATTTTTCAGCCCTACACGAGGGGACATTCATGACCGACTTTCTCACTCCCGCAGAGCGATCGGAAAGAATGTCCCGTATCAAAGGGAAGGATACCCGTCCAGAAGTAACACTCCGTAAAGCCCTCCATAGACTTGGTATGCGCTATCGTCTACACGGTTCCGGTTTGCCAGGCAAACCGGACATTGTATTCCCTCGACACAAGGCAATTGTATTTGTCCATGGATGCTTCTGGCATCGGCACCCCGGGTGCAGCATCGCTACCACTCCGAAAAGCAATACAGATTTCTGGCTGAATAAGTTCCAGAACAATGTCGCGAGAGATATCAAAGTAGAACAGGAACTAGAATTGCTGGGTTGGCGCGTCTTCGTGGTATGGGAGTGCAACCTATCATCATCAACAAAAACAAAATCTACTGCAGAACACATAGCCAAATTGATTAAGAACCCAAACGAAAACACGCCCTCAACACAATCTAGATAGCAGTCTAAATATCCGTCACCCAACACACAAACTTGCCATATCCAAAACAACAAATAGAGCTAGAATATATACTCCCAACGCCACTAATATTAAAATCTCACACCCCTAGCAGCCTCTCCCAAGAGCCCGTCAATTGCCACGCTTCCGCAGACCATACAAATTAAAAAGCACAGGATTTAAATCAGCACCAACATCAAAGCCGTCAGACAGACCTGTTACTTTCTCGCGATTCCAAGCAACAATCAAATTCATCATATCCCGCCAATAAGACGAAACCCCATCAAAATCTTCATTACTTAAATTAATTGAGTTTCGGCTCAACGATTCTGCATTTTGAAACGCCTGAAGACCATCGAGATCGCTCATAATTGGCATGGGCGCCTTTTCAGTTAAATCCGAGGATAGTATTCGGGAAGCCCATTCACGATGAGTTTCATACAAATGTAGAGAGCCTACAAAATGATGATAGGCGCCAAGCTCACAACCAAGCGTTAAGGCTGCCATTTCCTGAATCATTGTGAATAAAAACACGTCATATGGCAGCCCTATCATCGCATCATTGCTACGCATATAACATATCGCCTCCAACTTACCAGCTCGCAAGATTAGCTGCAGTGAAAGCGAGCAAGCGATATCTCGCTTATTATCAGAAACCGACGGATCGTAGTCGCCGAGATAAAGCACGGCACGGCGACTTGAAGGATCATGCCTGAGCAGATTTATAACAGTATCCCATTGACTTAAGAAATCGCCATAAGCCTTAAATATGGATGAACCGTAAGCGCTGCCAATTACGGTATCCCCCGAAGTAAAATGACGCCAGGCCGGGGCATACCATGCAATTTCCTCAAGTGAGCTCGAACCTCTAGCGTGCCAGCTATATTCGGCCAAAGCATATGCTAAGCTCCATCGACGCTCAGGATTACTTATATATCTTCGACGAGGATCAAGAATAGTAAAAGATGCTGCAATCAACTCTGCCGTTGGAATAGATCTAGGGCCCGTAGTTTGCCCCTCATCTAACAGAGAGCTTAAAACCACCCTATATGCATCATCCAAAGACTCAAAAATTGTTTGCGTAAGCATGCCACCCCCTCTCATCATTATTTTTGCTTAGCACTAACGTTATTTTTTGAGCCAGAAACAACCGGAGCAATGGACTTCCTCAAAGTTTCGTTTTCCTCTTCTAGCTTTTTCATCCTTAACTGAATGTCTGCCGCAAGCAATTCCGTGCGAACCTGATCCTGCGGCTTCAAATAACTCTGCAGCAGCCACATATTTCCAAAATTCAGACCGAAAGTCATAAACCCTAATGCAAGTGCAACAATTGGAATCCAAGTTATCAAAGATTTTTTATACTTTGAAAATGCAGCCTCTGCAGCTTTTGAGGTTGCACCTTCCACATCTAAAAACGTAGAAGCCATATATAAATCAGTATGCTTCTTCACCATATCAATAACGTCTTCATGCGACTTTACTTCGCTGATCGCATAATCCTGCTGCGGAAGATCAATTGCTTGAAATGATATACGACTAAACACACTCCCCGCCTTCAAGCGGACAGCGCCTTTCCCGAAATTAATCAAAACACTTTGCAAGGGGCCTGCGAACCCCGGATCAACAATCCCGATATTCAACGCAAGCACACCTTCATTACAAAGCTGGGTTTTAACGAAAACATAACCCATCACATCAGTGGGCAAGCGAATAATTTCAGACGATACAACTTTCACCATACCTTGCGGCGGTAGCACGAACTCGTCCTTTAACTCCCCCTCCGCGGTCACCAAACGATGAATAGTTAGATCATAACTCCCATGACGGAATTGCTTTGGAGTAGCACCTTCAATAAACCCTCTTTGCTGTATAGTTTTTTCACTTAAAATCATTGATCTTCTACCTCAACAAAATTTAAATTATAGGGTAAAACCTCGACACGAGGGGAAAGACTGACGGCGGCATTGCTATTAGTCGTTGTGAAGCGCCTACCAAGGCAATCATCATGGATTAATAATACCCTTCACGGCCGCTCGCCCACGTCAAAAACACCCACCCTATTAATTTCACAAAATGCTTTTATTGGATGGTAACCGCCTAGTACATTTGATGAATCATGAGGTAGGTATTTCTTGAATGCTGCCGAGGATTACGGTACGGGATCATAAGCTATGAGCTCGGGCACAACCGGATTGATGTGGTGTCGACGCCATCGTTACCTGATCATGGTCAGACCGTTAGATATGGCTTTGTGACTGCTGTAAACCAGTCAGAAGACAGGAGGCGAATTTGCTACATCGGGATGATTCAACATGTCGCTACATGTGAATCCTGATTGAAATCTGGGCGGTGCGCGTTTTTGTCGATACGGTATTCCAATCAGTATTCCAGCAAAAAATACAACCAGATATTATCAAATAAAATCAATAACCTACACGATCAATTCAGATTACCCCGGCCCACCAAATGATCAAATAAAGACGTCCACGGACGTCTTTTTTTGTGCCTGAAATCCAGTAGCCTCTCTGACCGCCAACTCAAGGCTGTCAAACCAAAAGACAAGAATTAAACCCTCATCGATGGTGAGCCGCTCCAGACCGCGTACTGGCGGCGGCCGAGGATGAGGTTGCCGGCGTTACTCATGGTTAATCAACCGTTTTCGCCAGGCCCCGACACCGATGCATCCAACGCGGCGACTACTTGCAATAACCGAGGGTCGCTACGCTGCGCAGGATCAACCGCACCAGCATGGTCTGGCGGGTCACTCCGGTCTTGGAGAAAGTCGAACGCAGGTGTGCCCGTGAGGTGTTGCGGCTGATGCCCAGTTCTTCGGAGGCTTCGTCCAGGGTCAGGCCGTTGGCCAGCAGCATGGCCAGCTGGGTTTCGGCCGGGGTGAAGTCGAACAGGGCGCGGACAATCTCTTGCGGTGCACTGGATTGCTGTTCCGGGTCGCTGATGAAGATCACCACCGCTGGGCACTGTTTGCCTTCGCTCCAGTCTGACAACGGTACCGAGCGCACGATGATACCCAGGTCCGCGCGGCCCGAAGGCCGTTGCACGCGCAGGGCCTCGACCACCGAGGGGTTGCTGCTTTTTTGCGAGAGCAGCGACTGTTTCACCAGGCGGCGGAACTCCTGGGTGTCACGCGCGGTGCCGATCTGCAGGCTATCGTTGACCAGCTTGATACCGTCTTTTTCCTGGATCAGGCGGTCGGCCACCTGGTTGGTCCGCAGCACTTTGCCGGCTTCGTCGAGAATGATCGTGCCAACCGCCATCTGATCTACCGCGCCGGCATAGAGGTTGCGCTCGGTTTCGATACGGTTCAACCGCATATGGATCTCGATCGAGCGTTCCAGGTGCGGAATGAACTGCGCCAACAGGGCCTTTTCATCATTGTTGAAGGCTCTGTCGTCGCGACCGCGGCTGATGCGGATGCGGCACTGAGCCCCGTCGGCAGTGTTGATGTCGGCGCCGAGGATATGGAACACGTCCAGCGGTTCGAGGAAATTCTTGCAGAACTCGGAGTTTTGCCACTCGTCGTCGGAGACGAATTCGGCCAGGGTGACGACTTGGCGGTTGGGCAGGTCGACAAAGGGGTCGAGGTTGAAAAAGTGCTGGTTATAGGAGGCCGTGGTTTCGGCTGAGGAACCCGTGGTGTGGATCATCAGGCCAGTGTCGTGTTGACTCGGTGGGCGCAGGATGAACGTGACGAACTTGCTTTGCAGATACACATTGAGCCGGTTGAGGAAGGTCGTCCAGGGGATGTTCTCCAGCGGTCCTTGATAGAGATTGCCGACGAACTCGCTGAACGTCTCGAGGCTGAGGCTCTGCATGGACAATCCTTTTATATTTATTTGTGTTGGAGATGGTCGAGAATAGGTGCCGTCGTCGATTGAGCGCAACACCCGGATCTATAGTCTGAAAGGAGGTGGGCCTACCTGCCAGATCGTGTAACTTTGCGTCCTGCGAAGCGCGCCGGCCGGCCGGTGAGTTTACTTGTACGATCCACCCTATGGCCGATGTTAAACTGCGATTCGTTTCGTACCATTGGTCGACTCAAAAGATTGGTGTGATGACCCAGCAAGTCAGAAAAATCGAACGTTTGACACTGAAAAGCGTCGTCACGCGAGCAAAGCTCGTGTCAATTGCCGAACGCCTGTTCGCCGAGCGCGGTATCGAAGGGGTGTCGTTAAGCGACATCAACAAAGCCGCCGGGCAGCGGAACAAGAACGCCACGAATTACCACTTCGGCAGCAAGGACGGCTTGCTGCAGGCCATCCTCGACAAGCATGAGCCTGGCATTGCCAGCCGGCGTAACGCATTGCTCGATGAACTGGAGGAACGAGGTAATCCTTCGGTGCGAGACGTGGTCCGCGCGCTGATGTATCCGGTGGCCGACAAGATGTTCGATCCCAACGGTGGGAAGGACTTTATCCGTCTGGATGCCCAACTGGTGGCGGTGCATACGCTCTCCGTACAGAACCTGCGCGCTTCCACGCTCAATCTGGGTCAGGTGGATCGGTTGAGGCGGGCGCTGCTCGGGGTCCTCCAGGACCTGCCCGAGTCCGTGGCCCAGCAGCGCCTGCACTTGGCGGCAGTATTGCTCCTCCATGGGCTCGCCGACCACTCTCGCATGCTTGATGCGAGCGATAAGAAGACCTTGGTGATGGACACCGAGTTGTTCATCAAGAACATCGAAGACTGCCTGGTGGCACTGCTGGCGGGCCCCATGTCGCCCGAAACTGTCTCCCTTCTTTCCCGCCTTGACGTACCCGAACAGGCTCCAGCCCACGTTTACAGCTTGCCCTCATGAGGCAGCTGTAAACATTGCATGGGTAATGACTGCTACCTGGAGAGGCTCGTTTCGAACTCGCGTGTAAAACGGTCGACTTCCGATTCGGGCAGATGATTGATACCTCCCGCCAGTTTCCTGCCACCGCCGGTGTCAAAGGTGCGGCAGAAGTCAGCCGCAGCCACCGGACTATGTCCGGGAGTGCGCACGCTTACCGTGAATCCACCTTGCCTTTTGGGCGACAGGATACCGAGCGCACGATCTGGCTGTGCCTGCATGAGCTCGTTGGCCAGGGTTCCGATGGCCCGCCGTGCCCATGGCGCGTCAGGCAACATCAGTAGCATCGCGCCGGGTATCTGGCGTGTCGGCGTAAGTCGACGTGCCAGATCCATGTCCTCCTCATAGCCTGCCGCCAGCCGCGCGTAGGCGTCCGAGCCGGCGACGAACTCCAGCGGATCGGCGAACGGCTGCATCAGGGTCGACAGCTCGGCCGGATCGAAATGCAGATCGGCAACGGTCTCGCCATAAGCGTTGTAGTTGAGATAGAGGCCGAGCCGCTCCAGGATCCTGACCACTCCAACATCTATGCCTTGCGCCTTGGCCATGGCGCAGCCCACCTCAGGCAGGCTGTCGCCGTATGCCGCAGCAATCGACCATGCACGATGGCGACCGCCAAGATAGCGGTCGACCAGGATGCTGGTGCAGACGTCGGCAGCCTCGTCGATATAGGGCTCGAAGCGCCCATGCCGAGGCATCTCCCCTGCGTGATGATGATCGAAGTAGCGCACCGAAGCGCCCGCCTCAAGCAGGCGAAGAAGATCGGTACGATTCTGATCGAGGGAGATGTCGAGTACGGTGATGGCATCCCCCTCGCACGCTTCGATACGCCGCAGTAACTGAATGTCGCGCTTGACACCGGTCAGCAGCCTCGCATCGGCGAACTCGTCAGGCGCGGTAAGCCGCAGTTGTTGCAACGCACACAGCCCATCGGCATCCCCATTGAATGCAACGTAGCGATTCATAGGGCCTCGCGAGCGACAAGATGGCTGACGATCAGTTCGGCTGCTTCCTCGGGAGAACAAGCGGTGGTGTCGATGCGAATTTCCGGATTTTCCGGCGGCTCGTAGGGGGAATCGATACCGGTGAAATTCGTCAGTTCGCCACGGCGAGCCTTCTTGTAGAGGCCTTTTGGATCCCTCTGTTCGGCCACGCTGATCGGCGTGTCGACAAACACCTCGAAGAACTCGCCCTGCTCCACCAGCTCGCGCGACATTCTGCGTTCAGAGCGGAATGGAGAGATGAAGGACACCAGAACGATCTGCCCCGCATCGACCATCAACTTGGCGACTTCACCTACGCGTCTAATGTTCTCGACCCGGTCGGCTTCGGAGAAACCGAGATCCTTGTTGAGGCCGTGGCGCACGTTGTCACCATCAAGCAGATAGGTATGTTTGCCCAATGCATGCAGTTTCTTCTCGACGAGGTTCGCGATCGTGGACTTGCCGGCACCCGACAGCCCTGTGAACCAGAGTACGCAAGGCTTCTGCCCCTTGAGGGTAGCGTGCGCCTGTTTGTTTACGTCAATCGCCTGCCAATGGATGTTCTGCGAGCGACGCAAGGCAAAGTGCAGGAGTCCGGCGCCGACCGTATTGTTGGTCAGGCGGTCAATCATGATGAAACCGCCGGTATCGCGATTTTCCTTGTAGGGATCAAATGCGATTGGCTGGTCAAAGCTCAGGTTGCAGACGCCGATTTCATTCAGGTCCAGTGTCTTGGCGGCGAGATGCTCGAGTGTATTGACGTTGACCTTGTATTTCGGTGTCGCGCTGGTGGCCGTCACGGTCTTGGTGCCGATCTTCAACAGATAGGGGCGGCCCGGCAGCATCGGTTCATCGCTCATCCAGACGATCGTTGCCTCGAACTGGTCTGCCACCCTGGCCGGTGCATCGATCGTCGCGAGAATGTCGCCCCGGCTGATATCGATCTCGTCCTCGAGCGTAATCGTGATCGACTGGCCAGAGACGGCTTCCTCAAGGTCACCCTCGCGGGTCACGATACGCGCGACCCGGCTTTCCTTCCCCGACGGCAGGACACGCAGGCGATTGCCGCGCTTGACGCTGCCGCCGACAACGATCCCGGCATAGCCGCGGAAGTCGAGGTTCGGTCGGTTGACCCACTGCACCGGCATGCGAAACGGCCCGGACTGATCCGCAGCATCCTCGACCTGCACCGTCTCAAGGTACCCCATCAGTGTCGGTCCCTGGTACCAGGGGGTGTTCGCGCTCGGCTCGGTGATATTGTCGCCTTTCAGGGCTGACATCGGGATGGTGACGATATTCTGCAGGCCGATCTGGCTGGCGAAAGCGCGATAGTCCGCGTCTATCTTGTCGTAGATCTCTTTCGAGTAACCCACCATATCCAGTTTGTTGATGGCCAGCACGACATGGCGAATCCCGATCAGCGACACCAGATAGCTGTGTCGCCGCGTCTGGGTCAGCACCCCTTTGCGCCCGTCGATCAGAATGATGGCGACATCCGCTGTCGAGGCTCCGGTGACCATGTTGCGCGTATATTGCTCGTGGCCCGGTGTATCGGCGACGATGAACTTGCGCTTGTCGGTCGAGAAGAAGCGATAGGCAACATCGATGGTGATGCCTTGTTCACGCTCGGCGGAAAGTCCGTCGACCAGTAGTGCGAAATCCAGGTCGCCACCTTGCGTTCCCACCTTCTTTGAATCCGCTTCCAACTGGCTCAACTGGTCTTCGAAGAGCATCTTCGACTCGTAGAGCAGGCGCCCGATGAGCGTGCTTTTTCCATCGTCGACGCTGCCGCAGGTGATGAAACGCAGCAGGCTCTTGTTCTCGTGGGATTTCAAATATTGCTCGATGTCTTCGGAAATCAAATCGGATACGTGTGCCATTAGAAATACCCCTCCTGTTTCTTTTTCTCCATCGAGCCCGCGGAGTCGTGATCAATCAGGCGACCCTGGCGCTCGGACGTCCTGGCCAGAAGCATTTCCTGAATGATGGCCGTCAAGGAGTCGGCCTCGCTCTCGATTGCGCCGGTCAGCGGGTAGCAACCCAGCGTGCGGAAACGCACTTTCCTGATCTCGGGAACCTCGCCGTCGTTCAGTGGCATGCGCTCGTCATCGACCATGATGAGCGTGCCGTCGCGCTCCACCACCGGTCGCTCTTTCGCCAGGTAAAGCGGCACGATCGGAATGTCGTTCAGATAGATGTATTGCCAGATGTCGAGCTCGGTCCAGTTGGACAGGGGAAACACCCGGATGCTTTCGCCCTTGTGCTTGCGGGCGTTATACATCCGCCACAGTTCCGGGCGTTGCAGCTTGGGATCCCAGCGGTGCTGCTCGGAGCGGATCGAGAATATCCGCTCCTTGGCCCGCGATTTTTCTTCGTCCCGCCGTGCGCCGCCAAAGGCCGCATCGAAACCGTGCTTGTCCAGCGCTTGCTTCAATCCCTCGGTTTTCCAGATGTCGGTGTGTATGGCCGAACCATGGGAAAAGGGGCTGATGCCCTTTTCCAGCCCCTCGGGATTGATATGGACGAGCAGGTCGAAGTCGTGCTTTTTCGCCATGGCGTCGCGGAACTGAATCATCTCGCGGAACTTCCAGGTCGTGTCGACGTGGAGCAATGGGAACGGCAGTTTTCCCGGATGGAACGCCTTCAGGGCCAGGTGCAGCATCACTGCACTGTCCTTACCGACGGAGTAGAGCATTACCGGGTTCTCACACTCAGCGACCACTTCTCGCATGATGTGAATGCTCTCGGCCTCAAGACGCTGCAAGTGCGTCAGCATGTATTTCCTCCTTCCTCTGCGCTGGGTCGTGATGCCACCGAGAATCCGATGCCCGGCCCAGTCACTCGAGGTGCGATTGCGTGTGGACGTTTATCGCCCACCTCTTTTTAAGCCTTGTTACTTAAACTGGCTTTAAAGGTAGATCTCGCAATTGCATGGATCATCGTCCGTTTAGACTATTCGCAGTTCTAATGCTTTTAATACTATCGCCTTATCTTGAACCGCCAGTCGGCCGGGGCGATAGCTGCTGCTCCTGATCGATTGGCCCATTGCGCCACAGCAATCAGGTGTACCTATTGGAGGCAACGCCCCATGAACACTCAACAGGCCGACTGGCCGAACCTTCAGTTTGACTACAACAATTGCCATGTCCTGGTGACCGGTGGCACCAGCGGCATCGGGGCCGGCATCGCCGCTGCGTACCGAGCAGCAGGTGCGCAAGTGACGATCACCGGCACCCGGCCCTGCGCCGCCGATTACGACATTGACCTCGACGGCTACCGCTACTTGCAGCTCGACATCGAGAACGCAGACAACATTTCTGCCGTTGCAGCAGCGCTGCCGCGTCTGGACATCCTCGTCAACAACGCTGGCTTTGCGCTGCCAAGCTGTGGCCTGGACGAGTACGAACCGGACGTTTTCGAACGCGCGGTGCGCATGCACCTCGTTGGTGGCTATCGCATGGCGCATGGCTGCGCAGACAAACTCCTGAAAAGCACGCTGCCAGGCGGCCCTTCGATCATCGGCATTGCATCAATGAGCTCGTTCTTCGGGATCGATGTGGTGCCCGGCTATGGCGCGGCAAAGACTGGCGTCGTCGGGCTGACCCGGACACTGGCGGTCCATTGGGGCGGGCGCATTCGCGTCAACGCGGTCGCGGCGGGGCTTACTGCAAGCCGCATGACGGCGGCGACTGTCGCCAATCCGCAGTGGTCCGCGCCCACGCTTGCGCGTACGCCGGCAGCACGGCTTGGGGTGCCGCAGGACATCGCCGGTCCAGTCCTTTTCCTGACAAGCGCGGCCGCCGGCTGGATCACGGGACAGACACTGCCTGTCGATGGCGGTTTCACGGTCGCCGGCTGAGTCCGGCGTCGGCCCTTCCAGTACTGCCTGTCGCCAACACCTCTCCTCACACTTATGGAGCAGCGCATGAAACCTGACATCATCCGTATCACAGACCTGGGCGCCCCCGAGCTGACCGAGCGGCAGCGTCGAGCGATCGCGGGCGTCCCCCCCGTGGAAATGCGCGAGGAGGCCGTCCTGGCAGCCGCATGCCAGCGCACGGGGCTTTCCGACTTCGGTTCGGAGGACTTCCGCGAACGGCTGCGGATCTGGCTGACGAGTTTTGACGAGGACACGGAGCTCGGCCCCCTGGGGCGCGCGGGGATGTTCGGCGATGCCGTGCGCTACGCATCTTCGCGCCTGCGCTTCGAAGATCTGGTGAAGCGACACCCGGAAATCAACGACGTCGCGATTGATCGGCCGATCATCGTCGCCGGCCTTCCCCGCTCGGGCACGACCCACCTGGTCAACATCCTGGCAGCCGATCCGCGACTGCGTTCGATGCCGCTTTGGGAAGCGATGGAGCCGATTCCTGCGCCGCAAGACCAAACATCAGACGGGGAAGATCCACGTATCGTTCGTACCCGCCAGGCCTGGGGCGAATTCGAAGCCATATTGCCGTTCATGCCGGCGATGCACGAAATGTCCCCCACCCACGTGCATGAAGACATCGAACTGCAAGGCCTGGACTTCTCGTCCTATCTGCCGGAATGGCAGTCTCGCCCGTGTCGCTGGCGCGACTACTACTACAGCCACGATCAGACGCCGCACTACCGTTATGGTCGCCGAGTCCTGCAGGCGCTCACCTGGCTCCAGGGCCCGAACCGATGGGTGATGAAATCGCCGCCGCACATGGAGAACCTGCGGCCGCTGATGACGACCTATCCCGACGCCACGCTCGTCATCACCCACCGCGACCCCGTTGCCGTGCTCCAGTCCGCCATCACCATGATCGCCTATGGCGACCGCATCCGCCGCCATACCGTCGACGTAAAGGCGTTGGCGCGCTATTGGACAGATCGAGTGGAACATCTGCTGCGCGCCTGCGTTCGGGACCGGGACAGTGTTCCCGCCGGCCAATCGCTCGATGTGCTCTTCGACGACTACATGGCCGACCAACAGACGGTGATCGAACGCATCTATGCCATGGCCGGCCTGCCACTGACCGCCGATGCCAAGACCCGGATCCAGGCCTATCTGAACGCCAATCCACGGGGCAAGCATGGTCGCGTCGTCTATGACCTGAAAGGCGATTTCGGGGTTGATATTGCCGCTTTGCGCGAGCGATTCGGCTTTTACTATGAGCGCTTCTCGGTCAGGCCAGAGCGCATCGAAGGAGAGCGGCCATGACCGATCTAGCTACGGAACGTCTGTTGTCCGGCCACGCGTGGGACGACTTCTGCGAAACCGTTCGCCAGGCCGGCCACAGGGTCGATGCTTTCGGCGCCGAGGCCGATACCCTCGACCGTGCCGAATGGTATCGATTCATGACCCGCCTCATGCGCAACGGGTTCGAACGCTACCTGGAGAACTGCGAGCCAGAACGGCCGCGCCTGCGCGATGCGCCCTGGCGCCAGTCCATCAACTTCCAGTCTCCCGATCAGGATCATCTGCTTGCCGAGTTCGTCGACGGTAGTCATGACTATGTCATTCGTGGCCATCGTGGCGGGCTGCCGTACTTCGTCATTGCCTCATGGCGCGCGCCACAACCGCGCCATCCCGGCACTCAGGACTGGGCAACGCGAGGTGTATCCGGTCTTGACGAATTCGATCCCGCTGCGCTGCAGACCACCGGCTTCATCTCCTCACGCCAGGTGAAGTTCGATGCGCAGGGCAACTTCGAGATCGTTGTCAGCCAGAACAAACCCGCAGACGGGCGCGACTGGCTGTCGATCTCACCGGACTGCGTCGGTCTCCTGGTGCGCACGCTCTACCATGATCGCGCGAATACCGCGCCGCCTCACTTCACCATCGAACGGATCGATAGCCCGCAACCGCGCCCCGTCACCGCCGCCGAAATAAGCGATGCGCTCGCCAAGGCGGGCCAGATGGTACTTGGCTATTGCGAGCTGGTGCGCAGCTGGTGGCAGGACAATCTCAGCCAGCGGCCAAACCGCATCCGCTTCGACCGCGCGGTGTACCTGTCCAATGGCGGCGTGCCGGACCGACACCACGGCTTCGGTACCTGGGAGTGTGCTGGCGACGAGGCGCTGGTTATCGATTTCCTGCCCTCAGCCTGTGATTACTGGATATTCCAGCTCTGTTCGATCTGGCAAGAAAACCTCGACAACTACGAGGACGGCGGCGGTTGTGTGCAGAAGTACAAGGCCAGCTATCGCCACGACGGCTCGGTGCGCGTCATCGTTGCGCAAGGCCAGCCCGGCATCGCCGGCAATTGGGTCCAGTCCTTCGGCCATGTCCATGGCGGCATGAGTTTGCGCCTGATTGGCACACAGGGCGAGCCGCCGCAGGTAACGCTGCGCCGTATTGCGCTCGCCATGCTGCAAGAACGTGGTGAAGAGGCACTTGAAGACATCGTGCCGATCATCAGTGGCGAGGTGGCGCAATGAGCGTGCTGTCCGGCGAAATGGCACGGCACTGCATCGTGGCGATCAATCATGTCCTGCATGGAGGCGATCTCTGATGACTCATCCCATAGGTGCCGCCGTGGTCGGCACCGGCTTCGGCCTTTTTACCCATGTCCGTGCGCTGCGCGAGGCTGGCTTCGAGGTGCGCGCCATCGTCGGCCGAGACCGTGCCCGCACCATCGCCCGCGCCGCGCCGCTGGGTATCCCACTGGCGACCGATAGTCTGGCCCAGGTGCTGGCTGATCCGGCGATACAGCTCGTTACGGTGGCAACGCCCCCGCACGCACACTATGCACCGGTGATGGCCGCGATCGCCGCCGGGCGGCATGTCGTGTGCGAAAAACCCTTTGCCCGCGACGCCGCCGAAGCGGCGCAGATGCGCGAAGCCGCGACAAAGGCCGGTGTTCATCACCTGCTCGGCGCCGAATTCCGCTTCGACAGCGCGCAGGCGCTGCTGCGGCGCGTCGTTCAGTCGGGGCTGATCGGCACGCCGCGCCATTTCCTGCGCATCTACCATCAACCGGGCCTGCAGGACTCGACAAGCAAGCTCAGCGACTGGTGGGAGGACGCTGACCAGGGCGGCGGTTTCCTTGGCGCATTCGGCTCGCACATGATCGATCAGGTCGAATACATGTTCGGGCCCATCGCTCGTGTCAGCGGCGTGCTGCAGACGCTGGCGCCCGGGCGCCCCACCATGACGGCCGACGATTGCTACACCGTGCAGTTCGAAACGGACAGCGGTGTTGCCGGATCAATCATCGCCGCGCTGGCCGCGCCGGGGCCGCTGGTGATGGCCACCAAAGTGGTGGGCAGCACAGGCGGCGCGTGGATTCAGAGCGGCGCGACATTTGGTGACCCCGAAGAAGTCTGGGTGAGCGACGCCGATGGTGTGCGGCGCATCGAAATGCCCGCGGATCTGGTCAACGCAATGCCGACAGTTTTTCCCGTCGCCGAGCTGATCCAGACCGAGCAGGACCGCTGGCACACCATGGGCTTCGATGTTGCGCCCTATGCGCGTCTGTTCGCCGAGATGCGCACGCGGATCGAAAATCGCGCACCCGCGATCCCCGAGCGTGCCGCCACATTCAACGACGCTGCGCGAGGCCAACAGGTACTCGATGCAATTCGACTGTCAGCGCGCAAACGTGCCTGGATCACAATCTGAAATGAAGGACTCTGCTATGACGAAATTGATGCTTCATGCAACGGTTCACGGACCTGACGATATTCGTGTCGAGCAGGTACAGCGCCCCAGTGCCGGGCCGGACGATATTGTGGTCAAGGTCGTGGTCTGCGGCATCTGCGGCTCTGACCTCGGTTATGCGCGCGCCGGTGGCCTGCCGATGGGGGGCGATGGTCCCTTGTCGCTCGGGCATGAGTTCTCGGGCGTGATCGAGGAGGTGGGCGCGCGAGTGACAGCGCTGCGCAAAGGCCAGCGCGTGGTGGTCAACCCGACGACGCCTGCGAACATGATCGGCTCCGGAGGCCCTGGGGCCTTCGCCTCGCACATTCTCGTGCGCAATGTCATGGCCGAGTCGTCGGTCTACACCATTCCCGACACCCTGGACTTCGAAACCGCTGCACTGGTCGAGCCGCTCGCCGTCGCGCTGCACGGCGTCAACCGGTCGCGTGCCGGCGCTGGCAGCAAAGTAGTCGTTTTCGGCGCGGGTCCCATCGGGCTCGGTGTCGTGGCGATGCTCCGTTTGCGCGGCGTCGCGGACATCATCGCCGTCGATCGCGTGGACTCACGTCTGGAGCGTGCGCGCGCGCTCGGTGCAAACGCCACGTTCAATCCCGACAACTGCGATCTCTGGGCTGAAATCGGCAAGCGCCATGGCGCTGGCACGCTCTACGGGATGCCAGTGGTGGATACCGACGAATTCATCGAGGTGTCGGGCGCCGCTCCGGTTATTCCCCAAATCATCGCGCGCGCACGTTTCGGGGCGCATCTGACGGTGGTGGCGGTACATCACGCACCGGTTGCCATGGATCTGGCGATGGCGCTGGGCAAGGAGATGGAAGTGACCACCGCCATGGCCTATCCCACCGAGTTTGGCGAAGTGCTGGAGATCCTCGCCGCAGGCCGGATCGACACCACCGCGCTGATCAGTCATCGCTACGCCTTCGAAGACTTCGAGCAAGCCTTCGCTACCGCCGCGCGTGCGGATGAATCGGCCAAGGTGTTGGTGACGTTCGGATGAGTCTCAAGCCAGAACATGGAGATGGTACGGCTGTATCATCGTTCTTGCGCAAACGACCACCATGACTACAGCGCATTTCGATGATGTCCGCCCTGGATCGAAGCGGACATCCACCATCTCTCGAAATCCCGAAGCGCTTGACCGGCCTGCCGGCAGGCGCAATCAGGACCCACGCTAACGATCAGTACTTGATATCCCGGGCTGTGCGACGGGTATCCTGCTTGGTGCTGCGCTTGTCCTGGCGACATTCCACGTTGCTCTTGTCACTACCCTTTCTGCATTCATCCTTGGTTTGCCGGGCGGTGGATCGCCCTTCCTGCCTGGTATCGCGAGCTTCACGCCGTTGTTGACCCTGCTCGGTCGCGTAAGCGGGTAGCGTCACCCACTGCACGCCAGCGGCGATCAGCAGCATCGCCAGGGCTTTCAAGTAGTGCTTGCGAATCATGATTTTTCTCCAATGCCATACCGCTCAGTCGCCTCTTTCGCTCCCCCGGGAATTCAGCGAAAACGTGAGTTACATCGTACGCTCACAACTCATAAAAGCACTTTGTGGCAGGTGAAATCTGACGATAGGGTCACATGGACAGTCGCGCAATGCCGCTATGTGCATGGTTGCAATATGGGCATCGGTAACGGCTGAGCTTTGTAACTGGCCTGCCAGCGAGACCATCCAGAACACTTTGCACCCACGGTCGCCCCTATCACTGCCATCCCCTCGGAGAAGCCCATGCGTCAAGCCCTCCTGATCATCGACGTACAACCCGGCTTCGCCCCGCCGCAGTGGCTGATCGACGGTATCCAGGCGCTCATCGGCACCCTGCCCAGTGTCGCCACGGTCGAGCGCCATGACGAATCCATAACCCCCTTCGAAAAACAGCTCGGCTGGCACCCCGCACCGGACGATGACAGCCTGATCCCGGCCGACCGCATCTTTATCAAGCACGGCTACGCGCCCACACCGGAAACCATCGACTACCTGAAAAGCCTCAACGTCGAACGCGTGCTGGTGTGCGGCCTGCAGACCGAGACCTGCTGCCTGGCGGCGGGGTTTGCTCTGTTTGATGCGGGGTTGCAGCCGACGTTGATCACGGATTTGACGGTGGGGTCTTCGCTGGACCGGACGGGCGGGTTGGGGGTCAGGCTTTGGGAGCATCATTTCAAGCACACGGTAAAACTGGCGGATTTGTAAGCTGTTATGTTCACGCAAAAGCCATCGTTTCACTCGAACAATTCACCTAGTTCTTCAAGCGTTGGCAGTGCTGCCGGAATCACAGAAAGCTCACAATCCAATGCGCACAAAACTCGGGCAAACGCGACCATTGCAACGGTGGATGTACCCTTTTCCACGGCAATAACTTTCTGTCGCGGCAACCCGGAAAGCTCGGCAACTCTTGCTTGCGTCAGTCCGAGACTCTTACGCTTTTCACGTATTTGGTGCCCCAGGCGGGATAGCAGAAGAGATTGATCCATGTTCGGTTACCGTGACATTGGTGATCGAATGTATTGCATACAGGACATTACTGCGAATCGATTTGACTTAGCATCCAAGCGGTTACCCATCTCGACGCCTTCCTCACGTCCTAGGAAATTTCCCGCAAAACGCATCGCCTTTCATGAACTGGCGGATGCTGCCTCTCGAAGATAGCCTTCGTCGGTCACTGCAAATCAGTGATCGGCTTTGACAGGCTGAAGAGCTACCTTCCACTCTTCCCGATAAAACGGCATGCTTCTGCGCGTTCTGTCTTATGGTGGCTGTGCGTGGGGCATCTTCGGATGCACCGGTTTTGTTGCTCTCCGGTCTGTCAACCCGCGTACAGCTGCCACCCACATCTGATTGACAGCAGATAGCTGGCAGCTCCTTCAACCAAAGACGGAGCACAATCATGAAAAAACATAGTCCCAATCCGCCAAACACTGCACCTGACTCAACAACCGAAACACCCGACTTTTCCAACCTCTCCGACCTCACCGAACCCGCCATCAGCGCCCGCCTCCGTAACCCCAATCACCTCGACCCCATCAGCCACGTCTTCACCCTGCGCCCCAACATCGACACACCGTCCCTGCTCACCCACGCCAGCGAAACCCTGGCCTCGCTCAACGTCATGAGCACCGACCTTGCCTGCGAGCTTGAGAGTTCGCGTCGCAACATCGCCCTGGCGATCCAGCAGTTGGCCGTGCTGGCGCAATTGCTGGTGAACCGGGCACTGGACAACATTGCGCCACTCGACGAAGTGGAGGCTTGAGATGGATCGATACGTCCTGATGGCCGGCGATTTGCTGGATGTGGTTGGGCGACGGCTGCAGATGCAGGTTTGATCCTGGAAAATGGGCGGTCTCATTGGGACCGTCCAACGCCAGAGCCACGGTCATCGCAGCACACCACGGACACTTGAACGTGGTTTCGGACGAACCCGCAAAGCCCTTCTACACTCAATCCGCAATCGCCCTGTAACCCCTGTCGAATAGGCCTCCATGACCACCCTCACCGACCGTTTGAAGCAAGGCAAGGATGCGCGCAAGAAGTGTTCCCGCAGTTCGCAAGCAGCCTTGGGCAATGTCGACCGCGACCCCATACCGCTGATCAAGGCATCGAGTGAAGGACGCGTCAAATCGCTGGTGGAGTTGCGCTACGGACGCATGCTGGTGTCGCCTTTCACCTTCTATCGCGGCAATGCGCTGCTGCACGCCCACGACCTGGCGGGCACCTCGAACATGGGGCTGGTTTCGCCGATTTGTGGCGATAGCCACTTGATGAACTTCGGCGGTTTCGCAACGCCTGAGCGCAATCTGCTGTTCAGCGTCAACGACTTCGACGAAGCCCATCCCGGGCCGTGGGAGTGGGACTTGAAACGCCTGGTGGCGAGTTTCCTGGTGGCCGCCCGCGACTTGCGCCATGGGGAATCCGTTGAGGAAACGATCTGCCACGAAGTGGTGCAGGCCTATCAGCAGACCATGCTGGAGTGCGCCGAACAGAGCTCGCTGGAAACCTGGTACGAATCCATCAGCTATGACGACCTGCTGGCGCAGGCCAACAAGAGCACCCTGGACCATGTGGAACGCGCCATCGCCAAAGCCGAACGTCGCACCCATGCCGAACTGCTGCCGAAAATCAGCGAACGCGACGCCCATGGCCGTCTGATCATTCGCGATGACCTGCCGGAAATTTTCCACCTGCACAAAAACACCACGCTGCTGGACGCCGATGACGACTGGTTACGCCTCTCGGACTGGCGTCCGCTCTACGACACCTTCATGCGCGACTATCGCGGCACCTTGCAAGCGGACCGCCGTGATCTGCTGTTGCGTTTTCACGTTCAGGACATGGCGTTCAAAGTGGTGGGCGTGGGCAGTGTCGGCACCCGTTGCCTGGTGGCGCTGCTGACCGACGATCAGCAGTTCCCGCTGTTCCTGCAATTCAAGGAAGCGCGACGCTCGGTGCTCGCCGGCTACGTGAAGACCAGGTCGCGGGTGCGGCATGAGGGGCAACGGGTGGTCGACGGCCAGCGGTTGATGCAATCTGCCAGCGACTTGTTCCTCGGCTGGACCACCGGTCCCAGCGGGCGACATTTCTATGTGCGGCAATTGCGCGATATGAAAATCTCCGCCGAACTCGAGACCTTCGATGGCGACGCATTCGCCGCCTATGGCCGGCTCTGCGGCCGGGCCCTGGCACGCGCTCATGCCAAGTCTTCCGGACACGCGGCGGTGATCAGCGGCTACATCGGCAAGAGCGATGCACTGGCCGACGCGCTCTATAAATATGCCCAGGGCTATACCGAGCACAACGAGCGTGATTTCGAGCGGTTCCAGCAAGCCTGCCGCAAGGGTCGCTTGCGTGCCCGGTCGGAAGCCGACTTTGCCGCCGATCATTTGCCGTAGCGGTGTCGCAGGCTCTGGTACGGGGCTTGGAGCGAGATGAATTTTTCTTCACCCCACCACCCCGCGCCAGCCTGTACATTTCGCTCGCTCATTCAAGAAACTACGGTTTGCCCGTCCTCCCGCGGGCTTTTTTTTAAAAAAACCCGCAGCCCTTTCGGAGTGCGGGTTTTGCGGTTCAATCGTCAGCTCAATTCACAGATTGAGGCTGAGCCGCCAACACCGGTTGTTCCGCTCTGGTGAGCACCGGCTGTTCCAGCCTCGCTCGCCCGTAGAATGCCAGCGCCGTCAGCAAACACGCCAGCCACACGAAGATCCCGGCCCAGAAGGTGTGGGACATGTAGTGCCACCCTTGTAATACCCGCGTTGTGCCATAGATGAATCCAAGGGTCAGCGAGCCGTACATGATCGCTTTCGAATAGCGCCAGCGATAACGGCGCGCCACGAAGTACAACGCCAGCATGGTGAAACCGCCCGACGCATGTCCGCCCGGCCAGCAGCGCCCCTCACCGGCGACTTTCAGCAGGTCGAAATTCTCATACCACTCAATGTGCTCCATCTTGCCGCCGTACTGGGTCGTCTCGATCGGGCAATACACGCTGGTGTGGCCCTTGAGGTAGTGAATGACCCCGGTACTGATGGAAAAAGCGAACACCACGTAGAGAAAGTCGCGTCGATGACGGTTGGCAAAGCGCAGTACCGGTGCGACTTTGATTTTTTCCAGGAAAGCGATGATTTTCGAGTGTTTTTCAGCCTTCAGACGCGGCCAGAGAAATGACAGCAAGGCACCGATAATCGCAATTTCACCGGTCCAGTTCGGAATGATCCTCGCCCATTTGTGGGTAATTTTTTCGAACAGATGGACCTGGTCCAACGGGTACGTCTGCGTCACCGGATCAAAAAAGTAATTGTTGAAGGCGATGTCGATGCTGGTCATGTCGAACATCAGGAACACCGCGACCGCGCAGGCCAGCGGAATACCAAAATTCACCCAGTAAAAGCGGGAAGCGGTCTGCATGCTCAGTCCTGATTCGAAGGGATGGTTAAATTCAACGGGGCGTCACGGTCGGCCAATCCGAGGCCTCGATAAAGCCAAGCATGCGCGGAGTGTGCGGCGTTTCGGCGGAGATAAACAAAGAGGCCCCGTAACCCAGGGTCGAAGTCGGCAAATGGAGGTCTTTTTCCAGTTGGTCCATGCATTCGCTGTGGGTCACCAGAATCAGGTTGCGCCCGGCCACCTTGTGCGCCAACGCGTCGCGCAGCATGGTGCCCTTGCAACTGATCAACCAGTCTTCGCCCATGCCGACCTTGTTGAACATGAAGCTGGCGGTCTGCGCCGTACGCAGAATCGGGCTGTTGTAGATATCGGCCTTGTCCAGGCCCAGGTTCTGGAAGTGCGCACCGACACCCATGGCGACACGGCGCGAGCGCTCGGTAATGCCATCGTTGCCAACCAGGCAAGGCGCCGAGGAGTGATCGCAGCGCTCGACGTGGCGCACCAGCACGATGACGTCGCCCTTGGCCCACCCGGTCATCAACGCCTGTGCACCGGGCACATTGCCGTGAGCCAGGTCCGCAACGGCGGCAGGTCGCAGCAAGAACACCGTCAACGGGATCACCAGCAACGCCGAGGCCAACACCACCGCAGCGTTGCGATAACGGGCGAAGCGGCTCAGATCGATCGAGCGTTTTATCCCGAAAAGACTCAGTCTTAATTCCACATCAAGCCGCCTCGCCGGCACGCACTACCTCATTAGATCCAGGCAGGTTAAAGAAACGCGCGTCAGTGACTGGTGAAACGCATGTGAAAAAAAGCTTAAAAGCGCTGTAAAAATCTTGTTACACAAACCCTGCGGAAAAATCCTTTCAGCTCCCGGGATTGCTGCCGATACATCCTGCTTACACAGCTTGGCGGCTTCCAATAAAAACAATCTTCCAGCCAACCGACGATAAAGAAGTACCAAGTTCCTGGAGGAATGTGATGAATAGCTGGTTCGGCAACATCAGCGTAAACCTGAAACTGGGCCTGGGGTTTGGCCTGGTCCTGGCACTGACCTGCGTCCTGGCCCTGACCGGCTGGACCAGCCTGGGCGGGCTGATCGACCGCAGCAACTGGATGAGCGACATCACCCAGCTCAACGCCGGCCTGACCAAGCTGCGCGTGGTTCGCCTGCAATACATGCTGACCAACGGCGACGAAACCGCCGCGCAGAACGTGCAGACCACCCTCGACGCCTTCTCGGCCCAGCAGCAAGACCTGCTGGCGAAGTTCAAGAGCCCGGAAAACCTCAAGCTGCTGCGCGAGCAAGGCACTGTCATCGACGCCTACAGGACGTCCCTGGGCAAGATGCGCAGCGCCTATCGCGCCGGCAACAGCGCCCGCGACGCCATGAGTGCCAACGCCGAAACCGCCAACACGCTGATCAATGACATCAATACCCGCGTGCAACAAATGCCGTTGAGCGACCAGCGCTTCGAACAGTTCCAGGCCATCACCGCGGCCAAGGAAGCGTTCCTGCTGGCGCGCTATGAAGTGCGCGGCTACACCGCCAGTACCAATGCCGAGACCGAGCAAAAAGCCGTCGGCCAACTGGACGCCGCCATCGCCAGCCTGAAACCGCTGAACGTGCATTTCGCCGACTCCCGGCAAGACGCCCTGCGTCAGCTGGAAACCGCGTTGGGCAACTACCGCAGCGCCTTGCAGACCTACAAGGCCGCCAGCAATGCCGCAGTGCAAGCGCGCCAGGAAATGACCGACCAGGGCGCCGCCATCGTGTCCCAGAGCGATCAGCTGTACCAGATCCAGCTCGACCGCCGTGACGCCGAAAGCGCCCGGGCGCGCACTCTGCAGCTGATCAGCACGTTGCTGGCGTTACTGGTGGGCGTCATTGCCGCCGTGGTCATCACTCGCCAGATCACCCGACCATTGCGCGAAACCCTGGCGGTGGTCGATCGCATCGCCAGCGGTGATCTGTCCCACAACGTGCTGGTCACCCGTCGCGACGAACTCGGCGTGTTGCAGCAAGGCATCGCGCGCATGGGCGTAACCCTGCGCGACTTGATCAGCGGCATCCGCGACGGCGTGACCCAGATCGCCAGCGCCGCCGAAGAGCTGTCGGCCGTGACCGAGCAGACCAGTGCCGGGGTCAACAGCCAGAAAGTCGAGACCGATCAGGTGGCCACCGCCATGCACGAGATGACCGCCACGGTGCAGGAAGTCGCGCGCAACGCCGAAGAAGCCTCGCAAGCTGCTGCGGCAGCCGACGGCGAAGCCCGTGAAGGTGACAAAGTGGTCAACGAAGCCATCGCCCAGATCGAGCGCCTGGCCAGTGAGGTGGTACGTTCCACCGAGGCCATGAGCGTGCTGCAACGGGAAAGCGACAAGATCGGCAGCGTCATGGACGTGATCAAGGCAGTCGCCGAACAGACCAACCTGCTGGCGCTCAATGCCGCCATCGAAGCGGCCCGTGCCGGTGAAGCCGGTCGTGGTTTTGCGGTGGTGGCCGACGAGGTCCGCGGCCTTGCCCAGCGCACGCAGAAATCCACCGAGGAAATCGAAGGCCTGGTGGCCGGCCTGCAGAACGGCACGCAACAAGTGTCGGCGGTGATGAACAACAGCCGCGTCCTCACCGACAGCAGCGTGGCCCTGACCCGCAAGGCCGGCGAGTCACTGGAGAACATCACCCGCACGGTGTCCAACATCCAGTCGATGAACCAGCAGATCGCCGCCGCTGCCGAACAGCAAAGCGCCGTGGCCGAGGAGATCAGCCGCAGCATCATCAACGTGCGCGATGTGTCTGAGCAGACCGCTGCGGCGAGCGATGAGACCGCCAAGTCCAGCATTGAACTGGCGCGGCTGGGTGGTCAATTGCAGCAGATGGTGAGCCACTTCCGCGTGTGACATTCGCCTTGCTGTGAATGAAAGATCCCTTCGCGAGCAGGCTCGCTCCCACCGGCAGAGAGTCGAACACAGACTCTGTGAACGACCCAAAACCCTGTGGGAGCGAGCTTGCTCGCGATTGCATTGTGACTGTCTGCGCAGAGACTCAGGCCTCCCAAGGATTGATGACCTCAATCCCGGGAAATCCGAAGTCGCGAATATTGCGGGTGGCTATAGCAGCCCCATGGCTTCGGCAAATGGCAGCAATTTGCGCATCGGCCATTGAAACCGCACGCCCATTGGCTTCAGCACCTGCTGTCAGCGTTGCGTACTCAACAGCGGCATGAGCATCGAACGGCAAAATGCGTCCGGCAAAGTCCTCTTCGAACATTGCCATGGCATGGGCTTCAAGTTTTTGTTTGCGCTTGCCCGAAGGCAGGCGTGCGATGCCGTGGAGTATTTCTGCCACCGTTACCGCACTGACTGCCAGATCCATCGATGGCTGCGCATCAACCCAGGCAAGCACCCGGGTTTCAGGCTCAACCCGCATAAACTCTGAAAGAACGTTGGTATCGAGCACGATCATTCAGAAAAATCCACCGCCGTCGCTTTCTCTGAACGCTCTGGCAGATCAAGCTCGACTCCGCCCAGAGCGCTGAATCTGTTGCGGATCCTGCTTCCAAGTCCACCGGCGCGATCAACAGTCGCCAAGGCCCGGCCCAGAATCAGGCGAGCCTCTTCTTCCATGGAATGTCCGTTATGAGCCGCCGTGATGCGCAGCTGCTCCTTGAGCTTCTCATCAAGGTTTCTAATTGTGATGCTGGCCATGATGCCTCCTGCAATCAATGAAATCATTGATTGCAGGCTAACACATCCTGGCAAACCAAAACCCGGCCATCTTCCGAATGGCCAATATCACCGCGTCCCGCGCTGGCGCAATGCCGACGGCATGAAATACGCGTCTTCCGGCACCGGTTGGGCGAAGTCCACTGTGGCCGGCTCTTCGTTATCCAGGTTCTGCACGTAGTAACGACGCGCCTGCAAGTCATGGAATACGTCCAGTGCACTCCAGGTGGTGGGCAGGTCGTAGAAGTTTTTCAGGTAGGCCATCGACACCCGCCACAACTCCCCTCGCCCGTCATATTGATCTACCAATGCGGCGCCCCAACTGTCCTCGTCGAGAAACAGCACGCGCTTGGAATAGATATGCCGCGCGCCTGGCTTGAGCGTGCCTTCGACCACCCAGACCCGATGCAGCTCATAACGGGTGAATTGCGGGTTGAGGTGGCCCGGTATGAGCAACTGCTCGTACTTCACCTCAGGGCTGCCGACTTTGTAGTTGTTATAGGGAATGTAGACCTCTTGCTTGCCCTTGAGCTTCCAGTCGTAGCGGTCTGGCGAGCCGTTGAACATGTCCGTATCGTCCGCCGTGCGCAGGCCGTCGGATGAGGCGATCGGGGTGTCATACGCGAGGTTCGGCGCCCGGCGCACACGGCGTTGGCCCGCGTCGTAGACCCAGGCCTGACGCGGGTCCTTGAGCTGGTCCAGGGTCTCGTGAACCAGTGCCGCACCGCCTGCCAGCCGGGCCGGGCTCTTCACGAACGCCAGGTAGTAGAACAGGATGTTCTTCAGGTCGGCAAACTGCCCGCCCGGGCGGTAATAGTTGAAGAGCCCTTCCTGCTGCGAGGTCACGAGCGCGAAGCTGCCGTTGCGTTGTACCGGCGCTTCGGAGGCACGACGGACCACATAGATGCCGCGATAACGGGTGATGTGGTTCCACAGCACCTCGATGCCATCCTTGGGCACAGGGAATGGCACACCGCCATAGGCATCGGCAAAACCGCTCCCGCCATCGAGCAGCTTGGTCGCGGTCGCATTTTTCAAGGTGTTGTCATACAGCCACTGCGGCGCCGAGCCCGACCGGCGAGAGGGATAGACCGGCATCTGGAAGGTGTCGGGGTAGCTGTTGAACAGTGCGATCTGACCCGGGCTGAGGTGGGCCTTGTACTGTTCAAGGTTGGCCTTGGTGATGGTGAACAACGGCTTGTCCCCCGCATAGGGGTCCAGGTGATGCTGGCTCGGCTTGTAGCCCGCCGGCGCCTGGCTGATACCGCCGTTCCACGCCGGAATGGTCCCGGCCGCGTTGCCGGCACGCTCGGCCCCCATCGGCGTCAGCGTGGTCTTCAATTGCTCGGCCTGCTGGGGCGTGATCGCGGCCAGCGCACAGCCGGCGGCCAGGCTCAGGAACAGCGCCAGCGTGGTCTTGGTCAATCGTGAAGTGTGAAACATGATCGTTCTCCGAAAAAATCCAGCAGGTCTGCAAAACACAGCAGATCCCCTGTGGGAGCGGCGGTGCGGCGATCCGACTTGCTCGCGAAAGCGGTGTGTCAGGCAACATGTATTTTGGATATGCCGCCCTCTTCGCGAGCAAGCCCGCTCCCACAAAGGGTTTGTGCGCATCAATCAAAGGAAGTACTTGAGGTTGAAGCCGACGTTGTCGCGGTCACGCAGGCCGTTGTCCTGCCCACCACCGTAGAACTCGGTGTATTGCAGCTCGGCCTCCAGCTTGTTCTGGTAGTTGGCCTTGACCCCCAAGGTGTAGGCCTTGCGACCCTCGATGACGTTGCCCGCCTGATAGCTGTTGCCCTCGAAGTCATCCTTGTAGACGACATAAGGCGAGACGTTGACCCCGGCATACACGTCGTTCCAGGTGCCGTTGAGCATCGCGGTGTAGCTGTAGGAGTTGCGGTTGACCTGGTCGCTGCGCTCGCCGCCGGACACATAGGAAAAGTTGCCGGTGCCAGCGTAGTAACGGGTACTGCCGTCATACGCGGTGTATTGCAGGCTGCTGCCGCGCAGGTGCTCGGACGCCAGCTCGAATACGCCGAACAGCGAGTCGAATGACAGGCTCGGGCCAAAGTTGTAAATCGTGCCCAGGGACGTGTTGAACGCTTCCACCCGCTCGGCGTTATTGATCTGGCTGTCGAGCGTGACCTGCTGCCCGCCGATGTTGATGGTCTGGCCGCCTGCCGCTGCAGCGGCGCCGTTGGCCAGGTCGCCGATCAGGTCGTTGGTGGCGGCGACCCCGATGGGCAGGTTCGGCCGATAGGCCACTTCACCAAACACCGACGCCTGGCCCAGGGTGGTGTTGAAACTGAAGCCGTACATGCGGATGTCTTCGGCGTAGCGCCGATGCGCCTGGATATTGCCCAGCACATCCATGGTCGCCAGGCCGTTGGCCAGTTGCCCCGCCTGACTGCCGGCGACACCGGCCAACAGGTTGGTCAGGGCGTTCATGTCGATGCCCTGGTACCCGCCCAGATCGGCGGAAATGGTTGGCTCCTTGGCGTGGTAGTTGACCATGTATAACCCGAACTCGGTGCTGTTGAGCTCTTCTACGATGTAGCGAAAAGCGAAGCCGAACTGGCCGTCGTTGCGCGCATTGAAATCCTTGCCGACCGTGGCCACTTTGACGGTGTTGCCAAAGGCCGGGGTGACCCCGTTGGCGTACAGGCCGGTGGTGCTCAGGGCCTGGTTGAGCAGCGGGTTGTTGCCTAGCGCGCTGTACAGATCGATCACGTTGCCGAAGCCAGGCACCGGGGTGTCCAGCGCGGTACCGCTGAAGTTGTTGTAGGCAGTGTTGCCGCCGTCGGCGAACAGGTCCGTCTGCGAGTAGAACGTGCCGACCGGGTCGATGCGGGTTTCCTTCCAGTTCGTCTGGTAAAAGCTTTCCATGGTCAGGCTGTCAGTCAGGCCGATGTTGAAGCTCAGCGCTTCCACCGGTACCAGCACTTCCTTGACTTCGGCACCGGGCAGACGGTACTTGGCCGCATCCACCGGATTGGTGGTGTTGATCCCGCCACGGTAGAAAATCCCCTCGCCCCAGTTGAACACCTGGCGCCCTATGCGTGCCGTGAGCGGCATCTGCGCGACGTCCCAGTTGCCATAGAGATACGCGTCGAGCATCTCCACCCGGCTGCCGGCGATATCGCGGGTCTGGTCCGTGAAGTGGTCGTCCTGCGGGAAACTCTGGCTGGGTTGCGACGGGTTGTTGTTGCGGTAATAATCGTTGCGCTTGTCCATCAGTTGGGTGTCATAGAACGCGGTGCCGCGCACAAACATCCCGTAGTTCTGATAGTTGGCCTCGAGCTCCGAGGTGATCTTGTACACCTCGGAAACCAGCCCGGTGTCGAAGTTGCGATTGCCGTCGTTGGTGTTGACGTCATCGTTGTTCTTGTCCCGGCCCTGGACCCGCCACAAGCGGCCATAGGACAAGGTACTGTCGAATGAACCGGTGATCTGGTTGTCCAGCACGCTGAACTCCTTGGCCTGCACGCCGTCGACCGCGCACAGTTGCAGCAGCCCTGCCAGGCCCACGCCGGGAAGCGCCGCGCCAGACAGGCGAAATCGAGTGCTCATGATCCTTTCCTCTTTCCCTGGCTTTATTGTTTTTGTGTTCTGAAGCTATTGCTGCGATGGCTGTGGCGCCATTCCCGCACGGGCGTAAATCCGGCTGTGGGCGCCGAAATGCCCCAGCAGTTTGAACAGCTGCCGGTTAAGTGCCGGATGGTCGAAGTCTTCGCGCTGCAGCTGATTGCCGCTGCTGAAATCACTGGTGATCGGTGCCGTGTCCAGCCACTGGCCGATGGCCTCATCAAACGTCGCGGATTGGTCGACGGACTCGGCACTCACCACTTCGCGCAGGTAGTCCACCGAGTACGGCGGATAACGGGCGTCCTGTGCAGAATCGACATAAGCGTCGAGCATCGGGTGTGCCTGGCCGGCGCGCAGCAGGCGACGAAGCCAAGTCGACTGATACTTCTCCACTTCCATGTGCCGGGTGGCGACTCGTTCGATGGCTGCATGTTTGTCCGCATCGAAGCCGGCCAGGGCCTTGCCTTCCAGCACCAGCAGGCTCGCCAGTTCGACACCGGGCAGCGGCTTGGCGTGATAAGGCTGGGTCATGTCCTGAACGTGGTGCAGGCCCCAACCGAGAAATCGATAACCCCAATATGGATGGCCAGTGGCAAACGCCAGTCGCGCCAAGCCCATGTACTGGTAGGCGCGCCAGTCCGGCCAGCTGCGCTGAAGAAATCCGGCAGCGGCGTACACCACCGGGCTCTCATGGAAGAAGCCCATATGGAAGGGCGCCTGGGAGCTGTACTGAAACCGCGCGTCACCGAAGGGCTGCGGGCCGAAGCCGTACAACGCGCCGACTTCGCCGGGGTTGTCGCTGAACAGGTTGATGTCGTGGCCGTAATCCGGCTCGTCGGCGGCGCTGGCCAACACGGCCAGGGGCGCGACTTGCTCGTGGTCAGCCACTAGGATGAAGCGCTGGCGATTCCACGGTGAGAGCGTCTGCTCCACCATGACTTGTTCGGCCTTGAGGTGTTCACGCTCGGGCAGATCCTTGCCCGGCATCGGCTGGATGACCATCGCCAGATGAATTCCGGGATTGATGCGCAGTGCGGTGAGGAAGTCGTGGCGCAGATTGTCCCCGGGCACGGCAGGTAATCGCAGGTTGTCGGGGCGCGGCGGGTATTGGGCGAAGTGCTCGCGGGCGAAACGCTCCTGCTCATCGAGCAGCGCACTTACGGCCTGGTATTGCTGCGAAAGAAACTGTTCCAGCGGCTCGACTTCGACCTGCGGTGCATCACGCAACGTCGGCAAATCCTGCAACGCCAGGTAGCTGCCCACCGTATGGTTGGACCAGCCCCAGGCTGTCGGGGCCGTTGCACAAAGCAGCAACAGGAGGAATGTCAGCTTCATTGCCTGGTTCTTATTGGATGTGCAGTGGGGGTTGAGCCTAACAACCGACCCCGCCCCTGACACTGTCCAATCTCACCAGAAAAGTTCTCCGATAGCGCCACATGCAAGGTAGAAGAAACACCACAGTTCATTGTGGGAGCGGCGGTGCGGCGATCCGACTTGCTCGCGAAGGCGGAGTGTCAGTCGCCATTGATGTCACTGACACATCGCCTTCGCGAGCAAGCCCGCTCCCACAGGGAGATCTACGGTGTTCTTTCAGGCGGGGTAACCGGTGATTTTGCGGATGCTCTGGTACAACGGTTTGAGCTGTCGATACATGCGCAGGTAGACCTCTTTGTACAGTCGCTCATAGATCTGCTGCGCCTCGGGTTGCGGCATGAATACCGCACCGACCCGCGTCATGGCGGCCATCGCCGTGGGGAAATCCGCGTGCAGCCCCAGCCCCACCGCGCAGCAAATGGCCGCGCCCAGGCCGGACGCTTCGTAGACATGCGGACGCTCGGCCGGCAGGCCGAAAATGTTCGCCGTGAGTTGCATCGCGGCATCACTCTGCGAACCTCCTCCGGCGACGCGCAAGCGCGTGATGGAGACCCCCGAACGTTTCTCGATCTTCTCCATGCCCTGACGCAAGGCATACGCCAGGCCTTCGAGGATCGCCCGGTAAATGTGCGCGCGGGTATGCACGTCGCCGAAGCCGATCATCGCACCCTTGGCTTCCACACCCGGATCGCGGATACCGGGCGACCAGTAGGGTTGCAGCATCAACCCCATGGAGCCCGGCGGCACGGCGTCGACCAGCGCATCGAAGAGTTGCTCGGGCTCCACGCCCTGGGCTTTGGCCTGCTGCATTTCCCGCAGGCCGAACTCGTTCTTGAACCAGCTGACCATCCAGTAGCCGCGATAAATCATCACCTCGCAGTTGTATTGATCCGGCACCGCGGACGGGTAAGGCGGAATCAATGGGACGATTTCCAGGTAGCGCGACCGGGTGCTGGTGATCGTCGCCGTGGTGCCGTAGGAAAGGCACACGGTGCCTGCATCGACGACACCGGAACCCACGACTTCGCAAGCCTTGTCGGCACCCGCGGCGATCAACGGCAGCCCCTCGGGAATCCCGGTGTGGCGGCTGGCCTCGGCGCTGATGTAGCCCAGGGTTTCACCGGGCTTGTGCAGGCTCGGCAGTTGCTCGGGACGCACCGCCAGCGCCTGCCATTTCCAGTCGGCGGGGGCGGCCCAGCGCAAGCGCTTGAAGTCGAACGGCAGGTAACCGACGCAACAACCCACCGAATCGACAAAGCGCCCACAAAGGCGATGGGTGAGAAACCCCGAGAGCAGCAAAAACTTGTCGGTCGCCGCCCAGACCTCAGGCTGGTGTCGGGCGATCCAGTTGGCCTCGGCCTGGGCGCGAAAGTAGTCCACCGTGGCTTGCGCGCCGACCAGTTTGAACAGCCAGCCCCACGGCCCCTTGATGCCGCCTTTGACTTCAGCCTGGCGTTGATCGAGCCACAGGATCGCCGGGCGCAGTGCCTTGCCCTGGGCGTCGACGTTGATCACGGTGCCGCGCTGGGTGGTCAGGGAGACACCGGCAATCTGTGAACGATCGATGCCGGTTTGCTGCCACAACTGTTGGCAGGCCTCACCCAGTTTTGCCCAGTAATATTCCGGGTCCTGCTCGGCCCAGCCGGGTTGAGTCGAGTAATAGGCCTGCAACTCGACCTTGCCTTTGCCCAGCAGATTGCCCTGCAGGTCGAAGAGCAGCGCGCGCACGCTCTGGGTACCATTGTCGATGGCCAACAGGTAACGCTTGTTCGGGTGGTTATCCATGGAGCTCTCTTCAATGGGCATCAATGCGCGGCATCCGGCAAACCATGATGGCGTTGCCACAACGCCCGATAACGCTGTAATTCCTGCTGCCAATGCTCATCGTCCCAGCCCAGTCGCGGTTGGCAGAGTTGGCGAATGGCAGCGAAATAATCCTCGCCACCGCGCGGCAGCAACAGGCCCAGGCGGGTTCGGCGCAGCAGCAGGTCATCCAGGTGCAGGACCATTTCCGCATCGCAGGCAACGGCCAGTTCCGCCCACAAGGTGTCAGTGCCGCCGACGTTGTCGTGGCCCAGTTCGGTGATCAGTTGCGCCAGCCTCGGCAGGTCACGGCCATGCCGCCCGGCCAGGCGCCGCCACCGGTTGGCGCTGAGTCCCGGTATCGCCAGCGGCGGCACAGCGGCAAACACTGGCGCAGCGTCATCCTTGAAGGGACGCTCGAGCATGCTCGCGCAGGCCTTGAGCACTTCGATCGCCTGCGGGCGAAAGGTGGTCAGCTTGCCGCCGGCCAGGGTCACGCAACCCGGCTCCTGCCACAGCACATGCTCACGGGTTTCATTCGACGGTTTGTCTTGATGCTCGCCCGCCGCACTGCCCACCACCGGGCGCACGCCCGACCAGGTTGACAGCACATCGGCAGCGACCACCTCGGCCTGGGGGAACTGTTGGCTGCAGGCCGCCAGCAGATAGTCGAGTTCCTCAGGACTGATGCTCGCGCTCTGGTCCAAGTCGCCGTGATGATCGAGGTCCGTGGTGCCGACCACCGTGGCACCCTCCCAAGGGAAAACGAACACCGGTCGACGGTCGCGCTCGTGGAGGAAGGTGAAGGCTTGCGCCACTGGCAGGCGCCAGCCCGGCAACAACAGATGACTGCCACGCAACGGGCGCAACTGGCGAGGGGCATCGGGCAGGCGCAAGCGCTCGGCCCACGCGCCGGTGGCCACGGCCAGCACAGCACAACGCAATGTCAGTGATCCGCCGCCCTCGCAGTCTTCGACCTGAACCCCGCAAACGCGCCCCTCCTCACGCAGCAATTGCTGCACGCGCACGCCATTGAGCACCACGCCGCCGTCGGCCCGGGCCTCGCCCAATACGCGCATCACCAGGCGGGCATCATCGGTCAACGCATCGACAAAACAGGTGCCGCCCAGCAGGTCATCTTCCTTCACCCCAGGCGCCAGATAACGCAGTTGTTGCGCGTCATGGAAGTGATGGCTGCGCCGCCCGGCCAAGGCGTCATAGATGGACAGCAAACCACCCAGCACCCGCGGTCCGGGAAAACCACCACGGTAATGCGGCATCATGAAACTCATCGGCTCCACCAGCCCCGGCGCTTCGTCGAGCAGGCGCTGGCGCTCGCGGACCGAATCGCGGGTCAGGCGCCACTGGCCCTTGGCGATATAACGCAGGCCACCATGGACCATTTTCGAGGAGCGGCTGGAAGTGCCCCAGGCGAAATCGCGCTGCTCCAGCAGCAGGCAGCGCCAGCCACGGCGCGCGGCTTCGCGCAGGATACCGGCACCGCTGATGCCGCCGCCGATGACGATCAGGTCCCAGGTTTCATCCGCCAGCGTCGGCAGCACCTGCTGTCGCCACGCCGCGTTCCAGTCCAGGCTCATGGCCGTCACTCCTGCAACAGCGTGCCAGGGTTCAGGCGCCCGGCCGGATCAAAATGCCGACTCAGTGCCTGCAGGGTTTCCATCGCCAGCGCGCCCTTCTCCCGCCGCAGGTACGGCGCGTGATCCTTGCCCACGCCATGCTGGTGACTGATGGTGCCGCAGTTGTCGACGATGGTCTGGCTGGCCGCCTGCTTGAGTGCCTGCCAGCGCGCCAGGGTGGCGGGATAGTCCGCCGCCGGGCGAAACACATAGGTGGTGTAGATGCTCGATCCTTCGCCGTAGACATGGGAAAGGTGGGTGAAGACATGCACCCGCTCGCCTTCGGCAGCCAAGGCGTCGCGCAGGCTGTTTTCGATCAGCGTGAGGAGGTTATCGACGTTGCTCCAGTCAGTGGCCGTTTCCAGGGTGTCCACCACGTAACCGGCGTTCCACAGGTTTTCGCGCAAGTAGGGAAAGCGAAAACGGTTCTGCACCCACTTCTTGCCGAGCAAGGTGCCGGTAAACACCCCGCCGAACGCCTTGAGGTGCTGCCGGGCCTGACGCAGGGACAGCGCATTTTGCCGACGATTGCCGGTCACGCCGAACGTCAGCAGGCATTTGCCCGCACCGGCGCCGCGCAGGGCCAGGTACTTTTCCAGCCAGGCGATCTGCTGCGGGTGACCGGCCAGCGCCAGCTGGGTTTCGGTTTCCACCGCGTTGGACAGGCGCAGCATCGACAGCGGCACGCGCGCCTGGGCCAACTGGCGGATGGCTTGCAGCGCCTTGGGCCAATCGGGCAGAAACACCCCATAGAAACGCTCGTCGGCAGGCAGTGCGCTGACCCGCACCTTCACTTCGGAAATGATCCCGAAACGGCCCTCACAGCCCAACACCACTTCGCGCAGATCGGGCCCGGCCGCCGAGGCGGGAAAGGAGGCAATTTCCAAAGGTCCGGCAAAGGTTTCCAGGGTCCCGCCGGCGAACAGTTGCTCGATCCGCCCATAGCGCAGCGACTGCTGGCCACTGGAACGGCTGGCGACCCAACCACCCAGGGTCGACAGCTCCCACGACTGCGGGAAATGCCCCAGGGTGTAACCACGGGCGCGCAACTGACTTTCCACCTGCGGTCCACTGGTGCCAGGGCCGAAGGTGGCCAGCAGGCTCTCTTCGTCGAGGTCCTGCAGGCGATTCATGCGGGCCAGGGAAACCGTCACCACCGGCCGCGTGGAACTCGGTGGGTTGATGTGACCGGCCACCGAAGTGCCGCCGCCATAAGGAATCAGGCACAGGTCCCGTTCATGGGCGAGCAGCAGTAACCGGCGAATCTGTTCAGCGCTCACGGGATAGGCCACGGCGTCGGGATAATTTCCCAGCTCGCCCTCACGCAACGCCAGCCAGTCCGGCAGGCTCTGGCCGCGAGCATGCAGCAAACGATCATGGGCATCCACGCTGTACAAGAAGTGTTGCTGCAACCGCGACGGGGGCACGCGGGCCAATGCCGTCTCAAGCGTCGCATCGGGCAGCGCTCGACCGTCACCTACCCGCTGGGCGAGAAAACTCGCGCCCTGGGCCGGCAGTTCGACCACCGTGGTTGCATCTCCCCAGCCGTTCCAGCGTCGCATGCGTGTGTCCTTTTGCGGTTCTGATCAGTGATATTTCAGGCCCCCATACTAGTCAGCCGCCCGAAAGTGTCACGGTCGCATCCGGCCAGTTCGAGTAGCCAATTGAGTCAAACGTCGCGCAGGCGTCAGCCATTTACTTTAGCCGTGGTTTCAAATTACCTTTCAGGGCATTCATCCGCGCACGCGGGCCTTGATCAAAGGAATACGATCATGCAATCCCTGGGTTTCACTTCAGTTCCGCCGCTGCTCAAATACCTGCGTCATGCCGAACAACTGGGCATGGCCATCGAGCCTGCGTTGGCGGCTGCCGGGTTGCAGGCGCAGCAGTTGAGTGACAACAGCCTGCGGTTGCCGGGTGAAGCCCATGAGCGGCTGCTCGATTATTTCTGCGAACACTCGGGCGATGCGTTGTTCGGTCTCAACGCCGCACGTTTCGTGTTGCCCAACTCCTGGAGCGTGCTGGGTTACATCACCATGAACTGCGCGACACTGGGCGACGCCATGAGCCGCATCATGCCGTTCGAGAAGCTGGTGGGAGACATGGGCGTCAGCCGCGCCGAGGTGCAAGGCAGCGAGGTGCACCTGATCTGGACATGCCGCCATCAGCGCCCGCGAATTCGCCGGCACCTGGTGGAAAACGTGCTCGGTTCCTGGCTGCAATACGCGCGCTGGATCGCCGACACGCAAATGTCGCCGGCCGCCGTCTGGTTGGAGCATGCCTGTCCGGTCGACACGACGCTGGCAGAGTACGAGCAATTCTTCGACTGCCCGGTACTGTTCAATCAGCCTTATTCGGCGCTGATTGTCCCGTTGCCGTATTTGCAGTTGCCATTGCGCCAGGCCGATGCGCAATTGCTGCGCACGCTGGAAGAACATGCCCAGGGATTGATGGCCACACTGGAGGACGCGTCGCTGGAACAGCGGGTCAAAAGCATCCTGCGAAAGTTGCTCAAGGAAGGTCTGCCACGCAAGGAGCAGGTGGCCGAGCATCTCGCCGTGTCAGTGCGCACGCTGCAACGCCAACTGCATCTGGCCGGTACGTCGTACCAGCAGATCCTCGATGACCTGCGCCAGGAACTGGCCGAGCATTACCTGCTCAACAGCACCCTGCCGATTCAGGACATCGCCCAGTACCTGGGTTTCACCGAACCCCGCTCGTTTCACCGCACGTTCAAAAGCCGGCGCGGGATGCCGCCGGGTGAGTTTCGCCAAACCCACCGGGTTTGACGCAGTCCTCGAAACTCACTGAAAACCCGTGCGCAAGTCCCCTTCCCGGGCCAGGAACCGCCCTTCCCTGCGCCCGTTGGCCTGGCCATCGCGGTAGCTCAACACACCGTTGACCCATACCCCTTCGATGCCTTGCGCCGCCCGCTGCGGGTCGTTGAAATCGGCGACATCACGGATGGTCGCCGGATCGAACAACACCAGGTCCGCCCAATGGCCTTCGCGTATTTCACCGCGCGCCTTCAAACCGAAGCGTGCCGCCGACAGCCCAGTCATTTTGTGCACGGCGGTGTGCAGCGGGAATAGTCCTACGTCACGGCTGAAATGTCCGAGCACCCGAGGGAATGCGCCCCACAAGCGTGGGTGTGGAAACGGGTCTTCCGGCAAGCCGTCAGAGCCGACCATCGACAGCGGATGCGCGAGGATTCTGCGGACATCCGCCTCATCCATTCCGTAGTACACCGCACCGGCCGGTTGCAGTTGGCGAGCGGCCTCCAGCAACGGCACATTCCATTCGGCGGCGATGTCCATCAGGTCGCGGCCGCCCATCTCCGGGTGCGGGGTCGACCAGGTGATGGTGATGCGATGGGCGTCAGTAACCTGCTTCAAATCCAGCGTCGAAGAACTCGCTGCATACGGATAACAATCGCAACCCACCGGGTGGGTCTTCGCCGCCTGTTCGAGGGACGCCAGCAGCTGCGGACTACGCCCCCAGTTACCGGCGCCAGCGCATTTGAGGTGGGAAATGATCACCGGACTTTGCGCATGGCGACCGATCTGGAACGCCTCGTCCATGGCCTCCAGCACCGGTTCGAATTCGCTGCGCAAATGGGTGGTGTAGACCGCCCCGAAGGCGGTCAATTCTTCGGTCAGTTGCATCACTTCCTCGGTGGATGCCGAGAAGGCGCTGGCATAGGCAAGGCCGGTGGACAGGCCCAAGGCACCGGCCTCAAGGCTTTCGCGCAATTGTTCGCGCATCGCGCTGATTTCTTCCGCCGTGGCGGTGCGAAACAGGTCGTCCAGATGATTGCTGCGCAACGCCGTGTGGCCGACCAGCGCGGCGACGTTCAGTGTGGTGTTCGCCGCTTCTACCGCCGCGCGGTAGTCGCCGAAGGTCGGATATACGAACGCAGCGGCCGTGCCCAGCAGGTTCATCGGGTCCGGTGGATCGCCGCGCAAACTCACCGGTGACGCACTGATCCCGCAGTTGCCGACGATGACCGTAGTCACGCCTTGGCTGAGCTTTGGCAGCATCTGCGGCTGACGAATCACCACAGTGTCGTCATGGGTGTGCACGTCGATGAAACCCGGCGCCAGCACATGGCCCTGCGCATCGATTTCCTCGCTGGCACGGGCATCGCGCAAGTCGCCGATACGCTCGATGCGCCCGTTGAGAATGGCCACGTCGGCGGGGTAACCGGGGCTGTTGCTGCCGTCGATGATCAGGGCGTTGCGAATCAGCGTGTCGTACTGCATGTCAGTCTCCCAGCGGCAAGTGATCGTCGCCGCCGCGGTATTCGTCGAGGGCGAGTTTGATCCGCCGCAGACGTTCTTGATTGTCTTCAGGATTGGCCAGGGCCAGCTCGGTGGCGAGCACGTCGATGGCCAGCAGCATGCCGTAGCGCGCCGCCGTGGGTTTGTAGATGAACGAGGTTTCGGCGCTTTGCAGAGGCAGGACGATGTCGGCCAGTTGCGCCAGCGGCGAATCGGCACGGGTGATGGCCAGAATGTGTGCGCCATAGTTGCGCGCCAGTTCCACCGTTTCAATCAGCTCCGGGGTGATCCCGGTCAGCGAGCAGACAATCACCACGTGTTCGGCACTGAGGCTGGCGGCGGTGACGCGCATCATCACCGCATCGTGGCACACCGCAATCGGATAGCCGAGGCGCACCAGGCGCACTTGCAGTTCATCGCTGCACAGGGTCGAGCAGCCGCCCATGCCGAAAGCGTGAATCATCCGCGCCTTGCCCAGCAGTTTCACCGCATCGGCGAAACGCGATTCATCGAACGCGGCCAGGTGCTGGCGCAAGGTCGATTCGATGTCGCCCACGATCTGCCCGTAGAACGCCGACTGTTCGGGCGTGCCCGCCGGGTCGAGAAACCGGCTGCCGACGCCGCTGGCCTGGGCCAGTTGCAAGCGCAAGTCACGCAGGTCCTTACAGCCGACCGTACGGGCGAAGCGCGACAGCGTGGCGCTGCTGACCTCTGCCCGTAGCGCCAGTTCATCGAGGCTGGCGGAGGCGGCAAATCCTACGTCGTCGAGCATCAGGCGGGCGATGCGTCCTTCACCGGCGCTGAAGGAGTCCTGACGGGCGCGGATCTGGTAGAGGATGTCCATGCAAGTGGCTCCGGCTAAATCAGGTAAGAAAGGCCAACGGTCAACGCGAAAGCAACGACCGAGATCAACGTCTCGAGCACGGTCCAGGTCTTGAAGGTTTGGGTAACGGTCATGTTGAAGTATTCCTTGATCAACCAGAAACCGCCGTCATTGACGTGGGAAAAGATAACCGACCCGGCGCCAGTCGCCAGCACCAGCAACTCCGGATGGGGATAACCCAGACCAATGGCAACGGGTGCGACCACGCCTGAAGCGGTGGTCATGGCCACAGTGGCAGAACCGGTGGCGATGCGCATCAGCGCGGCAAACAGCCAGCCCATCAACAGCGGCGACAAATGAAATTCGTGGGCCAGGCCGACGATCTGGTCAGTGACGCCGGCGTCCACCAGAATCCGGTTCAAACCACCGCCGGCGCCCACCAGTAAGGTGATGCTTGCGGTCGGCGCCAGGCATTCGTTGGTGAACTTGAGGATCGATTCGCGGTTGAAGCCCTGGGCCAGGCCGAGGGTCCAGAAGCTCAGCAATGTGGCCAGCAACAGCGCGATCACCGAGTTGCCGATGAACAGCAGGAACTGGTTGAAACCACTGCCCGGCGTGGAAATCAGATTGGCCCAGCCGCCAATCAGCATCAGCACCACCGGCAACAGGATGGTCGCCATGGTGATGCCGAAACCCGGCAGGCTGTCGCGCGGTTCACGCTCAAGAAACTGGCGTTCCAGCGGGTTTTCCGCCGGCAACTGGATGCGCGGCACGATGAATTTGGCGTACAGGGGACCGGCGATGATCGCGGTCGGAATGCCGATCAGGATCGCGTACATCAACGTCTGCCCCACAGACGCCTGATACACCTGCACCGCCAGCATCGCCGCCGGGTGCGGCGGCACCAGCGCATGCACCACCGAAAGCCCGGCGACCATCGGCAAGCCGACCATCAGGATCGACACGCCCACGCGCCGCGCCACGGTAAAGGCAATCGGCACCAGCAAGACGAAACCGACTTCGAAGAACAGCGGCAGCCCCACCAGAAACGCGATGGTCACCATCGCCCAATGCGCGTTCTTCTCGCCAAAGCGGTCGATCAGCGTACGGGCCACCTGCTCGGCGCCACCGGACTCGGCCATCATCTTGCCGAGCATGGTGCCCAGCGCCACCACCAATGCGATATGCCCCAGGGTCTTGCCGACCCCGGCCTCGTACGCCCCCACCACACCCGACGGCGGCATGCCCGCCACCAGCGCCAGGCCGATGGAAATCAGGGTGATGACAATGAACGGGTTGAGTCGGTAACGGGCGATCAGAACGATCAGTGCAATGATGGCGATGGCGGCATACACCAGCAGCCAATAGCCGAAGGACAGGGTCATGCGGTACTCCTCGAGAGGGTCACGTCGAAATATTTGTGAAACTCTTAAAACATTTCGGCAGGTGATTTTCAAACGAGGTGAAAGTAATTTTCGTGCAGAGGTAAGGGGTGTCGCACAGAGGTATGAGTTGTCGCAAATAATGAAAATCAGGCAGGCGGATTTTCATCGCGCCTGCCTGTTTGATTTCAGTCGTGCTGCATCCGGGCACGCTTGAGCAATTTCTTGCAGCGCTCGGACAAATGCAGCACCCGCAGGTGCTTGCCGGCCCTGGTGTAGCGCTCGCGCAAGGTGCCCAGCGCGGCGATGGCCGAGTAGTCGACGAAGCTCAGGTGTTGGCAATCAAGTGTCACTTGTGCCGGGTCGTTGGCCGGATCGAACTGATTGAGGAAGGGTGTGGTCGAGGCGAAGAACAGCGTGCCATGCACCCGGTACAGCTTGCTGCCGTCAGTCTCCAGATGACTGTCGGCGTATAGCTGCCGGGCCTGCTGCCAGGCAAAGTTCAGCGCCGCGATGATGATCCCGCAGAGCACCGCCATTGCCAGGTCGGTGAAAACGGTAATCACGGTCACCGCGATGATCACCAGCACGTCGTTGAGCGGCACCTTGTTCAGCACCCGCAACGAAGCCCAGGCGAAGGTCTGTTGCGCCACCACGAACATCACCCCCACCAGCGCGGCCAGCGGAATGCGCTCGATCAGCGGCGACAGAAACAGGATGAACAACAGGATCGACACCCCCGCCACCACCCCGGACAAACGCCCGCGCCCGCCGGAGCTGAGGTTGATCACGGTCTGGCCGATCATGGCGCAACCGCCCATGCCGCCGAACGCACCGGACACCACATTCGCCGCCCCCAGCGCCACGCACTCGCGATCCGGGTAGCCACGGCTCTCGGTAATTTCGTCGGTGAGGTTCAGGGTCAACAGGGTTTCCAGCAACCCGACCAGCGCCATCAGGATCGCGTAGGGCGCGATGATGCGCAGGGTGTCGAGGTTCCATGGAATGTCCGGCAGTGCCAGCGTCGGCAAGCCACCAGCGATGTGCGCCATGTCGCCCAGGGTGCGGGTCGGCAAGCCAAGCAGATACACCGCCAGGCCCACGCCGAGAATCGCCACCAGTGCTGGCGGCACCGTACGGGTCAGGCGCGGCAGCACGTAGACAATGGCCATGGTCACCGCGACCAGCCCGATCATCATGTACAGCGGCGTACCGCTCAACCAGGCCTCCCCGCTCTTGAAGTGCTCCAGTTGCGCCAGGGCAATGATGATCGCCAGGCCGTTGACGAAGCCGAGCATCACCGGGTGCGGCACCATGCGCACCAGTTTGCCGAGCTTGAGCAGCCCGAACGCCATCATGATCAACCCGCCCAGCAACACCGTGGCCAGCAGATACTGCACGCCGTGTTGCACCACCAGCGCGACGATCACCACGGCCATCGAGCCGGCCGCGCCGGACACCATGCCCGGTCGCCCGCCGAACAGCGCGGTCAGGGTGCAGATGATGAACGCGCCATAGAGCCCCATCAACGGATTGAGATGGGCCACCAGCGCGAAAGCGATGCACTCGGGCAACAGGGCGAAGGAAGTGGTAAGCCCGGCCAGGACATCGGCGCGTAGACGTTTTGCTTTCATGGGGTACCGCACACAGGGAGAGACGAAAAAGAGTGTGCGGATGTTACGGAATCGGCGGCCGACCGGCCATCATCTGTGTCATCGAAAAAGGCTTCGCGAGCAAGCCCGCTCCCACAATTGATCGCGCCCCGTCAGAAAGAATGCGGTCGAATGTGGGAGCGGGCTTGCTCCGGGCGGCGTTCCGACGAAGAACGATAACGCGGTCTAAAGCGAACTCACACCATCTCGTCGCGAATCCACTCCACTACCGACGTGCGCTTCGGCACCCAGCCCAACAACTCTCGGGCACGTTGACCGCGCACCCGGCTGTTGGAGCCCAAACCATAGTTGGCCATTTCATAGCCCCACTCGGCTTCCGCGTCCTTGAGCGCCCAGTCCTGCGGTTCGCCCAGGTTCAGCGCCTGGGCCATGGCAGTGGTCATGTCGATGAACGACGCTTCACCGCTTTCGACGAAGTAGAAGGTGCCAGGCACGTTTTCAGTCAGCGCCAGCAGGTACAGCGCCACCACGTCCTCGATGTGCACATTGGACCAGATGTTCTGGCCCAGGCCGACATGACGCACCACACCGCTTTTGCGCGCCTGTTTCAGCAGGCGCGGCAGCTGCACGCTGTCACGGTGGACGCCCAGGCTGTGGCCGTAGATCAGCGTGTTGCAGATCACGGCCGAGTTCACCCCGTCCATGGCCGCTGCCAGGATCAGGTTGTCGATGGCCACGCGCGCCGCCTTGTCGACTGTCGGTTTCGGCAGGTTGTCTTCGAAGTAGATGACATCGCTGGATTTACCGCCCGAGGCATCACCGACGATGCTCGAACCGCTGGTGTGCAGGAACACTTTGCCAGTACCGCGCAAGGCATCGAGCAAGGCTTGCACCGCGCCACGATGATCGCTGCTGGCGGCGTTGATCACAGCGTCCGCAGCAAGCGCCTGATCGGCCAACAGGGCGGAGTCGTCGAGGGTGCCGATCACCGGGGTGATGCCCAGTGCACGCAGTTCATCGGCTTGTTCGACGCTGCGCACCAGACCGGTGACGTTGTGGCCAGCCTGGACCAGGCCCGTGGCGATGGAACCGCCGATAAAACCGGCGGCACCGGTAACGAATACATTCATGGAGAAACTCCCTGCGTTGATCAGTGATGCAAGGAGTATCAAGGAGCGATCACTGCCGAAAAATGCCCTCTGACCCAATTCACTTTTGCGCAGGAATCACGAATCAGCCCTTGAAGTCTGCGCTCGCATAATCCACCAACTTGCCCTGGATAAAGTCCAGGAAGCATTGAATCCGCAGGGCCAGTTGCGAGTTGCGGTAGTACACCGCGTTGATCGGCTGGCGATATCCGCTGTTGAACTCGGCCAGCAACACTTTCAAGCGTCCGGCACGAATGTCCTCGATGGTCATGAAATGCGACAGGCTGGCGATGCCCTGGCCGTCCAGTGCGAGATGGCGAATGGTCTCGCCGCTGGAGGCGCTGATCGATGCCTGGATCGGCCAGCGATCGCCATGCACGTAACGCAGTGGCCATTGGTTGAGGCCTTCGTTCTGGGTGAACCCCAGCAGCGTATGGTGGGCCAGGTCAGCCACGGCTTGCGGTGTGCCATGTTTTTCCAGGTAGGCCGGGCTGGCGACGATGTGCAGCGGGCTGCAACCCAGGGAACGGGCATGCAGCGTCGAGTCGGTCAGGGTGCCGATGCGGATGGCGATGTCGGTGCTCTGTTCCAGCAGGTCGATGATCAAATCATTGCTGTTGAGCTCGAGCTGGATGTCGGGGTAAAGCCTGCGGAATTCATCGATGTAGGGCACGATGGCGTGCAGCATGAAAGGTGACGCCGCGTTGATCCGCAGCCGCCCGGACGGCGTTTGCTGGCGTGAGGACAGGCGCTCTTCGAGCTCGTCCATCTGATCGAGAATGCGCTTGGCGTGTTCGAAGAAGTACTTGCCCTCTTCGGTCAGGTCCATGCGCCGCGTGGTGCGATTGATCAACGTGGTGTCGAGCTTGGCCTCCAGCCGCGACAGCGTACGACTGACCGCCGAAGGCGTTTGCCCGACCTGCTCGGCCGCCGCAGAAATCGACCCGCATTCAATCACGCAGACGAAAACCTGCAATTCATCGGATCTGGCTTTCACGTGTGTCCTCGTTTGCGAATCGGCGCTGCGATCTTCCTGGCCGTTGCATCGGATAGTAGCCGAGCGTCAAGCCTTGAGGCCAAACACCTCAGCCAAATGCTGCTCATAGCGCGCCACATCACCTTCGATGTTCGGACGCTTCATCACGTCCACGCAGAGGAACGTCGGCAAGCCGGTCATGCCCAGGAACTCGTTGGCCTTGTGGAACGGGAAGTACACCGCGTCCACACCTTTGGCCTCAAAGAAATCGGTCGGGTCGTCGAAGGCTTGCTGCGGGGCGTTCCAGGTCAGCGACAGCATGTACTGCTTGCCGTGAATCAGGCCGCCACTGCCGTACTTCTGCGACGCGTCCGAACGAGTGCGACCGTCGCTGGCATAGAGGCTGCCATGGCCTTCGGTGAAGACTTCATCGATATACTTTTTCACGGTCCACGGCGCGCCCATCCACCAGCCGGGCATCTGGTAAATGATCACGTCGGCCCAGAGGAACTTGGCCACTTCTTCGGCGACGTCGTAACCCTCGTCGATGAAGGTGGTTTTGACATCCATGCCACCGCGATCCAGCACGCTCAACGCGGTTTCATGCAGGGTGGTGTTGTAGCGGCCGTCGGAGTGCGCAAATTTTTTGCCGCCATTGAGCAACAGGACTTTTTTCATGGGAGGTCTCGGGAAGGTCGGGAATCGGATGGCGGCAGAGTACCGACCGGCCTCGCGCGGAGTAAGCGTCGATTTGGCAAAATTCATTTGACCTACAAGCACGAATCAACAGGCGATTGTTGCCTTAGACTGGCGCCAGTTCTGACTTGAGGAGAGATGTAGATGAGTGAAATCCAGGGCTTCATCCTGCACGCCAAGACCCGCCCGGAAAAATCCGACGCCTTCGAAGCCTTTTTCAGCGGCTACGTGCAAGCGAGCCGAGCCGAACCCGGTTGCATCGAATACCACATGTTGCGCGACCAACAGGACCCGACCCTGTTCATCTTCTACGAGATCTGGCAATCCCAGGCCCACCTCGACGTGCACTCGAACCTGCCACACATGAAGCAGTTCCTCGAACAGCGCGATGAGTACCTGGAACGGGACTTCGAGATCCGCGCCATCGAGATGATCAGCCCGTCGTCCGTTAGCCGCTGATCAGTAAATGGCCGCCGAGCACACCCAGGCCAACGAAAAACACGCGTTTGAACCACAGGGCGCTGATCCGCTGGCGCAGCGATTGCCCCAGCCACATGCCGAGCATGGCCGGGATCAGCGCCAGCAGCGATGCGCTCAACTCGCCCCCGCCGAGCGCGCCACGCCATAGCAAGCCACCGGCCAGGGCCAGGGTCGAGACGGTGAACGACAGGCCCAGCGCCTGCACCAACTCGTCCTTGCTCAAACCCAGCGTTTGCAGATAGGGCACCGCCGGAATCACGAACACGCCGGTGGCCGAAGTGATGACGCCGGTCAGCACGCCACACAGCGGACCGAGCCAGCGTTCGCTGCGCCGCCCCACGCGCACAGTCGGCAGAAACAAACCGCTCAGCGCATACAGCAACAATGCCGCGCCCAACCCCCGCACCACCCAATGGCCACCGCTCATGCCCACCCACAGCGTGCCTGCCCCGGTGCCGATGAAAATCGCCAGCAACATCGGCCACAGCCGTTTGACCAGCCCCGACAGATGCCCGCCGAATGCCAATTGCCAGACGTTGGTCAGGGTCGCCGGAATGATCAACAGCGCCGCAGCCTGTGTCGGCGCCATAGCCATACCGAGCAGGCCCATGGCAACGGTTGGCAGGCCGAGGCCGATTACGCCCTTGATCATGCCGGCCAGCACAAAGGTGCCAATGACCAGCATTGAAAGGGCTAATCCGAGGTTCTGATAAAACGCCGAGAGTGTATTCATGGGGCCATGGTGAGCCCGCGGGGGTTGATTGAAAATCTGCCATATACTGAGGTTGTCTCTTGCTTTGACAGAGGCTGAGTATTTCGCTGAAGCGACTGGCCTCTTCGCGGGCAAGCCCGCTCCCACAGGGGACCGAGTTCTCGCAGATGAAATGCGATCCCCTGTGGGAGCGAGCTTGCTCGCGATGGCGGCCTCCCAGTCAACAAAATCCGGGGATGACAATGCACTTCGACCTGACCGACCTGCGCCTGTACCTGAACATCCTCGACACCGGCAACATCACCGCCGGCGCCGCACGCAGTCATTTGTCCCTCGCGGCGGCCAGTGCGCGAATTCGCGCCATGGAGGCGTCGCTGGGCGTCGAGTTTCTTCAGCGCAATCGTCGTGGGGTCAGCCCGACGCCGGCCGGCAATGCCCTGGCCCGACACGCCCGGGTACTGCTGCAACAGGCCGAACGCCTGCAACAGGAACTGGCCGAATACGCCCAAGGCGTCAAAGGTCAGGTACGGCTGCTGTGCAATACCACGGCGATCACCGAGTACCTGCCAGAGTTGCTCGCGGATTTCCTGCACAGCCACCCCAACCTCGACATCGACCTGCAGGAACTGCCCAGCACCCGCATCACCCATGCCTTGCGCCAGGGGGCGGCGGACCTCGGCATCGTGTCCGACGCGGTGGACACCGATGACCTGCAGACCCGAGCGTTCCGCGATGATCCGCTGGTGCTGATCATGCCCCGGGAACATCCCTTGGCACAGGCGACCTCAGTGAGCTTCACCGACACACTGCATCACGACTACATCGGCCTGAATGCCAACAGCGCCTTGGCGGTGTACCTGGAAGAGCAGGCACTGCACGCTGGCCTGCGCATGCAGATTCGCATCCGCGCCGATGGCTTCGATGGCGTGATGCGCATGGTCGCCCGAGGGGCAGGGCTGGCAATCGTACCGCTGGCCGCAGTCGAACGCAGGTCAGGTGGACTGCCCTTCAAAAGCCTCGCCCTGCAAGAACCCTGGGGCCAACGCAAACTGTTGCTCTGTGCCCGGGACTTCGCCGCATTACCCGGCTATGCCAAGGCTCTGCTGCACGCCTTGACTCTCCCCTGAGGGGCAGACTTTATCCTTGAGGTTTGATCTTCAAGGACAGCGATGATGGGTAAACGAATACTGGTGATCCTCGGGCATCCGTCCGGCAACAGCTTCTGCGCCGCCCTTGCCGAGCGCTACACACAGTCGGCAGTACACGCCGGGCATGAGGTGCGTCAATTGTTTCTCGGCACCATGGACTTTGACCCGGTGCTGCGCGAAGGCTATCAGCAGGTTCAGCCGCTGGAAGCCGACTTGCGTAACGCCCAGGCCGATATCCTGTGGGCCGAACAGCTGGTGCTGGTTTATCCGATCTGGTGGGGTGGCGTACCGGCTTTGCTCAAAGGCTTTTTCGACCGGGTGTTCTTGCCGGGTTTTGCCTTCAAGTATCGCCAGGGCAAAGCCTTCCCCGACAAACTCCTGCGCGGCCGAACCGCCCACCTGCTGGTGACCATGGACACACCGCCCTGGTATTACCGATGGATCTACCGCATGCCCGGTTTGCATCAGGTCCGCAAAACCACGCTGGAATTCTGTGGCATCAAGCCAACCCGAACCCTCACCTTCGGGCCAATTCTCGGCGCCAGCGCAGACCGGCATGCGGCCTGGTTGCGGCAAGCCGAAGCTATCGCCAGCGCTTGAGTCGGTCGATAATGCGCCGAGCTTTATCCTCGGAGAAAAGGACCTTCCCATGTACATCGGCCAAGCCGCGCAACGTTCCGGCACCACTGTCAAAAGCATCCGTCACTACGAGTCGATTGGCCTGCTGCCCGCCGCTCGCCGCCTTGGCAAGTACCGCATCTATGACCAGCACAGCGTCGACCTGCTGATGTTCATCAAATGTGCCCAGCAACTGGGTTTCAGGCTCAAGGAATTGCAGTCGATCTTCGCCGGACATCAGGGCCCGCAGTTGCCATGGGAACGGGCACACCAGATCCTCGCCAGCAAAAAACAGGAAATCGCCGAGCGCATAGCGGCGCTGTCGCAACAACACTCGCAATTGGTCGAGTTCGAGAACAGCCTCGAACAATCCAGGCTCGACTGTCCGCTTAACCGTCCTTGAGGGTCGTGCGTTTCTGGACAGCTCAGTGTCGAGCACAGACAACTGAGAGATGGGCAGGCGCTATAGGGTGCGACTTCAGTTCTTGAGCCCACTGCCCGGAGTCATCATGACCGCACCGATTACCGTTCTTCGCGACACCCACCCGCTGCCCGTGCTCGACGCCTGCAAATGGGAAAAACTCGAAGGCGACCCGCACACCGTCAACCTCAATGCCTACACCAGCGAAGACGGCAGCAAGATCATGGGCACCTGGATCTGCACGCCGGGCAAGTGGTACGTGGAATACGTGAAGTGGGAGTACTGCCATTTCCAGGAAGGCTACTGCGTCATCACCCCGGAAGGCATGGCGCCGATCCACCTGCGCGCCGGCGACATTTTCATCGTTGAGCCGGGGATGAAAGGCACCTGGGAAGTGGTGGAAACCGTGCGCAAATATTTCGTGTTCGCCTGATACAAAAAAACCGGGGGATCACCCGACGTGATCTCCCGGTCAATATCTTTGGGTACATTCAATCCCTGTAGGAGCGAGCTTGCTCGCGATAAACCTGAGACCACCAAGGGGTGTCAGGCTTGCCGCGTAATCGTTGCAGAACATCGCGAGCAAGCTCGCTTCTACAACGGTTTGCGATAGCCATTGATGATCGCCGAGAAGTCCTGACCACCCTCTCCACGCAAACTCATCGCCTGATACAACTGCTGGGCCACCGCGCCGAGTACCACCGGCTGGTGCGCCTGACGCGCCGCTTCAGTGGCCAGCCCCAGATCCTTGAGCATCAGTTCGGCACCGAAACCACCGGTGTAACCGCGCGACGCCGGCGCCGTTTCAACGATGCCCGGCCACGGGTTGTACATCTCCGAACTCCAGCAACGCCCGGTGGAGCTGTTGATGATGCCCGCCAGCACCTTGGTGTCGATGCCCAGGGCATCGCCCAGCGCCATGGCTTCGCTGACGCCGACCATGGAAATCCCCAGCAGCAGGTTGTTGCAGATTTTAGCGATTTGCCCGGTGCCGACCTCACCACAATGGACGATGTTGCGGCCCATCTGCGCCAGTACCGGTTGCAGGGTGGCGAACAGTTCGGGGGTGGCGCCGACCATGAAGGTCAGCGTCCCGGCGGCTGCACCACCAGTGCCACCAGAGACCGGTGCATCGGCCATGGCCACGCCCTGTTTGGCAGCGGCAGTGGCTACGTCCCGCGCGGTCTGCGGATCGATGGTGCTGCAATCCACGGCCGGCACACCTTTGCCGATCCCGGCCAGCACACCGTCTTCACCCAGCCACACGCTGCGCACATGCACCGCGGCAGGCAGCATGGTGATGACCAATTCGGCACCCTCTGCCGCTTCGCGGGCCGATGCACTGATACTGCCGCCCAGTTGCTCCAGCTCCGCCAGCACGGCTTTGTTCAGGTCCACCAGGCGCAGTGCATGACCAGCCTTGATCAGGTTGCGCGCCATCGGCGCGCCCATGTTGCCCAGACCGATAAAAGCGATTTTCATGTCCGGCTCCTTAACGCAGGTTGATGGTGGTGTTCACACCGTCGTTGACGCTGTCGTCATCGAACCAGCGACTGGTGACGGTCTTGGTCTGAGTGTAGAACTGCACCACTTGCTTGCCATACGGGCCGAGGTCGCCGAGCTTGGAACCGCGCGAACCGGTGAAGCTGAAGAATGGAACCGGCACCGGAATCGGGATGTTGATACCGACCTGGCCGACGTCGATTTCGTTCTGGAATTTACGTGCCGCCGCGCCGCTCTGGGTGAACAGGCCCGTGCCGTTGCCGAACGGGTTGGCGTTGACCAGGGCGATGGCCTCGTCGAGCGTATTGACTTCCAGCACTACCAGCACCGGGCCGAAGATTTCCTGGGTGTAAATCTGCATGTCGGTGGTCACGCCGGAGAACAGGGTCGGGCCGACAAAGTTGCCCTTCTCGTAACCGGGAACCGTGATCTCGCGACCGTCCAGCTCCAGTTTCGCGCCTTCCTTGATGCCACTCTCGATCAGGTCGAGAATCCGCGCCTTGGCCTTTTTCGAGATCACCGGGCCGACGTCGGTGCCCGGCTCGCTGCCGGCATTGACCTTGAGCTTCTGCGCCAGCGCCTTGAGATCCGGCAGCCACTGCTTGGCCGCGCCCACCAGCACCACCACCGAGGTGGCCATGCAGCGTTGACCGGCAGCGCCGAAACCGGCACCCACCAGCGCATTCAGCGCTTGTTCGCGATTGGCGTCCGGCAGCACCACGGCGTGGTTCTTGGCACCCATCATCGATTGCACACGCTTGCCGTGTTTACCGGCCAGGTCGTAGACATGAGTACCGACGGCGGTTGAACCGACGAAGGAAACCGCCTTGATGTCTTTATGGGTGCAGAGCCCGTCCACCACATCCTTGCCGCCATGCACGACGTTGAGCACACCGGCCGGAATGCCCGCCTCAATCGCCAGTTCCACCAGCAGCATGGTCGACATCGGGTCCTGTTCGGACGGCTTGAGCACGAAAGTGTTGCCGCAGGCGATGGCCATCGGGAACATCCACAGCGGAATCATCGCCGGGAAGTTGAACGGGGTAATGCCGGCGCACACGCCGATTGGCTGGCGCAGGGTGTAGGTGTCGACGCCTCCGGCGACGTTTTCAGCGAATTCGCCCATTTGCAGGCTGCCGATGGAGCAGGCGTGCTCGACCACTTCCAGCCCACGGAAAATGTCGCCTTCGGCGTCGGCAATGGTCTTGCCCTGCTCGGCACTCAGGACCGCGGCGATGCGCTTGGAGTGTTCGCGAATCAGCGCCTGGAGCTTGAGCATGATGCGCATCCGCGCGCCGATGGGCGTCAGCTTCCAGGTCTGGAAAGCGCGATGGGCGGCGCTGATGGCTGCGTCGACTTCTTCGGCGGTGGCAAACGGCACTTTGGCCAGCACTTGCTGGGTCGCCGGGTTGATGATGTCGTGCCATTCGGTGGTCTTGGATTCGACCCACTGACCGTCGATCAACAGTTTGACCTTTTGCACGGTGGTTTCGTTGGGCGTGAGCGATACGTTCATGTGGGTCTCCGGATGCTTGTTTTTATCTTGGGAGCCAAGGCGAGAAAGTCGCCTTGAGATGAGGCGTGTGTCGCGAATTGGTTGTCGGACTGTTTTTGGAGTATAGATGTGCAAACTTCTAATATGAACGCACATAAAAACCGGTCCAACATGCAAAAAAACATCACCTCCCTCGGCTCGCTGAACTGGGATGACCTCAAGTTTTTCCTTGAAGTCGCCCGCACCCGCAAGGCCAGCACCGCGGCCAAGCGCCTGGCGGTGGACTACACCACGGTGTCGCGGCGCATCAGTTCCCTGGAAACCGCGTTGGGTACTTTGCTATTCGAAAAATCCCGGACCAACGGCTTTGTCCTGACCGCCGAAGGCCAGCGGTTGATGGGGTATGCCGAGTCGATCGAAAGTACCCTGCACATGGCGTGCGAGCAGGTTTCCGGGTCCGGCGTGGCGCTGTCCGGGCATGTGCGCATGGGCTGCACCGAAGGCTTCGGCAGCTTTTTCATCACGCCGCAGCTGAGCCACTTCGTCGACACCTACCCGGCGATTTCGGTGGATATCCTGCCGCTGCCGCACTTCATCAGCCTGTCCAAGCGCGAGGCCGACATCGTCATCGCCCTGGAGCGTCCGGAGCATGGTCCGTACGTCTGCTGCAAACTGTGCGACTACCGGTTGCAGCTGTACGCGACCCAGGATTATCTGGACAACCACCCGCCAATCCGCAAACCAGCCGATTTGGCCAAACATTCGTTTATCAGTTACGTCGACGACCTGGCGTTCAGCTCGGAGCTGTTGTACCTGGCCAACGTATTGCCCGGCGCCAGTGCCAACCTGCGCAGCACCAGCGTGATCGCGCAGTTCGTGGCCGCGCAGCAAGGACGCTCACTGGCGATCCTGCCGTGCTTCCTCGCCACCCAGGACCCGCGCCTGCTGCCGGTGTTGCCGCAGGAAATCAATATCACCCGACAATTCTGGATGTACTGCCGGGAGGATCTGCGCAAGCTCAAGCGGATCACCCTGTTGTGGGATTACATCAGGGAGGTCACTGAGCAGAATCAGGGCCTGCTGATGGGCGAAAGCCGGGAGATGCTGTTTGCCGATGACTGACCTTTCAGCCTGTCGGCTCGCTGGCTTCCTTTAGCTCCAGCATCAGCCCGCTCAAACGTTTGACCCGGCGTTTCACCGCCTCTTCAAACACGCCTGCACGCGACTCGATCAAGGTGAACCAGTCCTTGGCCCGGGTAATGCCGGTGTAGATCAGTTCCTTGGTGAGTACCGGATTCAAGGCATCGGGAAGAATCAACGCGGTATGTGCGAACTCCGAGCCTTGGGATTTATGCACGGTCATGGCGTACACGGTTTCGACATCATTCAGACGGCTGGGCAGAACAAACCGCACGCCACCCTGGCCATCATTGCGTGGGAACGCCACACGCAGGACCTGCCTTCCAGTCCCGTGGCCTTCCTGCTCCGGAAGCTTGAGGGCAATGCCGATATCGCCGTTCATCAAACCCAGCCCGTAATCATTGCGGGTCATCAGCACAGGGCGACCTTCGTACCACTGCTGGTCGCTGTCGATCAGGCGCGCCCTGAGCAATGCCTCCGTCACCCGCTGGTTCAAGCCCTCCACACCCCACGGCCCCTTGCGCACGGCACATAACAACTGGAACGCGTCGAAGGCCTGCAGCACTTGTCGAGCCCAATCAATCCAGCACGAATCTTCCAGCGGGCTGTCCAGTGGCGGGCGCTGATTGCGCAGCACGCTCAGGTAATGTCGATAACCCTGCGGGCCCTCACCGTGGCCGTCGAGAAGCAAGCGTTCCAGGGCCCGATCCTGCTCCCCCTTGAGGGCCAGGCAATACACATCGTCATGGCTTCGCGCAGACAACAACTTGCGGGCTTCTTCGGGTTGCTGCTGGTTGACCCAGCGAGCCAGTTGGCCAATGCCGCTGCCTTCACCGAATCGCCGGGAATGGCGCAACATCACGACCTGTTGGGCCAATGGATGAGTGCCCTGCGCGTCCTCCTGCAACCCGCTGGCCTGCAGGCTTTCGCCACTGACGGTTTCCAGCCACTGGCGTGTCTGCGGGCTGTACCAGCCAGCCTCCGCGTCACGACACAGATCCCCCAACACCGCACCGGCTTCTACCGACGCCAATTGGTCCTTGTCCCCCAGCAACACGAGGCGCGCATGGGCCGGCAAGGCGTCGAGCAGGTTGGCCATCATTTCCAGGTCGATCATCGAGGCCTCATCCACCACCAGCACATCCAGCGGCAGGCGATTGCCCGCGTGATGGCGGAAATGACGAGTCCCGGGTCGGCTGCCGAGCAGGCGGTGAACGGTGGTGACGTCGGAGGGGATCTTGTCTCGTATGTCTTGGGTGACCTTCAAGGTCCGGACTTGCTGGCTGATGGATTCCGTCAGACGCGCAGCGGCCTTGCCGGTCGGTGCGGCGAGGCGAATGCGCAGGGGCATGCCAGCCTCGACCGCCGGCGCCTGGAGCAACGCCAGCAAGCGCACGACGGTGGTGGTCTTGCCGGTTCCCGGCCCCCCCGTGACGATGCTGAATGCACTGCGCGTCGCCAGGGCGCAGGCCAGCTTCTGCCAGTCGATCACTTCACCCGGCCGGGCAGGACCAAACAACCCGGTGAGGCGCTGGAGCAAGTCGTTCGGCGTGGATTCGTGTTCCATCAAACGCTCGCGCAACGAAAGGTCGATCCGCCGCTCGTAGGCCCAATAGCGGCGCAGGTACAAGCGTTTGCCCGATAACACCAAAGGCCGGTCGCGCACGTTGTCACGACTGTCAGCGGCCAGTGCGACCAGGTTGCTGGCGGCCAGCACCTTGCACCAATGAGCACCGTCCAGCGATCCCAGCAATTGCGAGGGCAACAGCATCGCGCCGCCTTGCACGTCCCCTTCGGGTGGCAGCGACAGGGCGAAGTCCGGTTCTTTCAGCGTCTCGAACAGGTCGAGGCAGACATGCCCGTGGCCCAACTGGTGGCTGGTCAGCGCGGCTGCCAGCAACACCAACGGATCATCCTCCGGGGCCAGTTCATGCAAAAACGCCACAAAGGCTTTGTCCAGCGCGCGCAACCAGCCACGCTCGACCCAACGCGTGAGCAACAACAGCAAGTCGTCGGCACGACTCAGCGGCGCCAGCTCGGCCAGGCTTTCGGCTGCCAGCGATGTGGGCAACAAATCGGCGAATGTGCGATTCATAACAGTACTCCCTGTTCCCAGGCGGGCTCGGCCTTGGGTTCTGGCTTGCCCTGGAACAGTCTGTCCAGACGCTCGATCAGCTCTCTTGGCGGCCGGGCGAAAAACACCCCCTGGCTGGCCGCACGCGTACCCCGCAAAAACAGGTACAACGCACCGCCGACATGCCGGTCGTAGTCGTAATCGGCGAGCCGCGCCTTGAGCTGGCGGTGCAGGGCCAACAGGTACAACACGTATTGCAGGTCATAACGGTTGTCGAGAATCGATTGCTCCATGGCCTGCGCGGTGTAGGCCGCATCATCGACGCCGAGCCAGTTGGATTTGTAGTCGGCAACGTAGTAGCGGCCGTCATGTTCGAACGTCAGGTCGATGAAACCCTTGAACATACCATTGAGCAACACCGGTTCGGCGGCCACCCGGGCCACGCCGTTATGGGTGTATTGGCACACCAGCGCATCGAGCTTGAGCACATCGACCTTATGGCTGGCGAACCAGAACTCCATCTCGACCTGATACTGCGTCAACTGGCTGAACATCACCGGTGCCTGACCGCCGCCCAGCTGCAGCGGAGACTTGAGCAGATGCTGCAGCCAGTCACTCAAGGTGCTGATCCAGCCCTCCCAGCCTCGACGGTTGCAGCGACGGGCAATGGCGTCGATCACCTCTTGTGGTGCCGCAGCAAAACCCTCGCCTCCCGCCCATTCGAGCAAGCCATGGAGGAAGGTGCCGGGGTTCGGGCCGCGCGGGAAGCGATGGATATCGCCACCACCGGCCACCACTTCCCTGGGGGCCTGCGGGTCGAGGCGTTCGTCATCGAACAGTTTTTGCGCCTGCGGGCTCTCCGGCGCCTCGTCGGTGCCGACACTCAGGGTGTCGCCAATGCGCAACGCGCTGTAGGAAGCGATCCACCAGTTTTCACTGGCCTTGCGTTTCGGAACCAGCGGAACCAGCAGCGCCGCGTCGTTTTGCGGTGGCCGGTAATGCTCTGCTGTCGCTTCAGGCATCTCGGCATACGCCAGCGCCGGGCAGTCCTGTTGCAGGTCCCGCAACCAAAGCTGTAACGCCGGGGAATCGGCCAACGGCGCACCGCCACCCAGCAGATAACCCAATGCCGACAGATGCAGCACCGAGCCATTGTTGTTGCCGCGCTTGAGGTCGGCCACCCCCAGCCAGCAGGCGTGTTGCGCCCGGGTCAGGGCGACATAGAGCAAGCGCAGATCCTCGGCCAGACGCTCATCGTCAGCCAGGGCAATCAATTCTGTCGTCGGCTTCAACGAGACCTGGGCATTGCCTGATTCATCGTGGTAGTGCAACGGCAGGCGGCTGCCATCCACCGGTTTCGCCGAGCAAATGAACGGCAGGAACACCAGCGGGTATTCAAGGCCTTTGGACTTGTGAATGGTCACGACCTTGACCAATTGCTCATCACTTTCCAGACGCAGGATCTGCTCTTCGCCAGCCTGCCCGGACAACGCCAGATGCTCGGATAAATGCCGGATCAGGGCTTGCTCGCCATCGAGTTCGGCGGCGGCTTGTTGCAGCAGTTCGAAAAGGTGCAGAAGGTTGGTCAAGACGCGCTCGCCGTCACTGCGGGCGATCAGCGCCTGGGGCAGGCGGAAGTCGTGCAGCAGGCGTCGCAGCATCGGCAGTACGCCCTGCTTGCGCCAGACTTCGCGATAGCCCCGGAACTGCATGACCCGGGATTCCCAGGCCAACTCGTCCTGATTCAGCCGCTCCAGCTCAGTCAGCGACAGGTTCAACGTGATGCTGGCCAACGCAGCTCGCAGCGGTCGCTCGACATCCGGCTCGGCGCAGGCCTTGAGCCAGGTCAGTACGTCATGCGCCTCCTGGGCGGCGAACACCGAGTCCTTGTCCGACAGGTAAACACTGCGCACGCCACGGGCGGCCAATTGCGCACGAACCGCCTGCGCCTCCTTGCCATCGCGCACCAGGATGGCGATGTCCGCCGGCAACAGGCCCCTGAAGGCTTTGCCGTCCTGGGTGAATCCCGCTTGCTCCTGCTGCCCGCCATTGAGCAATGCCGTGATTTCACTGGCGCAGGCCGCCGCCAGGTGTTGCCGGTACACCGCACCGGACAACGGTTGTTCAGCCGGCAAGTGCCAGATGTTCAAGGCCGGGATTGCCTGGTCATTGATGCGCAAGACTTCTTTGCGGCCCTGGGAGGCAACCGGCGTGAACGGCACCGGGTTGTCGCCATTCTTCTCCCGAAAGAGGAAAGCGCCGCGTCCTGACTCCCGGGCTTCGGCGCGCTCGAACACATGGTTCACCGCGTTGACCATGCCATGGCTCGAGCGGAAGTTGGTGCCAAGGGTGTGCAGGCGGCCGGTGGTGGCCTGGCGGGCGCGCAGGTAAGTATGGATGTCGGCACCGCGAAAAGCGTAGATGGCCTGTTTCGGGTCGCCGATCAGGAACAGACCGCACTCGGGGCTGTTCTCTTCAATGCGGTAGATGCTCTCGAAGATCCGGTATTGCACCGGGTCGGTGTCCTGGAACTCATCGATCAGGGCGACCGGAAACTGTTCACGAATCAGGGTTGCCAGTCGCTCGCCGCCATCGGACTGCAAGGCCGCATCCAGGCGCAGCAACATGTCGTCGAAACCCATTTCCGCGCGACGGCGCTTCTCTTCCTCGAATCGCGCACCGACCCAGCGGGCCGCATGTTGCAGTACGGCGGCATCAGGCGTTGGCAACCCATCGAGACAGGTCTTGAGGCCGGCCATCGCGTCGAGCCCCGGATGTCGAGGCGCTTCGCCCTTCCAGGCTTCGGCCATGCCATCCGGGGTCAGGCGAGTGAAACCGGTGCCGATATCCAGTTGCTCGAGGGATTCGTCCTCGGCCCAGGCTTTGATCTTTTCAAACCAGGGCTCGAAATAGCGTGCCTGCATCTTGCGACCGTCGACAGCCTTGCCGGCAACGCCCTGGTGACAGATCGCAAGCAGCTCGTCCGCCCACTGCAGCCAGGGTTTCTTGAGTTCGATCAGGGCCGCCCGTCGCTCTTGCAAGCATTGCGAAATCACTTCGGCGGGTTCTTTCCCTTCAAGGGTATCGCGCTCGCTGGCGAACAGTGCACGAATCCGCGGCAGCAGCGCCGCCGGCCCGCCCCAATTGCTGCGCACCCAATTCAAGGCGTCACCTTGCATCGGGTAACAGAACAGCCGCCAGTAATCGCGCAGGACTTCCCCCAGCAAGTCGCTGTGGTCGGTTTCCAGGGTCTGGGTAAACAGGCTGCCGCTGTCGAATGCGTGCTCGCGCAACATGCGCTGGCACCAACTATGGATGGTCGACACCGCCGCCTCGTCCATCCACTGGGCGGCGATATCCAGGCGGTTTGCGCAGCCGGGCCATTGCTCGGGCAAGTACTGATCACGCAACTCGGCAATCAGACTGTCGGGGGGCGGTGTTTCATCGCGGAAATATCGTGCGGCCTCGGCGAGCCGCGTGCGAATGCGTTCGCGCAGCTCTTTGGTCGCGGCGTCGGTGAAGGTCACGACGAGGATCTGCGGCGGCAGCAGCTCACGTCCGAAACCACTGTCCTCCCCACCATTGCCAAGCACCAGACGCAGGTACAACGCGGAAATAGTGAACGTCTTGCCGGTCCCGGCGCTGGCTTCGATCAGTTGACTGCCACGCAGCGGGAATGCCAGGGCCAGAGGTGTCTTCGTGCTCATCAGCGCAACTCCTCGCCGGACAGTGAACGCCAGGGTGCTTCAAGAAGCGGGCGATAAAGCGCGTCACACCACTGGGGGAACGTCTCATCGGCGACCAAGGCATCGTAATCGGCAAATTGGCGAGCCAGTGCCGGGCTTTCGCGACGCTCTCCATCCGTTGTCTGCCCATCACCTTCATAGGCCTTGCGCGCAGCGGCCTCGGCTTTGACCGGGTCGGCTTGCCCCAGCCATGCAAAGGCTGTCTTGACCGCGATCGGCAGAGGCTGGCGCATACCCGACTGCCAGGCCATCAACAGGTCACCGAGAATTGTCCGCGCCGTGGACGGGTCCAGCGGACCGAGCAACAGGCTGTCGTCGCTGGCCACCAATGCGGTGGTCAACGTCATGCCACTGGCACAAGCCATCAGATGATTGACCCACGGGCGTGTCAGTCGATGCCATTTGCGCGACTTGATCGAGCCGATACTGTTGGGGATCGTTGTGACAGACAACAAACCACCATCAGCACGCTGATGCAGGCCGCTGAGCCAGCCCTCAATGTGCAAGCCCTGCAGTTCAAGACTGACCGGCAACGCGCTGCTGAGCGGTGTTGGCCACAACGCCAGGAGCTGTTGGTGGCGTTGCAGCAAGTCAGGCAATGGCTCGATCAACTCGCGTTGCAGGCACTCACCGAATCCGGCCATGGGCAGCAGACCGCTGTTCTGCAAACGTTTCGCCTGATCCTCCAGTGCCCGCCCGGAATTACCCGGATCTGCCAGCGCCGCTTCGAGCAAACGGTCGCTGAGGCTGTAACGCTGCAACGCATCCAGGACAAAAGGCTCTTCATCGGCCAACGGCACTTCTGCCGCCTCGAAGAAGACCTTCAGTCGCTGGCTGAAAAAGTGCCGTACCGGATTGCGCAGGAAATCCTGCACCTGACCGAGACTGAGTGGTTCGTCCTGAACGTGGGGCCCGAGCACTTCGGCGCTTGCCTGTTGCTCTGCCGCCTGATGAAGCACCTGCCATTCGCTGGCGTAGCTGAACGATTCATCCCCGTCGTGAAAGTAGCGAGCACTGAAGGGTTGCAACGGGTGTTCCCGCGTCATGGCCTCCAGCAGATCCTCGTCGCCTTGCAACAATCGCCAACCGCTGGCCAAGTGATCACGCAACTGGCCGATCAGTACCGACGCAGGCCGCTCGCTGTTATCGCGGATGCTGCGGCCCACCCAACTGATGTAGAGCTGGTCCCTTGCCGACAACAAGGCTTCCAGTAGCAGGTAGCGGTCGTCTTCGCGCCGGGAGCGGTCACCTGGACGGTAATCACTGCCCATCAGGTCGAAATCCAGCGGCGGCTGCGCGCGCGGATAATCGCCGTCATTCATCCCCAGCAGGCACACCAGTTTGAACGGGATGGCGCGCATGGGCATCAAGGTGCAGAAGTTGACCGCACCGGCCAGAAAGCGTTGGGACAAACGGCCCTGATCCAGACCTGCAAGCCAGGCTTCACGGACAACGGTCAGCGGCAACTCATCCTGCAACCCGACGGATTCGCAGGTCTCGAGCCAGGTCTCGCGCAGCTCTTCGAGCTGGGCCAGCAAGTAGTCATCGTGTTCGTTACCGGCAAGGAAGAACAACTGCACCAAAGCCTGCAAGCGCAAGCCCCATTGCCCCGGCGATGCAGGCTGAGAGAGTTCGTGGTGAGCCACTTCCAGCGCGTCGAGCAACGCAACCAGCGGGCCGATGAGCGCAGCGTCCAGGCCACCGATCTCGTCGTAGGGTTCGATACCTTCATAAGCATCGGCGCTGCCAACGGCATAACCGAGCAACATCCGCCGCAAGCCGAAACGCCAGCTGTTTTGCTCAAGCTCATTCGGTAGCCCGAGCCCGGCACGTTGTTCGGCATTCATGCCCCAGCGAATGCCGGCACCTTCGATCCAGCGGTGCAGCGTCGGCAGGTCACGCTCCTCGACGCCAAAACGAGCGCGCAGGGCCGGGACGTCCAGCAGATCGAGAATCTCACTGACAGGAAAACGGCTGTCAGGCAGCTTGAGCAGGTGCTCGACAGCAATCAGCAATGGATCACGACCACGCTGGCCCTGGTCAGCCAACGTAAACGGAATGAAGCGCGGGTCCTGGCGGTCAAGCTGACCAAACACGGCACGAATATGCGGGGCGTAGCTGTCGATGTCCGGAACCATCACGATGATGTCCCGGGGCCGCAATGTCGGATCGGCGCTGAAGCGCGCGAGCAGTTGATCGTGGAGGATCTCGACTTCTCGCTGGGCGCTGTGGGCGATGTGAAAACGGATCGATTCGTCCTGCTCAAGATCGATAGCGGGCCATCGCTCCCGAGTCTCGTTGAGGGGGCGCAACTCGAGGATGTCGTCCTGCAACTGGTTGAGCACATTCAGCGGCTGACCGTCACTGAACAGGTCGATGCGCCCGTCGCGGAATGCCGAACGATAGCTGTTGGGATCGTCGTAACTGTCGAGCAGGTTGATGTAGTCCCGCCCCTGCTTGCCCCATGCGGCCAGCAGCGGGTGGGCATGCTGGTGGAGGGTCTGCGGATCGATCACTACCGGCATGCCGCTCTTGCGAGCCTGACGCTTGTATTGATGCCGCAACAGGTCTTTATCGGCGACGATGTCCGCCCAATGGTGACGACACGGGTTATGCACACACAGCAGAACCTGACTGAATCGTGCCAGTCCCGCCAGTGCTTCCAGGGCTTGAGCAGGCAGGGAAGAAATCCCGAAAACGATCACTCGCGAGGGTAATCCCTTGGGGGCTGTTTCGAGATTGTTGATACGTTCGACAAATCGCTGATGGACGCCGGCACGGCTTTGCGCCATGCCTTCTTCTCCCACATCCAGCAAGAGTGCGCGCCATAGCTCTGCCTGCCAGCAATTGGCCGGGGTCAGGGGTTTGGCTTCGCCCCTGGCGTTTTTTGTTTGATGTCGACCTTCCGCCCAGTCTTCGAGCCAGTCGGCTCGGTACACCTGGTATTGGTCGAACAGATCCGCCAGACGCTCAGCCAGTTGATAGCGTTTGCGTAGATCGGTGTCATGGGTCAGGAAACGCTGCAGCGGCTCGAAGTGCGGCTGATTGATCAACTGCGGCAGCAGGCGCATCAGGCGCCAGGTCAGCGGGGCTTTATCGAGCAGGGACTTGACCGGAATTTCGTCGCGGCCCAGGACCATGCGATAGAGCTGCCACATGAAGCTGCCGGGCAACTGCACGTCGATGGCGGCAGCGATGCCGCAGCCTCCCATGTCGTCTTCTTCAGAATCTTCCGCCAGTGCCAGCTTCAGCCATTGGGCAATGCCATTGCTTTGCACCAACGCGATTTCATTCTCCAGGGGAGCCAGCGGGTAGCGCCGCATCCAGCTGACCACCAGGCTGCGCAATTCGTCCAGGCGGTTGCCGTGAACCACCATAAAACCAGCACTGAGGGACGTCGCGTCCGGCATAAAGGCTTCCTTGGAAAATACAAATCGAGGGACGACTTTAGCATTGAAGGCGACTTGCTGTAGGAGCGAGCTTGCTCGCGAAAAACTTCTGGACGCCCGGTGGCATCAGACAGCCAGTGTCATCGTTAAAGACCATCGCGAGCGAGCTCGCTCCTACATGGCGGACAAAAACAAAACCCCTACCTGCATACGCAGATAGGGGTTTCGGAATTTAATCTTGACGATGACCTACTCTCACATGGGGAAACCCCACACTACCATCGGCGATGCATCGTTTCACTGCTGAGTTCGGGATGGGATCAGGTGGTTCCAACGCTCTATGGTCGTCAAGAAATTCGGG
>NZ_JAHBDN010000071.1:0-42074 GCF_019956445.1 Pseudomonas sp. BF-R-19
GTGGTTCGACAGGCTGGGTCTGGTGCGACTCTCATAACCTCAATCTCTCGAACCGCCCGGTGCGGACCCGCATGCCGGGTGGTGTGGCAGGGGTACGGCCTATGAAGGCCGTCCCCTATGCCGATTCCTGATTTCTATGGTGGCAGTGACGGCCTCTTCGCGAGCAAGCCCGCTCCCACAGGGAAACGCGGTCAACTGTGGGAGCGGGCTTGCTCGCGAAGAGGCCAGTCGATTCAGCATAGAATTCAGCCGGCGCACACCACCCGGTTACGCCCCCCTTCCTTGGCCTGATACAACGCCTTGTCCGCACTGAACAGCAATTGCTCCAGGTTGATATCGCTGGCCGCTGTCCAGGTGGCAATGCCGATACTCACGCTCATCGGCGGCTCACCGGCGTCCACCAGTGACAGTTTTTGCACCGCCTCGCGGATATGTTCGGCGATCTGCTGCGCGCCTTCACTGCCAGTTTCGGCCAGGACCACTGAAAACTCTTCGCCACCATAGCGAGCCACCAGGTCCGCCGGACGATGGACATTGGCGCGGATGACCTCGGCCAATGCCCGCAAGGCTTCGTCGCCGGCCTGATGCCCGTGCCGGTCATTGAAGGCCTTGAAGTGATCGGCATCGATCATCAGCAACGACAACGGCTTGCCACTGCGCTGCGCGCGAAACCATTCATGGCGCAGGGTCTGATCAAGGGATCGACGGTTGGCCACGCCGGTCAAGGCATCGGTAGCCGCCAGTTGCGCCAATTCCTGCTCGGCATATTGGCGCAGTCGCAGCTCGCGGCAGAGCAGCCAGGTCAGCCACAACAGGCCGATGCACAAAACGCCGGTAGCACCGCTGATCACATAGGCCGTGCGGTTCCAGGTGGCGAACACTTCATCGATGGAAAGGGCCACGATGACGGTCAGCGGCAGATTGCCGACCCGGGTAAAGGTGTACAGGCGCCGTTGTTGGTCGACACTCGACACACTTTCAAAGGTGCCACTGCGCTCGCGCAGCATGCGTACGACGTTGGGGCGGCTGGAGAAGCTTTTGCCGATGACGTTTTGTTCCCGGTACGGTTTCTGCGCCAGGAGAATCCCGTCATCGTTGATGATGCCCAGCGTACTGCCGGAGCCGATTTCGAGGCTGTTGAACAGCTGGTCGAAGTAGCTCATGCGCATCGACGCCACCGCAACCCCCAGGAACTCACCCGTGGGAGAAGAAATGCGCCGACTGAAACTGATGCGCCATTCGTCGCTGTCATCGCAGTCGCAGCGCGGCTTGAACGGTCGGCTGATAAACATGCCGGAGTCACGATTGAAGGTATGGGCCAGGAAATAATCGCGGTCAGCGAAGTTGCCCGGTTTCGGTTCGATCAATGATGAGTCGGCCAGCACGTCGCCGTGCTTGTCCAGCAGCAGGATGTCGCCCTTGTAGCGCGCAGTGGTAGAGCGGTCGAACAGCACCAGATGGCGGATCTGCGGCGAAACCTGTTTCAGGTCGTCCCGTTGGGCGGCGGCAATCAGGCCCTGCAAGGTCAAGTCATAGAGCTCGACCGTACGCAGGACATCGGCATCGATCAGTTGCGCGATGGTGGTCGCGCTGCGTGTGGCGGTCTGCTGGGCATTGGCGTGTTCGCGGATCAGCAGGAAAGTGACGATGCACAGGATTGAGATGACTGTCAGGGTGCTGCCGACGATCAGCATGATCTCGGGTCGCCCGGGCGGGCCTTGAAAATGTGCGGTACGGCTTGCGGTCATAGGGCTGACGTCTGCTAAAGGGACGCTGTAAGCGTAGTTGCATAAACGCAGCAGCCGAGTGAATCGTTCCTGTTGCTCGTGCGATTGATCAATGGCGTGGGCGTCAGTGACTTTCGTTGCAGAAATTGCAATGAAGGTCGAGTCGCCACTATCAAAAAAGCCGCTGACAGCAGCGGCTTTGAAGACAACTTTTCAAAGGGAAGAGCCGATGAAAAGTGTCGAGGGAAACGGGAGTGATCGGTGCAGATCAGCTGTCTTTCTCGACCCGTGGCTGGGCCTGGATGCTGGATGCTTGCGGGGCTTGGGCGTCTTGCACAGCCTTGGCTGTCATCTCGATCCGATGCTCTTCGAACGTTGCAGCGCGTGCGGCGTTATGCGCAACGAAAGTCTGCGATTCTTCCGCCATCGCCAACGGCGACAGGAACAAAGAGGACAAAACGAAAGCGCTGGCAATACCCATACTGTTGGACATCTTTAAAACCTTCTTGCTTGGCAAGTGCTGTTTGGTGCGGGCAAAGATAAGGATATGAGGCAAGGGGAAAAAGAGTGGATTCATGAAAGGACTGTTGCGGTTATGGCAATAGTTGGTTGGCCGCCTATATGTGTTCAACCCAAATCCAATGTGGGAGCGAGCCTGCTCGCGATAGCAGCACCTCGGTCCTTGAGTTGCACCGCGTTGCCTGCATCGCGAGCAGGCTCGCTCCCACATTGGAAGAAGAGGATCAGACGGGCAGATGAATGCCGAACGTATTCATCCCATGATCACTGCGCACAAACACATCCCCGCCATGCATCAACGCAATCGCCTTGACGATGGCCAGCCCCAAGCCGTGATTGTGGCCGCTGTTGCTGCGTGACGCATCGACCCGGTAGAAACGCTCGAACAGGCGCGGCAGATGCTCACTGGCAATCGGCGAGCCGGGGTTGGCGACGCCGATGCTGACTTGATGCTCCTGGGCTTCGATCCGCACTTGAATCACCTGCCCGGGCGCGGTGTGCTGCACCGCGTTATTCAACAAGTTGATCAACGCCCGGCGCAGATGGGCGATCTCGATCTGCACTTGCGCGTCACCACTGACCTCGACCTGGACCTGAGCGTCCTCGAGAATGAAGTCCAGATATTCCAGGGTCGTGGCCACCTCATCGGCCAGCGAGGTTGAGGTGAGTTTGGTCGCCTTGCTGCCCTGATCGGCGCTGGCGAGGAACAGCATGTCGTTGATGATCGAACGCAGTCGCTCAAGCTCTTCGAGGTTCGATTGCAGCACTTCGAAGTAATGCTCGGCGGAGCGCCCGCGGGTCAATGCGACCTGGGTCTGGCCGATCAGGTTGGTCAATGGCGAGCGCAGTTCGTGGGCGACATCGGCGTTGAATGACTCAAGGCGCGAGTAGGCCTGCTCGACCCGTTCCAGGGTCGAGTTGAACGAGCTGACGAATTGATCGAGCTCCGGCGGCAATGGTGACAATCGCAAGCGCCCCGAGCGTAACGGCGGAGCCAGGCGCTGGGCTTCCTGGGACAGTTTGATCAGCGGCTTGAGCCCGATCCGCGCCACCCAATAACCCAGTGCCGAGGCCAGCAGCACACCGACAATCGCCAAGCTGATCAGCGCGACCAGCAGGTGATGCTGGGTATGGAAAAACGTTTCGGTGTCGATGGCGATCATGAAGCGCAGCGCTGGGCGCTGATCCTTGGCCGGGAATTCGCTGACCAGCACTTTCAGCGGATACGGGTGCTCCGGCAGATGCATGTCGCGCGTGCCCAGCGGCCCTTGGGCAAAGGCGCGGATCTGCGGGGTCAGGTTGCCGTATTCGTAGTGCGGATCGCCACTGATGATCCAGAAACTGATGCGCTTGTCTTCTTCGCTCAGCAGATTGAGCTTGTTGTTGATCTTCACCCAGTGCTCGGGCGTGCCGTAACGGCCGACCGTGGATTCGAGCACGCTGTAGCGTGCATCCAGTTCGGCATCGGGCAACAGGCCCAGGCCTTTGTCGACCTGTTGGTACAAAGCCCAGCCGATCAACAGGAACACCAGCAGCGCCACCAGCGTAAACATCCCGCTTAAACGCAGCGCGATCGAGTTACTGGACACCACGGCTCTCCAGCACATAACCCATGCCGCGAATGGTGTGCAGCAGTTTTTCTTCGAATGGTCCGTCGAGCTTGGCCCGCAGGCGTTTGATCGCGACTTCGACGACGTTGGCGTCGCTGTCGAAATTGATGTCCCAGACCATCTCGGCAATGGCGGTTTTCGAGAGGATTTCGCCCTGGCGCCGGGCCAGTACGCTGAGCAGCGAGAACTCCTTGGCGGTCAGCTCCAGACGTGTACCGGCGCGGGTGGCCTTGCGGCTGATCAAATCTATCCACAGGTCAGCGATGCTCACCTGCACTGGTTCATGACCGCCGCTGCGCCGGGTCAGCGCTTGCAGGCGTGCCACCAGTTCAAGGAAGGAAAACGGTTTGCCCAGATAGTCATCGGCGCCTTCACGCAGGCCCTTGATGCGGTCTTCGACACGCTCGCGGGCGGTGAGCATGATCACCGGGGTTTGCTTGCGCGCACGCAGGGCGCGCAACACACCGAAGCCGTCGAGGCCCGGCAGCATCACGTCGAGGACGATCACCGCGTAGTCGCTCTCCAGCGCCAGATGCAGGCCTTCCACACCATCGCGGGCCAGATCCACGGTGAAACCCTGTTCCGTCAGGCCGCGATGCAGGTAGTCCGCGGTTTTTTCTTCGTCTTCGATAATCAGAACGCGCATGACCCCGCCTCAGTCTGTGGTCGCCAGCACCGGTTCTGGCGCAGGTTTAGGTCGATGGAATAGCCGCTCCAGCCACAAGTATATGACCGGCGTGGTGAACAGCGTCAGCGCCTGGCTCACCAGCAAGCCGCCGACAACGGCGATCCCCAGGGGCTGGCGCAACTCGGCGCCGGTGCCGTAACCGAGCATCAGCGGCAGGGCGCCGAGTAGGGCGGCGAGGGTGGTCATGATGATCGGCCGGAACCGCGTGATGCAGGCCTTGAAGATCGCTTCCTCTGGCGACAGTCCGCCATTGCGCTGCGCTTCGAGGGCGAAGTCGATCATCAGGATGCCGTTTTTCTTGACGATACCGATCAACAACACCAGCCCGATCAAGGCCATGATCGAAAAGTCCTGGCCGCAGATCCACAGCATGATCACTGCGCCGAGGCCCGCCGAAGGCAAGGTGGAAATGATCGTCAGCGGGTGCACGAAGCTCTCGTAGAGCACGCCGAGGATGATGTACACCGCCAACAGCGCCGCCAGGATCAGCCACGGCTGGCTGGCCAGCGAACTCTGGAACGCCTGGGCCGCGCCCTGGAAGTTGCCGCTGATGGCGGTCGGCATGCCGATGTCGGCCTTGGCCTGGTTGAGCATGATCACCGCATCGCCCAACGCCACGCCGGGGGCCAGGTTGAACGACAGGTTGGCGGCGGGAAACATCCCGTCATGGGCGATGGACAGCGGGCCGATGGTCGGCGCATCGAAGCGGGCAAGGGCCGACAACGGCACCATTTCCCCGCTCAGGGGCGAGCGCAGGTAGAAATAGTTGAGGCTTTCGGCCTTGCCGCGCTGTTTGGTATCCAGTTCCAGAATCACGTTGTACTGGTTGATCTGGGTCTGGAATTCATTGACCTGGCGCTGGCCGAAGGCATCGTACAGGGCTTCGTCGACGTCGCTGGCGGTGAGGCCGAAACGTGCCGCGGCGCTGCGATCGATGCTGATGTGGGTGATGCTGCCGCCCAGTTGCAGGTCGTTGGAAATGTCGCGGAAGGCCGGGTTGGCGCGCAGTTTTTCCGTCAGGCGTTGGGTCCAGGTGCTGAGGGTCGCACCGTCGTTGCTCTTGAGCACGTATTGGTACTGGGCGCGGCTCGGGCCGGAGCTGAGGTTGATGTCTTGCCCTGCACGCAGGTAGAGCACGATGCCCGGGACTTTCATCAGTTGCGGGCGAATCCGGTCGATGAACTGGCTGGCCGAGACGTCGCGATCCCCGCGTTTTTTCAGGGTGATCCAGAAGCGGCCGTTGGCAATGGTCTGGTTGCTGCCCGAGACGCCGACGGAATGTGAAAACGTTTCGACTGCGGGATCGGCAGCGACGATTTCGGCCATCGCCAGGTGTTTTTTCACCATGTCGCCATAGGAAATATCGGCAGCAGCTTCGGTGGTGCCGAAGACGAAACCGGTGTCCTGTATCGGGAAGAAACCTTTAGGAATGAAGATGTAACCGGCGACGGCCAGAGCCAGCGATAAAGCGAACACACCGATCATCGCTTTCTGGTGGGCGAGGGCGCGGCGCAGGCCTTTTTCGTACCACGCCAACAGGCGTTCACCGAAGCCCGGTTTGTCGTGGGCGTGATGCACCGGCGCGCGCATGAACAGCGCTGCCAGCGTTGGCGCCAATGTCAGCGAGACCACCACCGAAATCATGATGGTCGAGGTGGCGGTCAGGGCGAACTCCTTGAACAGCCGGCCGACCACACCGCCCATGAACAGCAGCGGAATGAACGCCGCCACCAGCGAAAAACTGATCGAAACCACGGTAAATCCGATCTCGCCAGCGCCTTTGATCGCCGCCTCGCGCATGCCGTCACCGGCCTCGAGATGCCGGTGGATGTTCTCCACCACCACGATCGCATCGTCCACCACAAAGCCCACGGCGACCACGATCGCCACCAGGGTCAGGTTGTTCAGGCTGAAGCCCATCACATACATCAGCGCGAAACTGGCGATCAGTGACACGCCGAGCACTGCCGACACGATCAGCGTGGCCGACAGTTGGCGCAGGAACAGCGCCATCACCGCCACCACCAGCATGATTGCAATCAGCAGGGTGATTTCTACTTCATGCAGCGAGGCACGGATGGTCTGGGTGCGGTCGATCAGCGTCTTGACCTGCACCGAGGCGGGGAGCATCGCCTCCAGTGCCGGCAAGGCGGCCTGGATGCGGTCCACGGTCTCGACGATGTTGGCGCCTGGTTGGCGGAAGATCACCAGGTTGACCCCCGGTTGCGAGCCCGCCCAAGCCTGGATGTAGGCATCTTCCGAACCGTTGACGACTTTGGCGACATCGCGCAGATGAACCGGTGCACCGTCCTTGTAGGAAACGATCAGCTGGCTGTATTCATCGGGGTGGAATAACTGGTCGTTGGTGGACAGGGTCGAGATGCTCGATTCGCCGTACAGCGCCCCTTTGGCCAGATTGAGGCTGGTCTGCTGGATCGCCAGGCGGATGTCGGCGAGGGTCAGGCCGATGGCCGCGAGCTTGTCCGCCGAAACCTGGACGCGAATCGCCGGACGCTGCTGACCGGTGATGACGACCTGGCCTACACCGTCGACCTGACTGAGCTGACGGGACAACAGGGTTTCCGTCAGGTCGCTGAGCTCAGGGCCTGGCATCAGCGACGAGTTGACGCTGAGGATCAGCACCGGGCTGTCGGCCGGGTTGACCTTGCGCCAGGTCGGCAGGTTCGGCATGTCCTTGGGCAGTTTGCCCGCGGCAGTATTGATCGCCGCCTGCACTTCCTGGGCGGCGGTGTCGATGCTCTTGTCGAGGGTGAATTGCAGGGTCAGGTTGGTCGAGCCCAGTGCACTGCTCGAGGTCATCTGGGTTACGCCGGGAATGGCACTGAATTGCACTTCAAGAGGCGTGGCCACCGAGGAAGCCATGGTTTCCGGGCTGGCGCCGGGAAGTTGCGCGGCCACCTGGATGGTCGGGAATTCTGCCTCCGGCAACGGCGCTACCGGCAGGCGCGGAAACGCGATGACACCCAGCAGCACCAAGGCGAACGTCAGCAGGACCGTGGCCACCGGGTGGTCGATGCACCAGGCTGAAACCGAACCATGGCCCTTCATTGCGCCGCCTCCGATCGCACCACTTGAGGCGGCTCGGTCAGCACTTGCACAGTAGCGCCGGGCTTGAGCCGCGACTGACCATCGCTGACCAGTACATCACCCGGCTTCACACCCTTGATGATGTCCTGGCCGCTGCCTTGATAGACCATCTGCACCTGCACGGCTTCGACCTTGTCGCCATTGACCCGGTACACGAAGTGCTGGTCGAGGCCGCGTTGTACGACTGTCGGCGGCACCACCAGCGCATCTTTATCCAGGGCTGTCTGAATCTTTACCGTCACCAGCAGGCCCGGCCAGAGTTTTTGTGCGTCGTTGTCGAATTCGGCTTTGGCGCGGATGGTGCCGGTGTTGGCGTTGATCTGGTTGTCGATCAGGGTCAGGTGACCTTCACCGAGCAGGTTGCCGGTTTCGCCGTCGGTGTCGGCACCGATGTAGGCCTTGACCCGGGCGTGCTGTGGGTCGTTGATCAGGCCTTGCAGGGTCGGCAGCATTTGCTGCGGCAGGGAAAATTCCACGGCGATCGGGTCGATCTGGGTCACCGTGAACAGGCCTTGGGTGTCGGTCATGCGCAGGAAGTTGCCTTCGTCGACGGTACGGATGCCGACACGACCGCTGACCGGGGAGCGAATTTGTGTGTAGGAAAGTTGTACCTCGGCGGAGTCAATCGAGGCCTGGTTACCTTGGGCGGTGGCCTTGAGCTGGTTGACCAGGGCTTGTTGCTGGTCGTAGGTCTGCTTGGACACGCCGTCATCGACACTCAACAGCTTGTAGCGCTTGAGGTTGACCAGTGCCACTTGCAGTTGCGCCTGGCTTTCACCCAGTTGTGCCCGGGCCTGGTCGAGGCTGGCGCGGATCGACCGGTCGTCGATGGTGGCCAGCAGGTCGTCTTTTTTCACCAGTTGGCCTTCCTTGACCATGATTTTGGTGAGAATGCCGTCAATTTGCGGGCGGACCACGACGCTGTGCAGGGACAACACCGAGCCGATGCCACTGACGTAGCGCGGCACGTCTTTTTCGGCGACGCTGACCACGCGTACGGGGATGGCGCTGGGGGCGGCGAGTTTTGCCTTGGCGGGTTTGGTGGCATACCACAGGCCCAGCGCTGCCAGGACGATCAGAAGGGCGACGAGCAGGGCGGATTTTTTCTGGATTCGCATGCGAGTGGGGCGCCGGGGCTGGGTAGACGGTTGGTATTTTCCTTTATAAACCTGTTTGCCGGTCAGGAGGGTGACGGCTAACTGACGGCGCTGTCAGTTTGGGTTGTCTTGGCGGCCTATGGGCCGACCATGTTCTTGGTTGACCGTGTACATATCCGTTTCTTCGGTAACGGCCACCTATGGTTTCGCCCTTACGGCGACTCACTTTTTTTAACAAGCGCCTCAAAAAAAGTAAGCAAAAAAAGCGCTCGCCCCGAACGTCCGGCCCCTCGCTGGGGCTCGGCGTTCCTTCGCTCCGGCATTCATCCGGGGGCATTGCCCTCCGGTCGGCTTCGCTTCGACCTACATGCAATGAGTTCGACTGCGTCGAACGGCGCTGCGCGCCAATCCCCGGATGAACGCCTCCACTCAGCCTCCCGAGGGGGCGGGTGGATCAAGATCAAAAGCTGCAGGCGAGCTAACGCTCGGCCTGATGAGTGGTGAAAAGCAGTGGGTGTACGCCGATCTGCTTTTGCTCTTCTGTGGGAGCGAGCTTGCTCGCGATGGCGGTGCATCTGCTCACAGAGATGTTGAATGTGAGAACGCCATCGCGAGCAGGCTCGCTCCCACAAAGAATCAATCCATTAGCCGAGAGATCATCAGTTCGCCACCCGAACCCCACCCAGACTCCCGCTCAATTCATACGCCGCCAATTCCGCCTGATGCGCCGCCAGCAATTCCGGCAGCGATCCACGCAAATACTCGACCCAGGTCTTGATCTTCGCATCCAGGTACTGGCGCGACGGGTAGATCGCATACAGGTTCAGTTCCTGGGAGCGGTAGTTGGGCATCACGCGCACCAGCGTGCCGTTGCGCAGGCCTTCTATCGCGGCGTACAGCGGCAGGACGCCAACGCCCATGCCGCTGATGATCGCGGATTTCATCGCGTCGGCGGAGTTCACCAGGAAGGGTGAGCTGTTGATGGTGACCATTTCCTGGCCATCAGGGCCGTCGAAGGCCCATTTCTCCAGCGGAATCACCGGGCTGACCAGGCGCAGGCAGGCGTGGTTGAGCAGGTCGCTGGGTTTTTGTGCGCAGCCGTTGGTTTTGACGTAGGCCGGCGAGGCGCAAACGATGCTGTAGGTGATGCCCAGTCGCTGGGAGACGAAACCCGAGTCCGGCAGTTCGCTGGCGAGGACGATGGACACGTCGTAACCCTCGTCGAGCAGGTCCGGCACGCGGTTGGCCATGGTCAGGTCGAAGGTCACGTCCGGGTGCGTCTTGCGATAGCGGGCGATGGCATCGATCACGAAGTGCTGGCCGATGCCGGTCATGGTGTGCACTTTCAGTTGCCCGGCCGGGCGCGCGTGGGCGTCGCTGGCTTCGGCTTCGGCTTCTTCGACGTAGGCCAGGATCTGTTCGCAGCGCAGCAGGTAACGCTTGCCGGCTTCGGTCAGGGCGATGCGGCGGGTCGTTCGGTTGAGCAGGCGGGTTTGCAGGTGGGCTTCCAGGTTGGAGACCGCGCGCGAGACGTTGGCCGTGGTGGTGTCCAGTTGCACGGCGGCGGCGGTGAAGCTGCCGGCTTCGGCCACGTAACTGAAGGCGCGCATGTTTTGCAAAGTGTCCATGGGGTGCTCTCGGGTGCGATGGCAAATTGTGACACGAAGTTTCAGGATCTGAGACCCCGACCAAGGGATTATCTCGTTAACGGTAACAAAGATTCACAGGAATCCCAGCTTATCGCCCTTCCGGCCGCCCCATAGAATTGCGCAACTTGGGTAACCGGGGTTCGACCCACCGCATAACCTGTGGGAGCGGCGGTGCGGCGATCCGACTTGCTCGCGAAGACGGTCTGACATTCACCCTCAATGTCGACTGATGTACCGCTTTCGCGAGCAAGCCCGCTCCCACAAAAGCGGAACTCCAGTTTCCAAAAAATCTTGTACCTCCCCCTATTTCAGGAAATCGCAGCAGTGCCGCGTCGCATCAGCAGAGCGCTTCAGCCGCTCAGTGTTTTGGCTTTAACCCTGGCAATCAGCGGCTGCATCGGAACCGGAGGTATTGCCCCACAGGGCAAGGCGCTGGAGGCTAATTCACTGGCCACCGACGAAGCGATCCAGAGCGCCGCGCAGGATGCGCACTGGCCCACCGCGCAATGGTGGCAAGCCTATGGCGACCCGCATCTGAATCGCTGGATCGACCTCGCCCTGCAAGGCAGCCCGACCCTGGCCATGGCCGCCGCCCGGGTGCGTCAGGCCCGGTCCATGGCCGGCATGGCCGAAGCCGCCGAGTCGCTGCAGATCAATGGCGATGCCACCCTCAAGCGCCACAACTGGCCTACCGACCAGTTCTATGGCCCCGGCGAGCTGGCCAACAGCACCACCTGGGACAATAACGCGGCGCTGGGCTTCAGTTATGCCCTCGACCTCTGGGGTCGCGAAAGCAATGCCACCGAGCGCGCCGTGGACATGGCGCACATGAGCGTCGCCGAGGCGCGTCAGGCCCAACTCGAATTGCAGGACAACATCGTACGGGTCTACATCGAGTTGTCGTTGCATTACGCCCAGCGGGACATCGTCGAGGCGACATTGAAGCAGCAACAGCAGATCCTTGAGTTGGCGAAAAAGCGTCTGAGCGGTGGCATCGGCACTCATTTCGAAGTCAGCCAGGCCGAGACGCCGCTGCCGGAAACCCATCGCCAGATCGATGCCCTCGACGAAGAAATTGCCTTGAAACGCAACCAGCTCGCCGCTCTCGCCGGCAAGGGGCCGGGGGAGGGCGCACAGTTGCAGCGGCCAACGCTGTCGCTGGGTGCGCCGCTGAAACTGCCGTCGTCGCTGCCGGCGCAATTGCTCGGCCAACGCCCGGACGTGGTCGCCAGCCGCTGGCAAGTGGCGGCGCAGGCGCGGGGCATCGATGTCGCCCATGCCGGTTTCTACCCGAACGTCGATCTGGTCGGCAGCCTTGGCTACATGGCCACCGGCGGCGGGGCCCTGGAGTTCTTGACCGGCAAGAAGCTCAACTACAGCGCGGGGCCGGCGATTTCGTTGCCGATCTTCGAGGGCGGACGCTTGCGCGCGGAGTTGGGCGAAGCCTCGGCCGGGTATGACATCGCCGTGGCCAAGTACAACCAGACCCTGGTCAACGCGCTGAAAAACATCTCCGACCAGTTGATCCGTCGCGAGTCCATGGACAAGCAACAGGCTTTCGCCGCCGAGTCGGTGGCCACGGCGCAGAAGACCTACGACATCGCGATGATCGCCTACCAGCGTGGGCTGACCGATTACCTCAACGTGCTCAATGCCCAGACCTTGTTGTTCAAGCAGCAGCAAGTGCAGCAGCAGGTTCAGGCGGCGCGTTTGAGCGCCCATGCCGAACTGGTGACGGCGTTGGGCGGTGGTCTCGGAGCCGGTAACGACGTGCCAAAAGACAGCCAGACCCAGGCGCCGAAAACCCCGAGCCTTTTGCGTTGAACACAAAACCTGTGGGAGCGAGCTTGCTCGCGATGAGGGCGGCACATCCAACATTGATGCCGACTGATACTCCGCTATCGCGAGCAAGCTCGCTCCCACAGGTTCCGGTTTTCACTGGAATTTATTGAGCAGGATTTGATGACTCCATTGCCCGCACCCTTGCGCTGGCTGTACTCCCTGGAATGGCGCCGGGGGTTCTTCGACTGGGCACGCAGCGACGGCGTGACCTGGGTCTACATCTTCAAGGTGCTGATCGCAGCATTCCTGACGCTGTGGCTGGCCATGCGCCTGGAGCTGCCGCAACCGCGCACGGCGATGATCACCGTGTTCATCGTCATGCAGCCGCAAAGCGGCCAGGTGTTCGCCAAGAGTTTCTATCGTTTTCTCGGCACGCTGGCCGGGTCGGCGGTGATGGTCGCGCTGATCGCCCTGTTTGCGCAGAACACTGAACTGTTCCTCGGTTCGCTGGCGATCTGGGTGGGTATCTGCACGGCCGGCGCCGCCCGCTGCCGCAACTTCCGCGCCTACGGTTTCGTACTCGCCGGATACACCGCGGCGATGGTCGGCTTGCCCGCGCTGGCCCACCCGGACGGCGCGTTCATGGCGGCGGTCTGGCGGGTGCTGGAAATCTCGTTGGGCATTCTCTGTTCGACCCTGATCAGCGCTGCAATCCTGCCGCAAACCGCCAGCGCCGCCATGCGCAACGCCCTGTATCAGCGCTTCGGCGTGTTTGCCCAGTTCGTCACCGACGGCTTGCGTGGCCGCAGTCAACGCGAGGCGTTCGAGGCCGGCAATGTGCGCTTCATTGCCGAGGCAGTCGGACTCGAAGGGCTGCGCAGCGTCACCGTGTTCGAAGACCCGCACATGCGTCGGCGCAATGGTCGCCTCAGCCGCCTGAACAGTGAGTTCATGGGCATCACCACGCGCTTCAATGCCCTGCATCAGTTGCTCGAACGCTTGCGCAGCAACAATACGGATCATGCCGTGGCGGCGATAAAACCGGGCTTGCAAGACCTCGTCGAATTGCTCGACGGCTTCAGCGGTCGTGCCCTGACCAACGCCGATGCGGCGCGTCTGGTTACGGTGCTGAGCGCCTACAAGGCAGGGTTGCCGGCGCGGGTGCGCAGCCTGCGGGCGGTCTTTCAGGAGAGCGAACCGAGCGACGACGAACTGCTGGACTTCCACACGGCGTACGAGCTGCTCTATCGCTTCGTCGACGACCTGCACAGTTATGCACAGACCCACGCTTCACTGGCCGATCACAGTCACGAGCGGGAGCGCTGGGACGAGCCGTTCACTCCGCAAACCAACTGGATGGCAGCAGCCGCATCAGGGATTCGCGCAGCGTTCATTCTGGTGGTATTGGGCAGCTACTGGGTGGCAACCGCCTGGCCGAGCGGCGCGACCATGACCCTGATTGCCGCCGCGACCGTGGGTCTGTCCGCCGCCACCCCGAACCCCAAGCGCATGGCCTTTCAGATGGCGTGCGGGACATTGCTCGGGGCACTGATCGGCTTCGTCGAGATGTTTTTCATTTTCCCGTGGATCGACGGATTTGCGTTGCTGTGCGTGATGCTCGCACCGGTGATCGTACTCGGCTCGTTCCTGACCTCGCGGCCGCAATACGTCGGTGTCGGCCTGGGCTTGCTGATCTTCTTCAGTACCGGTTCGGTGCCGGACAACCTCACGATCTACAACCCCTACACCTTCATCAACGACTACATCGCCATGGTGCTCGGCATGCTGGTGTGCGCAGCGGCCGGGGCGATCATTCTGCCGCCCAACAGCCGCTGGCTGTGGCGTCGGCTGGAGCAGGACTTGCGTGGTCAGGTGGTTTACGCCATCAGCGGCAAGCTCAAGGGCCTGGCGTCGAGTTTCGAAAGCCGTACCCGCGATCTGGTGCACCAGGCCTACGGCTTCGCAGCGGGTCAACCGCAAGTGCAGAGCGACTTGCTGCGCTGGATGTTCGTGGTGCTGGAAGTCGGTCACGCGATCATCGAGTTGCGCAAGGAGCAGGCGATTCTGCCGGTGCATCCGGCCTATGCCGAATCCCAGCCGTGGCGCCAGGCGATCCGGGGGATGGGGCGGGCGCTGGTGCGGCTGTTCCTGCAACCGAACAGCAGCAACCTCGAACGCGCGCTGATTGCCGTCGATCACGCGATCAGCCGTGTGCAGTCCACTGACGAACCCTTCGCCCCGCACTTCGATACCTCGGCGTTGCGCCGGGTGAAGAGCTACCTGCACTTCATCCGCACCTCGCTGCTCGATCCGCAATCACCGCTCGCGGCCTTCGCAGGCAGCCAGCCACAAGGACTTGAACATGCCTCGTGAAATCGCCTTCCACGGCGTGTACATGCCGACCATGACCCTGATGTTTTTCATCGCCGCGGCGCTTGCCTGGGCGCTGGACCGGTTCCTGTCCGGGTTCGACCTGTACCGTTTTTTCTGGCACCCGGCGTTGCTGCGCCTGAGCCTGTTTACCTGTCTGTTCGGCGCGTTGGCGCTGACTGTCTACCGTTGACTCTCTATCACTGACTCTCTATCTCTGAAGAATGCCCCGATGAAAAAGTTTTTCAGCCTGCTCGCGACCTTGCTGGTGCTGGCCCTGGCGCTGTGGATCGGCCGCTCCTTGTGGGAGCACTACATGAACACGCCGTGGACCCGTGACGGCCGCGTGCGCGCCGACATCATCAACGTCGCCGCTGACGTCACCGGCGAAGTGGTGGACGTGCCGGTGCGCGACAACCAACTGGTGAAGAAGGGCGATTTGCTGATGCAGATCGATCCCGAGCACTACCGTCTGGCGGTCAAGCAGGCACAAAGTCTGGTGGCCTCGCGCAAGGCGACGTGGGAGATGCGCAAGGTCAACGCCCATCGTCGCGCCGATATGGACAACCTGGTGATCTCCCGGGAAAACCGTGACGATGCCAGTAACCTCGCCGACTCGGCCCTGGCCGATTACCAGCAGGCCCAGGCGCAACTGGAAGCGGCCGAACTCAACCTCAAGCGTACTGAAGTGCGTGCGGCGGTGGATGGCTACGTCACCAACCTCAACGTGCATCGTGGCGACTACGCGCGCATCGGCGAGGCGAAAATGGCCGTGGTCGACATGAACTCGTTCTGGGTCTACGGCTTCTTCGAAGAAACCAAGCTGCCCCATGTGCGCGTTGGTGATAAGGCCGACATGCAACTGATGAGCGGCGAAGTGCTCAAGGGCCACGTGGAAAGCATTTCTCGCGGCATCTACGACCGCGACAACCCGGAGAGCCGCGAACTGATCGCCGATGTGAACCCGACCTTCAACTGGGTACGCCTGGCGCAGCGGGTGCCGGTGCGGATTCACATCGATGAAGTGCCGGAGGGTGTGCTGTTGGCGGCGGGGATTACTTGTACGGTGGTGGTCAAGCAAGGTGATGGTGCATAACCGAAAGACCGAGTTGCCTGCTTCGCGAGCAAGTCGGATCGCCGCACCGCCGCTCCCACATGTGATCTCATTCGTACGCAAATGTTGGGTTCACTGAAGATCCATTGTGGGAGCGGGCTTGCTCGCGAAGGGTGCAACGCGGTCAGTCAGACAGGCGTCGGGCGTTCACTCCTTGCAAAACGTCTCATGCAAATGCCGCCAGATCACCCGGCCATCCGCCTGCTTCTCGAATACGACCGTGGAGCGCCGATCCGAGTGCAGCCCGGTGGCATCGGTCTGTTGCTCGCGGTAACTCACGGTCGCGCCGCCGTCGTACAGCGCTATCCCGCGTAACTCGCTGAGCTCGATGCGGAACCCGAGCTTCTTGCCGCCCGCCAGCGTGAACAATTCGCTCAGCGCGTCAAAATCCAGCACCCGGCCGAGCGGCGAGACCATGGAGAACTGCGGCGAAAAACGTGTCAGCAGTTTTTCGAGTTCGGATGCGTCACGCTCTTCGGCCAGCCATTGTTCGATGGCCACGTGGGCCTGGATCACTTCGTCGAAGTATTCGGTGTAGTCGGTCATTGTGCTGTTACCTGAAGTTTTGTAGGGACTGTGCGGGCCTCTTCGCGAGCAAGCCGGATCGCCGCACCGCCGCTCCCACTTTTGATCTTCATCGTGTGCAATCTTTGAATTCACTAAAGATCCAGTGTGGGAGCGGGCTTGCTCGCGAAGGCAGCGATGCGGTCTCAGAGCTGCCCACGCAACCCGAACCGCTTCATCAACCCCGATTCCAGCAGCCCCTTGGGCAACAATCCCGCTAGCAGCGGCAACGCGCGACTGCCATTGCCGAGACGAATCAGTCGCGGCGGCTTGTCCTGCTGCACAGCCTTGAGCAAACCGGCGGCGAATTCATTGGCCGGGGTCGGGTTGTCCTGAGAGGCTTTGGCCCGAGCGCGTATGCCTTCGCGCAGCGCAAACCATGGCGACTGTTCGCTGATCAGTTGCTCGGCTTCGTGCCCGGCATTCCTGGCGAAACTGGAAGCGATGGCCCCCGGCTGGACTTCCATCACCCGCACGCCGAACGGCGCCAGTTCCATGCGCAAGGCATCGCTCAAGGCATGCACGGCGGCTTTCGAGGCGCAGTAAGCACCGGCGAATGGCGTGACCAACACACCCGAAACGCTGCCGATATTCACGACCAATCCTTTGGTCCGGCGCAGCACGGGAAACATCGCGCGAGTGACGCCAACGACAGCGAACACATTGGTTTCGAACTGGCGCTGCATGGCCGGTACGCCGCCATCGAGCAGCGGCCCCATGGCGCCATAACCCGCGTTGTTGATCAGCACGTCGAGACCACCGCGTTCCTGGTTGATGCGGTCGCTCAATTGCTCAAGGGCAACACCGTCGTTTACGTCAAGTTGCACGGCGGTAAATCCGGCAGCGCTCAGCATGGCGACATCTTCGGCCTTGCGCGCACTGGCCCAGACTTCATAGCCGGCGACCTTGAACGCATCGGCAAGGGCACGGCCAATGCCACTGGAACAACCGGTAATCAACGCAACGGGCATGGCGCTTTCCTTGTGCAAAAAATGGGGGAGGGATCAGTCGGAAAAACTACCCTGCAATCGCTCGGCGCGAAACTCCAGGGTTTCCGGACGGTAGCCAGGGCGCAGTGGCGGCAGCGGCAAACAGTCTTCCCAGTTGCCACCGGCCTGCAATTCGCCGGGGCCACGATAACGCGGGGCGGAATATTGATTGTCGGCCAGGTTCACCGTATCGCCCGGTGCATAAGCCGCGACCCGCCAGCGCAATTCCGTCAGCGGCACGTCATTGCCGTTGTTCAGGGTCAATTGCAATGGGCGGTCAGCAGGACATTGTTGTGGTGCGTAACTGATGCGCAACTCCAGGCGTTGCAGTTGCTTGAGCTCGTGCTGGTCCATCCAGATGACCCAGGTGGCGACGATACCCAGCCCCACGGCAGCCGCCAGGGATACGGGCAAGGCCTTGGCTGGATAGCGCAGCAACAGGATCAGCCAGGTGATGACCAGCAGGGCGCCGATGAACATGACGTAAATCTCGGGAATAGAGAGGGTCATCCTACCTAAGCGCAGGTGGGGTTGGCGATGGGCGGGGCGTGGCGATGGTACAGAAGGCCGTCTGTCGACCCTGTAATTTCTGACAGTAGCCAGGCACTTGATCGACAGGCTTAGATGAGGGGAGTGATTCCGGAGCGGCTACAGTGACAGCATCCCTTTCAATCCACCGCCACACCCCGAGCCTGACTATAGGTGACCCTCGGGGGTTGCCGGTACGCGCCGTGGGTTACTGGCGTGACATTGACGGCGTGCCTCCTCAGGCACGGGTCAACCGCACGGCCCATGATGGGGCGGGGCGCGCGACTGCGCAGTGGGACCCGCGGTTGTTTCTGGACGCTTCGGCGCCGCCTAATCTGCAAACGGATTACGCCCTGTCCGGTGCGGTGTTGAGTACCAGCAGCGTCGATGCCGGCTGGCGTGTGGCGCTGTCGGGTGAGGCGGGGCAGCCGCTCCATCACTGGGATGGGCGGGGCTCGCAACGCTGGCTGCGGTACGACACTCAGCTGCGCCCGGAATCGGTGTTCGAGCAAGCCGTGGACGGCGAAGCGTTTTGCATGGAGCGCTTGAGTTACGGCGCGAGCGATCCGGTCGCTGCCGAGCACAACCAATGCGGCCAACTGATTCGCCATGATGACCCGGCGGGCACGCAGCGGTTTACCGAGTTCGGCTTGCACGGCGCGGTGCTGGAGCAGACGCGGCATTTTCTGCAAGCGTTGACGCTGCCGGACTGGCCCGAGCCGGAAGCGGAGCGTGAGTTGCTGCTGGAGCCGGGCGAAGGTGCGATCACCCGTTTGCGCTTCAACGCATTGGGCGAAACGATCTATCAAACCGATGCCAAGGGTCACCGCCAGTTATTCAGTCAGACCCTCGACGGCCAATGGCGCGCGGTTCGCCTGCAACTCAACGGCGCATCAACTCCGAAAACGCTGGTCAGCGACATCACCTACAACGCCCATGGCCAGACCAAACGGGAGGTCGCCGGCAATGGCGTGATCACCACGTTGGAATACGACGCGCAAAATGGCCGACTGACTCGCCTCCTGGCGCAACGCGGCAACGAAACCCTGCAAGACCTGCGCTACGCCTACGATCCGGTGGGCAATGTGTTGAGTATCGAGGATGGCGCGCTGCCGATTCGCTACTTCGCCAACCAGCGCATTGAGCCAGTTAATCGTTATGGTTACGACACACTCTCTCAACTGATCGAAGCCACGGGTTGGGAGGCGGGTAGTGCCAACAAAGGTCCACAGTTTTCGACGTTTGATGATCCCGCACCCCGCGCGAACTACCGCCAGACCTATCGCTACGATACGGGCAGTAACCTGTTGGAGCTGACCCACGAAGGTCCGCAAAGTCATGGACATCGACTGGTTGCGGCGGCGCACAGCAACCGTTGCCTGCCGGTGCTGGAAGGCGTGGAACCGGACGAAGAGGACTTCCGCCGAGGCTTCGACGGCAACGGCAACCTGCTCAACCTGCAACCGGGGCAGGCCTTGGCATGGGACCTGCACAACCAGTTGGGCGAAGTGCGGCCAGTGGAACGTGACTCAGGTCTCAGCGACCGCGAGCGCTATGTCTACGGCGCCGACGGCATGCGCCTGCGCAAAGTCCGTGAGGCCCACACCAATGCCCGGACACTGATCGCCGAAACCCGTTATCTGCCGAACCTGGAACTGCGCAATGACAGCGGCACGGGCGAAGTGCTGCAGGTGATCAGCGTGCAGACCGGGCGCAGCAGTGTGCGGGTGTTGCATTGGCAATCGGCGCCGCCGAAGGACAGCGCCAATGATCAATACCGTTACTACCTGAATGATCATCTGGGTTCCTGCACCCTGGAACTCGACGACGACGGTGAAGTGATCAGCCAGGAGCGTTATCACCCGTTTGGCACCACCGCGTGGTTCGCCGGACGCGGGGAGGTGGAGGCGAGTTACAGAACGGTGCGTTATTCGGGGAAGGAGCGGGATGCGACGGGGCTTTATTACTACGGGTTCAGGTATTACGTGGCGGGATGGCAGCGGTGGTTGAATCCGGATCCGGCGGGTACGCAAGATGGGCTGAATATTTTTACGTTTGTGAATGGCAACCCTGTTTCCTTCAAAGACTTACAAGGCTTGAACGGCATAGATATTCTGAACATTACTCCACGACAGAAGGAGATTTTGGGGCTCAATGGCCCACAGCTATCTCCTGCCCAAGCAATGTACGAGATGGGCATTTCTTGGAAAAGCAATGGTCCGCCCTCGGCACCTGTCGCATATGTAGAGAGTATCGATCAGCGTATCTGGAATAATCTGGTTCTCGCTGATGTAGCCAATAGGTTTAGCAAGGCATTACTACCTTTTGGGTCTAGAAATCAAAAAGCCGATTTATGGCGCACTCGAGGGCATGCTTATGCCCAAATAAATTTGGCCCGTCCAACTGGAGAGTTAAGTCTTCCACATGCTCTTCACGCTGGCTCCGGTAATTGTGGAGAGTTTTCCATGTTGAATTTTAGCTTGTTGGCGAGCACGTCACGTAATGATCCGATATTTCGGGTTGCTGCCGAAGGGGAAGATCATGCCTTTGTTGTTATTGGTGATAGCCGCATTCGGAGTGAGGTGGTATTCGCGGACGCATGGCCAACCTTTCCGCAAGCGCATTTGGCGTTTCATGGCAGTTATCGAGTAGGTGATGTTCTTGAAAGCCTCGGCCCGGGCCCCGCATTACCAGATTATGTCGTGGATGATCGGCTCCTTGAACGCGCTAGCCAAATAAGTTTTCCATTGGAGTTTGGCGACAAAAAACAGCTGGGTAAGTTGTTAAAATATGTCCGTGAAGATGATCTTGCTCATACAGAATGGTTCTCTTTAAAGGATCACGTGGTGGGTATAGATTACAAAGCACAATCCAAAGGGGTGTTTTCCACTTTGTCAGAAAGTTTTGTGAAAGAGCGACTTGGACATTACCAGCAATACCTGAAAGCAGGGGGAAAGTGAGTGTCGGAGATCAATATGCAGTCGTCCATGCCCACGATTGACCGTTTCACCCCTAAGCTAATTGCCACTGACCCGAATGGCTTGGTAGTACGCTCAGTGGATTACTACTGCGCCGAAGAAAAAAATGCAGCAGCACCACGGACCAATCACACCGTCCATGATTGGGCAGGGCGCGCGACTGCGCAGTGGGACCCGCGGTTGTTTCTGGACGCTTCGGCACCGGCCAATCTGCAAACGATTTACGCCTTGTCTGGTGCGGTGTTGAGTACCAGCAGCGTCGATGCCGGGTGGCGTGTGGCGCTGTCGGGTGAGGCGGGGCAACCGCTCCATCACTGGGATGGCCGTGGTTCTGAGCGTTGGGTGCAATACGACACCCAGCAACGTCCGCTAGCGGTGTTCGAGCAGGCGCTGGACGGCGACGCGTTCTGCACGGAGCGCTTGAGTTACGGCGCGAGCGGTCCGACTTTTGCCGAGCACAACCAATGCGGCCAACTGATTCGCCATGATGACCCGGCGGGCACGCAGCGGTTTACCGAGTTCGGCTTGCACGGCGCGGCATTGGCGCAGGCGCGGCATTTTCTGCAAGCGTTGTCATTACCGGACTGGCCCGAGCCGGTAGCGGAGCGTGAGTTGCTGCTGGAACCGGATGAGGGTGCGATCACCCGATCGCACATCAACGCATTGGGTGAAACGATCAATCAAACCGATGCCAAGGGTCACCGTCAGTTATTCAGCCAGACCCTCGACGGCCAATTGCGCGCGGTCAGCCTGCAACTCAACGGCGCATCCACTCCGAAAACGCTGGTCAGCGCCATCACCTACAACGCCCATGGCCAGACCGAACGGGAGGTCGCCTGCAATGGCGTGATCACCACGCTGGAGTACGACGCTCAAAATGGCCGACTGACTCGCCTCCTGGCGCAACGCGGCAACGAATCCCGGCAAGACCTGCGCTACGCCTACGATCCGGTAGGCAATGTGCTGAGCACCGAGGATGCCGCGCAGCCGATTCGCTACTTCGCCAACCAGCGCATTGAACCAGTCAATCGCTACGTCTACGACAGCCTGTCGCAATTGATCGAAGCCACCGGCTGGGAAGCAGGAGGCGCCAACAAAGGGCCGCAGTTTTCCACTCTCGACGACCCCGCGCCCCGCGCCAATTACCGCCAGACCTACCGCTACGACGCGGGCAGTAATCTGCTGGAACTGACCCACGAAGGTCCGCAAAGTCATGGCCATCGACTGGTCGCGGCGACACACAGCAACCGTTGCCTGCCGGTGCTGGAAGGCGTGGAACCGGATGAAGAGGACTTCCGCCGAGGCTTCGACGGCAACGGCAACCTGCTCAACCTGCAACCGGGGCAGACCTTGGCATGGGACCTGCGCAACCAGTTGGGTGAAGTACGGCCGGTGGTACGCGATTCGGGTCTCAACGACCGTGAACATTATGTCTACGGCGCCGACGGGATGCGCCTGCGCAAAGTCCACGAGGCCCACATCAATGCCCGGACACTGATCGCCGAAACCCGCTATCTGCCGAACCTGGAGCTGCGTAACCACAGTGGCACGGGCGAAGTGTTGCAGGTGATCAACGTGCAGACCGGGCGCAGCAGTGTGCGGGTGTTGCACTGGGAATCGGCGCCGCCGAAGGACAGCGCCAATGACCAGTATCGCTACCATCTGAATGACCATCTGGGTTCCTGCACCCTGGAACTCGACGACGCCGGTGAAGTGATCAGCCAGGAGCGTTATCACCCGTTTGGCACCACCGCGTGGTTCGCCGGGCGCGGGGAGGTGGAGGCGAGTTACCGGACGGTGCGTTATTCGGGGAAGGAACGGGATGCGACGGGGCTGTATTACTACGGGTTCAGGTATTACGTGGCGGGGTGGCAGCGGTGGTTGAATCCGGATCCGGCGGGGGATGTTGATGGTTTGAATTTTTACTGCATGGTCCAAAACAATCCAGTCAGTTTTAAGGATGACGACGGAAGACAAAGTGACTTTAGTAAATTTTATAAACCTGAGCAGGGTGATCTGATTTTTGGTTTGGCGAAAGTACTGGATCAGGGATACCTGAGTTGGTGGGCAGCGCTGACCGGTCGTGGTGATTATCTGGCGAAGTATTTAAACGGAGATGATATCGCCCGCTTGGAAAAAGACCTGGATCCATTACGCCATAGCTATAGCTCAATCCGAGATTCGACCAGAAGGTTGGCTTTGTACTCTCCGGTGGCGAAAGTAGGCATCAACAATCGGTTCTGGGAGGGGCAATATTCATCGGTCGAAGCATTGGTTTTCAGGAAGGAGGAAAAATATTACGCAAATATAAAAGCGCGTTACGAGGGGCGGGCATCGACCGCCGCCAACAAACAGTTTTCAGAAAGTTATGCGGATGAGCTTTCCAGTGGTCATTACTCTGTACGAAAAACCTTTGAAAAATATGTCGATGCCGATGACAAGTTTGGTCAAAAACTTATTGCTCGAGCGAGTAAGGCAGGGTTGTCAACGATACTGAATTCTGGGCGCACTGATGTTATTCATTTCACCCTTGACGGGTTGGACATGGAGCAAGTCGTGATGAAAACACGCCCGTCTGCTACTTCGTCGGAATTGCGTTATCTGTTTAGAAATCGTGAAAAGCTCGCAGATAAAGTTTTGTTTTATAGAAACAATATGCTGGTAGATGCGCCTTGGCGCACGGACCGGGCAGGGTGGAGTCGATACACCCCCAAAAGCGTGTCCAGTAATGCTTTGCTGCCTGGGAGACAGGTGATGACATAGCAACCAGAAGAAGGTCCCTCACTCAACTCACTACGGATAGGGAACGCAGTGAACCGAGTGAGGGGGGCGTTTTTATCGGTCGATCATTGCGCGATAGTCTTCACCGCAACCCCACGCTCAACCGGCGTCGAGCGCCCGTAGATATCCTCAAACCGCTCGATATCGTCCTCACCGAGATAGCTCCCCGACTGCACCTCGATGATCTCCAACGGGATCTTCCCCGGGTTACGCAGGCGATGTACCGAAGCGATCGGAATGTAGGTCGACTGGTTCTCGGTCAGCAGGAACACGTTTTCATCACAGGTTACCTCAGCGGTGCCGCTGACCACGATCCAGTGCTCGGCGCGGTGGTGGTGCATCTGCAGCGACAGGCACGCGCCCGGTTTGACCGAGATGTGCTTGACCTGGAAACGCCCGCCCATGTCCACCGAGTCGTAGGAGCCCCACGGACGGTAGACCTCACAGTGGTTCTGGGTTTCAGTGCGGCCCTGTTCGTTGAGGGTGTTGACCATCTGTTTCACGCCTTGGACCTTGTCCTTGTGGGCGATCATCATGGCGTCCTTGGTTTCGACCACGACGATGTTTTCCAGGCCGATCACCGACACCAGCTTGCCGTTGCCGTGGATCATGCAGTTTTTGCTGTCCTGGATCACCACGTCGCCTTTGGTGACGTTGCCGTTGGCGTCCTTTGCATTGACTTCCCACAGCGACGACCAGCAGCCGACATCGCTCCAGCCCGCGGTCAGCGGCACGACGCAGGCGCGTTGGGTTTTTTCCATCACCGAGTAGTCGATGGAATTGTCCGGGCAGCAGGCGAAGGTGGCTTCGTCGAAGGTGATGGTGTCGGCATCCTGATGGCTGCGTTCCAGGGTCAGCAGGCAGGTGTCGTAGATGTCCGGATCGTGCTTCTTCAGCTCTTCGAGGAAGCGGCTGGCGCGGAACAGGAACATGCCGCTGTTCCAGAAGTAACCGCCGGACTGGACGAACTCGGTGGCGCGCTTCACGTCGGGTTTTTCGACGAAGTGCGAGACACGGCTGACGCCTTCAGGCAGCAGCGAGTCGTTGGTCGACTTGATGTAGCCATAACCGGTTTCCGGCTTGGTGGCCGGCACGCCGAACAGCACCATTTCACCGTTTTCGGCGGCGACAGTGGCCAGGGCCAGGGCGCGTTGCAGGGCTTTCTGGTCTTCCAGCACGTGGTCGGCCGGCAGCACCAGCATCAGCTCGTCGCGACCTTCACTGACCAGCATCATCGCAGTCAGGGCCACGGCCGGCGCGGTGTTACGGCCGAATGGTTCCATCAGGATGCGCTGGGACTCCAGCTTGCGCGCCGCCAATTGCTCGTTGACGATGAAGCGGTGGTCCTTGTTGCAGACCACGATTGGCGAGTCCATGCCTTCGAACACCAGGCGTTCCAGGGTTTGCTGGAACAGGGTGTGTTCGCCGGTCAGGGCCAGGAACTGCTTAGGGAATTGTTTACGGGAAAGCGGCCAAAGACGTGAGCCACTACCACCTGACAAGATCACCGGAATCATGTTGTTACTCCTTGAATATCGATTGGTTAGAGCTACTGCGTTCTGTCGTTTCACTCTTGTTTTTGTCTCGTGTCCGGATTGGCGCCTCGGTCCAGTGTGGGAGCGGGCTTGCTCGCGAAAGCGGTGGGTCAGTCAACATCATCGTTGAATGTGAATCCGTATTCGCGAGCAAGCCCGCTCCCACAAGGGGATCGGGGTCAATCCGGCAAATTCATTAGCGCGTCGATACCGGGCGTTTAACCCAGACCGGCGACAGGCTGCTGCCGCTGCCGGTGACGTACAGCACCGCGGCTTCACCGCGTTCCAGGGCGACCGGTTTCACGTCGCCGACTTTGGTGGTGCCGTCGTACAAGGCCAGGCTGACCTTCACCGGGTTGATTTCACGCTCGCCGCGACCCTTGGGCGCAACGTTCGGGACTACGTCGGTCTTGCCGTCGGCGGTCTTCAGGGTCAGCGCCTTGTCGCTGAGGTTTTGCACGCGTACCAGGGACTTCTGCTTGTTCTTGAACGGCGGCTCTTCGATCAGTTGCGGTGCGCCGCTGGCGTTGTTGACCAGGGTGTAATAGTGGTCGCCGGCCAGTTTCACCGGCAGGCTCTGGCTGCCGACCTTGGCGCTGTAGTCGCCGCCCGGCATGAAGCTGAAATCACTGCTCGCCAGTGGCGCGACGTCGCTCAGGTTGGTACTGCCAACAGTGGCGCTGACTTCGGCATTGCTCGCGTTGTAGATGCGCACGAAGGTCGAGCCTTTCGGCGCGACCGGGCCGTACAGGGCGGCGTCGCCAGCGGCGAAAGCCTGTACCGACAGCACGCTGAGGCCGGCAACCAGGGCAAAGCTTTTAGCGAGACGACGAGGAGTTGTAGTGAAAGTCATGGTGTACCTCTCTTTCAGTTTTGCGCCCGGTCGGGCGTCTCGGATTTAGTGTTTGCAGCTACGTTTTGTTGGCGGGCGCCGGCTTGTTTAAGCTCTGCGACCCACTGCGGGTCGGCGTCGCCGATTTCGTTGTTAACAGGCAGATATCGTTCAGGGAACTCCCAGATCAGCACCTGTGGCGGGCTGTTCTTGAAGGCATCGCTTTTGAGGTAGCTGAGCATCGGCAGAATCGGGCCGTGGCCGTCTTCGGCGTAATTGACCACGTCGCTGTTCAGCGCTTGCTTGAGCGCACCCACAAAATTCCAGCTGGGGTTGGCGCTGTAGCTGGTGCCGATCAGGGCCACTGGCACTTCGGTGTTGGCGAACAGCGCGTCGTCACCGGCGGGCTGATCTTGCGCCGCGACCGTATTGCGCTTTTGCAATTGCTCCTGTTTAGGCATCAGGTTTTCGAACAGCGGATCCAGTGGCAGGAACAGACGCAGGTCGCCCTTGTGCGTAATGGTCTCCGCAGGTTCAGTGACAAAACGCTGCGGCTCGCCGCTCAGCGGGTACTTGTCGGCAATGGTCCTGGCCAGACGGTTGGCGGCGATCTCGGCGCCTTGCGGCGTCCAGTGGGTGTCGGTGCGCAGGAACACTTGCTGGCCATCCTGCTTGGCCTGTTGCAGCGGGCCGAGCAGGTCAGGGGCCGGAATCCGGTCGGCGGCCAGGCGCTGGTGGAAGTCCTTGTAGAGGTTGGCGTGGATGCTCGAAGGTTTCACTTCACCGAGGTGTTCCGGGTACAGGCGCACCTTGGCCGGCACCACTGCCATCACCAGTTGCACGCCTTTTTCCTTCAAGGTCTGGCGCACGCCTTCGACCAGCGCGTAGTTGCCTTGCAGGTTCAGCTCTTCGTTGACCACCGGGTGGAATTCTTCATCGCTGTACAACCACTGGTCGCGACCGAGCACCACGCCCGGACGACCTTCGTTGAACAGTTTGAAATCCAGAGCGGCCCAGAGGTTGGTGCCCAGGCGCTTGATCGGGAACTCGTCGTCGTAGTGCGTTTCCACGGCCTTGGTCCAGCGACCGTTGAGCACCGTCGCATCGGCGTTGGTGCTGAAGCCGAAGAAGCTGCGCACCGACCACAGGCCGAGCACCAGCAGGGTCACCAGGAACAGCGCGATGTAGAAGATACGTAATGAGCGGGTCATGGTCAGATCCCTCAGAACTGGAAGTAAAGGAACGGCGAGAAGCTTTGCGCCGAGAGTTTGAGAATCGAGGCGATGAACAGCAGCAGCACCAGCGCGCGCATCACGTAACGCGACCAGTCAGCGGTCCAGTAGGCCGGTTGCACCTGGGCTTCGACGCCGACGGTGTAGCCAGGCTGGTGGATGCTTGCCGGGTTATCCCCAGGCACGGCCTTGATCGTTCCCGGTGTCGCAGCGGCCGGGCCGTCGGCATCGACGTTCACGGCAGGCTTGGTCTTGACCGGAGGCTGATTGGTGTAGAAATCCCGCAGGCCGAAGAACGCCAGGGTCACGTAAGCCACGATCAGCGTTGCCACTTGCAGGCCTGTGAGGCTGGCCTGGTTGAGTTCTGACAGCGACCAGTCGCTGAAGCTGAACATCGCGCCGTACATGCGCCCGGCGACGTGCAGGTTTTCCGCGCGGAAGATCACCCAGCCCATCACCACCAGCAGGAAGGTCAGTACCCAGCGGATCGGGTTGAAGCTGCGTGGAGAAGTGTTCAGGCCGATGGCTTTTTCAATCGCCAGCCACATGCCGTGCCACGCACCCCAGACGATGTAGGTGATGTTCGCGCCGTGCCACAGACCACCGAGCAGCATGGTCAGGAACAGGTTGCGATAGGTCATCAGCGTGCCTTTGCGGTTACCGCCGAGGGTGATGTACAGATAGTCACGCAGCCAGGTCGACAGGCTGATGTGCCAGCGCCGCCAGAACTCGGTGATCGACTGGCTGACATACGGCTGCTTGAAGTTTTCCATGAAGCGGAAACCCATCATCAGGCCCAGGCCGATGGCCATGTCGCTGTAACCGGAGAAGTCGAAATACAGCTGCGCGGTGTACGCCAGGGCGCCGAGCCAGGCATCGCCCGTGGTCGGGTTTTGCAGGGCGAAGCAATGGTCGGCCACCACCGCCAGGGTATCGGCGATGAAGACTTTCTTGATGAAACCCTGCATGAACCGCGTGCAGCCCTCGGAGAACTTGTCGAGGGTGTGGGTGCGGTTATTGAACTGGTCGGCCAGGTCGCGGAAACGCAACACGGGGCCGGCGATCAAGTGCGGGAAGATCGCCACGAACGCCGCGAAGTCGATCAGGTTGCGGGTCGCCGGGGTGTCACCACGGTAGACGTCGATGATGTAGCTGATGGACTCGAAGACGTAGAACGAGATCCCGATCGGCAGCAGCACGTGGGTCAGGATGAACGGCTCCAGGCCCACCGACGTCATCATTGCGTTGATGCTGTCGACGCCGAAGTTGGCGTACTTGAAGTAGCCGAGGATGCACAGGTCGACGGCCACGCCGAGCAGCAGCCAGCGCTGCGCCGGTTTGGTCCTGACCCCGGCGGCCCCGACTTTCAGGCCGATCCAGTAGTTCCACAGCGTGACGCCGGCGAACAGCGCGAGGAAGTCCACACGCCACCAGGCGTAGAACACGTAACTGGCAATCAGCAGCAGCAGATTGCGATAGCGTTGCCCGCTCAGGTAGTACAAGCCGAGAAAGATCGGCAAGAACAAAAACAGGAACACGTTGGACGAAAAAACCATCCCGATCTCTCCTTGTTTGAATCAACAGTCAAGGGCCAACGGCCCCCCCAAACCCCCCATGGAAAACCGGGGGGTATCACACATAACTAACGTCTTGCACTGACCCAGTGTGGGAGCGGGCTTGCTCGCGAAAGCGGTGCGCCAGTCGACATCTTTGGTGGATGTCAGACCGCATTCGCGAGCAAGCCCGCTCCCACAGGGGATCTGAGTTTGTCCTAGGAACCCTTGCTGCCCTTTTCATTGGCCGGGTCGTAGACCCTGGTCAGGTCGCCGCCGAGGCGGAAGGTCTTGAACGGTTGCATGTCATGTTTCTTCTTCAGCACATCCGGCGAGCAGGTGTAGAGCGAACAGAACGGTTCGAGCCAGGCGAATTTCGAGTCGACCTTCAAGTCGGTCATGTCCTGTTCCTTGCCGTTCTTTTCCTCGAACTCATCCGGGTCTTTCACCCCGGCGAGCACGCGATCACCGAGGCGTTTCAATGCGCCATTGTTTTCCTTGCGCAAGTCCACGCCGTTGACCTGGGCGAAACTGGCGATCATGGCCAGCGGCGGCAGGGCGTAGTTGTGGTAGGCCAGCGCCCGTTGTTCACGCTTGAGTTCGTTGGGCAGATAACCGTCGGCATCGACCTGGTTGGCGCCGACCTTGTATTCCTTCACGGCCCAGTCGAACAGGTCGCGGCGGTTGGTGGCGATGGAGGTGGCCATCACCGACCAGGCGGCCCAGTACGAGTGGTTGTTGGTTTGCTCGAGCGGCAGGTTGTCCCAGTCGCTGACCACCTGGTCGGCCATCTTGCTGAACCAGGCTTCGATCAGCTGCGACTCTTGCTGATGGTTGGCCAGCGGACGGGAGTCGGAAAACTTCAGGCGAATGTATGAAGACGCCATGCTGCCCAACGCCCATTTACGCATCGACTTGCCGGTGTGGTTGAAGTCCTTGGACATCAGCGCGTCAGCCTGGGCCCAGGCCGTCAGCCAACTCAACGTACAGTCAAGCTGTTCCGGGCGGCCGTCACGCATGAACTGCATTACGTGCTTGCTGATGCCGCGCTCGATCTTGGTGATGTCGGCGGTACTTTCGCGGAAGGCTTTCTCCGACTGCTCGTTCAGGGTCGCGCGGGCCTTGTCCGAGCCTTCGTACTTGCTGCGAAACTGCAACGAGCCGGTGTAGGGCGTCGGCATTGCATCGCAGCCTTCGCTCTTGTCGCCGGTTTTCACTTTCTCGATCGGCGCAAAATAGCCCTGTGGCGGACGCAATGGCGCCGCCGCTTGTGTGGCGCCAGCAAACATCGCCAGGCTCAACAGCGTCGGTGCCAACAGATGCTTCAGTTTCGGATTTCGCATAGCAGACCTCATTGCCCGGCTGAAGCGGTACGTTGCTCAGCGCCCGGGAATACGTTGCGTTTGCAGATTTTCGCTTCGACTTTCTGTGGCGCGGCACCCGCTTGTTCCGGGCCCTGGACTTCAACGGCCAGCAGGTTCTGCGAGGCCCAGTCTTCGTCCGTGCGCAACTCGAAGGCGAAACGCCCGTCGGTGTCGGAGGTTTCCGGTTTGTCGATCTTGATGTCCTCGTGGCGACCGTTCATGTACCAGAGGGTGGCTTGCAGGGTTTTCACCGAAGTGTCGGCGAAACGGATGTCGACCTGGTGGCTGCCGTTGCGCAGGTCCATGTTCTTGCTGTTGACCATCAACTCGTTTTTGCCCGGCTTGAGCGTGGCGCTGCCGGACATCTGTGCATCCTTGCCTTCGCAACCGTTGTCCAGCAGCGCCATCATCTGGCGGTAGATGGTTTCCTGGTCGAGGCGGTACAGCGGCGAGAATTCCCAGATGAGAATCTTCGGCGGGTTCTTCTGGAACTCGTCGCTGCCCAGGTACTGCAGCATCGAACCTTCCAGGCCGCCGCCGGGGAACGCCACGTTGAGAATGTCGGCGCCGATGGCCTCTTCGAGGAAACCGGAGAAGTTGTAGTTCTTGCCGCTGTGGGAAGTACCCACGAGGGTGATTTGCGGGTTGCCGGAATCGCCGAACAAATCGCCATCGCCCGCTTCGCCCTTCGGCTCGGTGGTGAACTGATCCATGTACTGGATCGCGTAGCTGGTGCCACAGAGTTGACCGGCCATGTTGTGCAATGTTCCGGTCTTGCCCATGCGACCCGACTTTTTGGTCTCGAATTCGCGCTTGGGAATGTCGGCGAATTCAGGCAATTGCTTGACCTTCTCGGCGACGATTTTCGCCGTACGTTGGGCACCATACGGAGTCCAGTGCTGGTCGCCACGGAAGTAGAAATCGTGGGCGGGCAGGGTGTCGGGCAACGACTCGTTGGTCAGCGGCGACAGGTCCGGAACGACGTAGCCCATCTGCGCGAAACGACCGAGCATGGACTTGTAGTTCCTCAGCGCCTTGTCGAAGTCGAAGCTGGCTTTCTCCGCCGGGTTGAGCTTGTTGCGGTTCACCAGGCCACGGGTCGGCTGGTACACGACAACCAGTTCCACACCTTTACTCTTGAACGCATCGTGCAGTTGTTTCATGCGTTTGTAGCCGGCGGGCGTGGTGTCGAATTCGGTGCGCAAGTCTTCTTGCGTACGGAACAGCCAGTCGCCTTGAGCCTGTACCAGCGTGGTGAAGTTCTGCTGATAACGGGTGGTGTAGTTCTTCGCGTCGTGGGCGGCCGGGCACAGGCTGCAGCACGGTTCGGCGGTGAATTTTGGAGCCTGGACTGCATCGGCACGCGCGCCACCGCTGGCCGCGAGAATGCCGGCGGTCAGGGCCGACAGGCTGAGTAATTTGATCAAGTGTGGGTGCATAAGATTATCCTCAGTCCCGCATTTCGGTCTGGCGTTCGACGGGGTCGATCAGCACGGCTTTCTGCTGGCGCACCAGCAGGTCGAGAATTTCATCCTGGCGCTCGCCAAGAATGCCGGTGAAGCTGATGCCGCTGGATTTGGTCGGTGCGAGCATGGACACGCGATACAACTCGACACTCAGCGGCGAGTCGATGGACAGCGGGCCACTGCCGTTGGCCGCCAGCTCACCGCCGACCACGATCAGCGACACCTGGGCGTCGAACGGGTCGAGCTTGATGTCACGGTCGGTGTTGCTCAGGTCCTTGATGTGCCCGTAGACACCGGTCAGGCCGTTGGCCATGGAAACGTTTTCGTACAGGCGAATGTTCACGCTGTTACGAATGCGGATGCCGTGGCGGCGGTTGCTGACGACTTTGTTGCCCCACAGCAGGTTGTCGGCACTCTCGTAGAGGGTGATGCCGTCGGTGTGGTTCTGGTAGATCTCGTTGTGGGCGATCAGGTTGTTGACGCTGTTACGGTCGATCACCAGGCCCGACAACTTGTTGTCGTAGCTGCGGTTGTTGAAGATGAAGCTGTCGTTGACCTCACGGGAAATAATGATCCCGTGCTTCTTCTTCGTACCAAACACCGTGTTGTCGGCAATGATCAGACCGTGGGAACGGTCGTGTGGGTCGATGCCGTAGACGATGTTGTCTTTGTAGGTGTTGCCCTTGACCACGAAGTCGCGGGTTTCATAGCAGTAGAAGCCGTACCACATGTCCGAGAATTCGGAGCCGACGATCCAGCCGGTCGGCTCAGGACGCTTGAGCACCTTGGCCATGTTCGGCGTGTACTGGGAAATACTCACGCCGTAGGACTTACTGTTGGCGTAGCCGAAGCTGGCGATCTTGCTGTTGGCGATGTAGGTCTCGGTGCCGCCCCAGGACAGCAGGAACGGACGGAATTCCTTGGGCGAAGTGAACGTCGCCGGGCCGTTGTCCTTCTCGCGCCAGCCAGTGATTTTGGTATCGCGAACGAACAGCTGGCCGTCGTTGACCAGGAACGCACCGGCCTCCTGGGACAGGCGCAGTTCCTGGGTCTGCTTGTCGATTTCCAGGATGCCGTGACGACCGACCACGATCGGCAACCGGGAGAGGAACACACCTGGCGAGGTTTCGCTGAAGTACTGCTTGGGCAGCTTCTTCGCCAGATCCTTGAGGTTCATGTAGCCGTCGTCGACGAAGATCGCCTGGGGGATGCCGTGCTGACGCACCACCCACTCGGCCATCTTGTTGTCGCCACCGATGAAGTCCTTGAGGGCGTCTTCCTGCATCATCCGGCGCACGCTGATCTTGCCGGCCTTGCTGCGCACGATTTTCGCGGCGATAGCCTCGGCTGTGTAGCCGGAAACGTCCGGCAGTTTCGGCTTGGCCAGTTCCAGCGGCGCGGTCGGTGCGCTGCTGACGGTATAGGTCTTGGCCTGTTGCAGTTCCTTGGCCACGGTTGCCGGCTTCGCCGGTTCCACATTGGCCGGCTCTACATTGGCGAAGCCAGTCGCACTGGCCAGCAGCATCGCGCCGGCCAACAGGCTGATCGAGCCTTTTCGGGCTGGATGATTCATCTGGGAGACTCCCTTCGCGGTTTGCATCAGAAGCGCCAGATCACGTCTACGAACGCGCGGTGCATGTACGAATCGACTTCCTTGCCGTACGCATCGCCCGGCTTGAACACGCCGCCACGCAAGCGCACCAGGGCCGAAGGCTCATCGATCGCCTGACTCATCGACGCCGGCAACAAGCCTTGCTTGAAGTACTTGGTGACCACCAGGTCCATTTCCTGACCGAGGTCTTTCTCGCCATCGTTCAGTGGCAAGGAAGTGCTGGAGAGGATCGCACCGGTCACGTCGTCGGTGTTGTTCTGCACGGCGTCGATGCCGTTGCTGCCGACCGGCTTGTTGCCGTCGACGCGCCAGAATTTGTGGTAGATCAGGCTGGCGTCGTATTCGTCGTTGAGCATCCACGAACCGAACAGGGTGGCGCTCTGCAGGTTGTTCATTTCGCCACGGAAGGCCTCGCCGAAACGGTGCACGCGCGAGCGGGTACCGGTGTAGTTCGAGCGGTTACTTTCCAGGCCGTTCTGTTCATAGTCTTCGCTGGCGCGGGCGTAGGCCGCACCGACTTGCCATTGTGGATCGAGGCGCAGGCGAACACCCAGGTCGGTGGCCCAGCCATCGACATCGCCGCTGCGCTTGGCTTGTGCGGGAGCGGTGCCATCGGCGTTCAGCGGGTTGACCGTGTCGCGGTCGCCGCTCATGCCGGTGATGCTGCCCCAGTAGTTGACGGTGTTGGTGTTGCGCCAGTTGTAGGCGTCACTGTCGGCGGTGAGGCCGAGCCAGCTGATGTCGCCGTTCTGTTTCTTGTCCAGCGAATCGCTCGGCACGCCCGGTTGTGGGTAGTCGAGTTTGCCGTCGTCGTGGGTGTGGTGGCCGCGAATGCCGACCCAGTTGCCCGGTGTCCACTGGTACGCAGCATCGGCGTAAGCGTGCAGGCGATCCTTATCCTCTGGCGCGAGTTCCTTGAGGTCGGTGCGGTACTCGCTGAAGCGTTCGGCGATACCGACGTTGGCGCGCAGCAGGGTGGTATCGAAGGTCCAGTTCAGGGCTTCGATGTTGGTGTCGCGCCATTGGCCGTCGTCATTGCGCAGGCGCTGGCGACCGAACTTCAGGATCTCGCCGGGGTAAGGCGTGAAGCCGCTGTAGCCGACCCAGAACTCACGCATGGCCAGGTAGTTCTTCTTGGTTTCGCGATCACCGTTATCGGTGTTCTCGGCGCCATCGGATTGTTGCAGGGTGTCGGTCTCGATGATGTCGGTGGACGTCACCGCCTGACCCATGGCGTAGGCGCTCCACGCGCCGCTTTCGCCGTAGACCCACGGACGCAGGTCGAGGCCGACGCCGTTGACGTCGCCGCCGTCGGCGGTGCCGAGGTCACGGTCGTCTTCGGACTGGCCGGTGATTTTCACGTCCAGGCCGAAGTTCTTGGTTTCTTCAGTCATCGCAGCAAGCGTCGGGCAAGACCAGATCAGCGCGAATGTCAGGCCAATGCCGGCCTTCATGAATGGATTCAACTTCATTGGGATTCCTCGCCATCTTCTTCTTGCAGGGCATGCAGTTCCGGCGTGTTCGGGCTCAGGGCACCGCGCACGGCCTGTTCTTGTTTCAACAGGCGTTGGGCTTCAGCCAACCGGTCGGGCGGCAGTTGCGTTTGGATTGTTTGCGCAAGCTCGGTGGCTTGCGGAGTGTTCTGGGCCAGGGCCAGTTGGCTGAAAACGTAGGCGTTCAGCGGATCAGGCTTGGTGCCCTTGCCTTGGGAAAACAGTTGGGCAATGGCGAAGTCGGCGCTGTTCTGGCCGTTACGCGCAGCGGTCAACAGATGGTCGAGGGCCTTCTGTGGATAGACCTTGCCCAAATAGCCACGGCGATAGATCTGGCCGAGGTAGTAATCGGCAGCGACTTCACGGCCGACGGCTTTCTGGAAATGCGCTTCGGCGACCTTGGCGTCGGCCGGTACCAGCTTGCCTTCGAAGTAGAGCTTGCCCAGCAACAGCTCGGCGCGGGGCTGGTCGGCGGCGCGACCGTTGTCCAGGTACTTCATCATCTGGTCGACGTCGCCCAGTTCCGGGAAGTCGTAGAGCAATTGCGCCAGGGTGACCCACGACGCCGGGTAGCCCGGTGCGATCGGTTCGAGCAGCGACTGTGCGGTCTTCTCGTCGGTCTTGCCCAGGGACGCATCGGCAAGCACGCGGGCGACGCTGTCGACGCGCTGCGCCGAAACGCTGCCTTGGGCATGAGCCGCCTGCATCTGCTTGATCAGCTCGGCCTGTTGCTCTGGCTTGGCCTGTTTCTGATAGACCGTGGCCAGTTCTACGTAGCAGATATCGCTGATGTTGAGCGCGGCCTTGCAGATTTTTTCCACGTCATCCAGATGCTGGTCGTAGGTGCCCTGGGTGCGATAGAGCAGCACCTGCGCCAGACCTGCTTCCGGTTTGTTCTCGGCACGCCATTGGCTGATCTGCTGCTGCGCGTTCACGTTGGGGAAGCTGTGCGGGTATTGCAGGTACAGCATCGCCAACGGGATCAGCGTGTTGCCTTCGCCTGCCGCAGCGGCTTTTTTCAACAGGGTTTCGGCTTCGTGTTGTTCCGCTTCGGTGGAACCGGGCTTGGCCACCAGCAGACGACCGAGGCGTGCCTGGGCACGCGGCGAAACGCTGGCCGCGGCGCGGTAAGTCGCCTCGGCCTGTTTCATCTGCGCCGGGTCACGGCTGTCGACCTGGATATCGGCCAGGCCGACCTGCGCTTCGCTGTAGCCCAGGTCTGCCAGTTGCCGGTAGTTCGCCGCGGCAGTGGTGGTATCACCGCGCTTGAGCGCTTCGTTGGCCAGACGCTGGTCAGGCAGGCCGGCGCAACCGGCCAGGCTCACCGCCAATGCCACTGCACACAGAGACCCCATGTGGGAGCGGGCTTGCTCGCGAAAGCGGTGTGTCATCCCACATTGATGTTGAATATTAAACCGCATTCGCGAGCAAGCCCGCTCCCACAGGGGCTGCGGCGTGTTTTGAGTTTTTGTGATAGTCACAGGCATGTCCTCGACTTAAAGACCGACAGCCATGGCTTTGTCGATCAGCCAGTTCAGGTTCGGGCCACGGTCGCTGTTCACTTCCACCGGGCGGCCGGCGAGGGAGCTGTCCAGGGATTCGTCCGGCTGGATCAGCACGCGGATGTCCGAAGACAGATCGGCGCTTTTCAGGCTAGTGCTGCTGACGATCTTGCCGGTGCGGCTCTTGTCCTCGCCGGCGATCTGGAAGCGCACCGAAGTACCCGGGCGCACGTCGCCGAACTGGCGATAGGAGAAGCGCGCTTCAACATTGGCTTCGCTGCCCCGCGGGACCAGTTGGAAGATCACGTCGCCCTTGCTGGCGTACTGACCGTTGGCAACCATTTGCTGGGCCACGGTGCAGTCGCAAGGCGAGGTCAGGGTGCCGGTCATCTGCTTGCCGAACAGTTCTGCAACCTTGGCCGGTTGCAGTTGGTCTTCGTCCAGATGGCCCTTGAGCACGTCGAGCATGCTAGTGCTGAAGGTCGCCAGCGGTGCGCCCTTGGTGGCCACGCCGTCGGCTTTCACCAGGCTCTGCACGGTGCCGTCGCGGGGCATGGTGATGTTCACGCCCGGCACGCTGACCAGACCGGCCTGGGCGTGGCTGACGAAGTACATGCCGTACACCGATTTGAAAACAAAGCCGAATGCAGCCACGCCGACAACGAAGACCCCCAGGCTGAAGGTCACGGCTTTCATGCGGCCGAACGCGGTCATGCCGTGGCCGCCGTCCTTCATCTTGCGCGCCTTGGTGAAGTTGTCGCGCTGCAGGGTCGCCAGCATTTCACCCACGCTGACGATGTCGCCAGCCAGGTGCGAAGTGATCAGGTGGCGCAGGGTCGAGATGTCCCGTGGTTCCAGGTTCTGGAACTGGCAGCCGGCGCGTCCAGTCTCGCGGTCGAAGGAGCGGACCTGCAACTCGACGTCCATGGCCAGGCCGAGGTTGTCGATGAGGAATTGCAGGCGGGCCTTGTACACGTCACCGATCTTCAGTGGCAATTGACCGGCGTTGAACGCCAGGCCACCGGCGGACAGGTCGATCACCCGGGCTTCGACCGGCGTCCGGTCAGGGCCGAAGAAACGCAACTTGGCCGGGATTTTCACTCGGGCGTGTTGGCGCTGGGCTTCGGATTCATGCACTACGTTGGCGTTGACGGCGGTATTCATAGGGGGCGTTTTCCTAGTTAATTCAGGCGAGTTCGGTCAGACCATCAACAGCAGCACGGCGACAAAAATGCTGCCGGCAGAGAAGGTCATGGTCCGAGACGACCAGGTGTTGAACCAACGTTGAAAGCTGGCGAGATCACGGGTCAGAGACGTGGGTTGGCGAGTCCAGGACTGTTGGTCGAGGCGGAAGAACACGTAGATCTTCACCAGCGCGCCGACGATCTGGTTGTAATAGAGAATCGCCGGGTAGGCCGGGCCGATCCGGTGTCCGGAGCACGACAGCAACAAGGTCAGGATGAACCGGGTGATGCCGATCCACAGCAGGTACACCAGGATGAACGCGGTGCCGTACTTGAAGCTGGCGATCAGCGCCACGGTCAGGCCCAGCAGCGAGGTCCACATCGACACGCGCTGGTCGAACAGCACCACCGAAGTGAACGCACCGAGGCGTTTGATTCCCAGGCCCAAGGCGCGGGAGTTCTGCCGCAGGTTGTTGCCGTACCAGCGGAACATCAGCTTGCGACTGGCCTTGATGAAGCTCTTTTCCGGCGGATGCTCCACGGTGTTGATCGCGGCGTCGGGCACGTAGAAGGTGTCGTAGCCCAGGCGCATCAGGCTGAACCAGCTCGACTTGTCGTCGCCGGTAAGGAACTTGAAACGACCCAGGCGCCAGTGTTGCAGCGAGTCGCTTTCCACGTCGGCGATGAATTCCGGGTTGGTGACCACGGTGGCACGGAACACCGACATCCGCCCGGTCATGGTCAGCACGCGCTTGGACAGAGCCATCGAGCACATGTTGATGTGACGCTGGGCGAAACGCAGCTTGTGCCATTCGCTCATGATGTAGCCGCCGCGCACTTCGCAGAACTCGTTGGTGGTCAGGCCGCCGACGTTGCCGAACAGCTGGAACCACGGCACGGTCTTGCGCACCACGCCTTCGCCGAGCACGGTGTCGCCATCGATCACGGCCACCACGGCGCGGTCATCCGGCAGGTGTCGGGAGATGGCGCGGAAGCCGTAGGCCAGGCCATCGCGCTTGCCGGTGCCGGGAATGCGCACGAAGTCGAGCTTGACCCGGGACGGCGGGTTCATCCGGTTCCACAGGCTTTTGACCAGCAGCTCATCGGACATTTCCACGATGGAGCAGACCACGGTGGTCGGCAGGCCACAGTCGATGGCTTCGCGGATCACCGAGCTGTAGACCTGCGCGGTGGTCAGGGCATCGATGCGGAAGCTGGTGACCATCAGGAACACGTGGGACGGGTCAGCCGCTTTGCCCAGCTTGCGCACTTTGCGCCGCAGGTACGGGTAGACGATGTACAGAAAAATCATGCCGCGCACAAAGTGCGTGGCACCCATCGAGTAGCGCCAGATACCGACGATACCGATCAGGAAAATGAAGTCCTTCGACTCGGAGTCGAACGTGGACACGGGCAACGCCATGGCGAGGCCCATCAGTAAACTCAGGTAGAACAGCCAACCGGCGGCCTGGAGTAGGCCGTGCTTTAGCCTGTGCATAATCGGAATCCTAAAGTCAGTTGCAAGCCCCAAGCTTCAAGCCCCAAGCGAGGAGCTTTGAACTTGCGGCTTGGAGCTTGAAGCTTGCGGCTGCTTTACCAGCAGATACCTTCGGCCCGGCTATTCGTGCTGGTGGCCTTGGACATGAAACCAACCAGGTCGATCACCTGCTTGCCGTGTGGAACGTCCTGCACCAGGGCGCGGAATTTCTCGTCACGGTTGCCGAGGATGATCACGTCGGAGTTGTTGATCACCGCGTCGAAATCGGAGTTGAGCAAGGACGAGACGTGAGGGATCTTCGACTCGATGTAGTCCTTGTTCGCACCGTGAACGCGGGCGTACTCGACGTTGCTGTCGTAGATGCTCAGGTCGTAACCCTTGCCGATCAGCATTTCCGCCAGGTCGACCAGCGGGCTTTCGCGCAGGTCGTCGGTGCCGGCCTTGAAGCTCAAGCCCAGCAGGGCGACTTTGCGTTTGTCGTGGCTGGAAACGATATCGAAAGCGTTCTGCACCTGGGATTCGTTGCTGCGCATCAGCGAGTTGAGCAACGGCGCTTCCACGTCCAGGGAACCGGCGCGATAGGTCAGGGCACGCACGTCTTTTGGCAGGCACGAGCCGCCGAAAGCGAAGCCTGGGCGCATGTAGTACTGGGACAGGTTGAGGGTCTTGTCCTGGCAGACCACGTCCATCACTTCGCGACCGTCGACGCCGACCGCCTTGGCGATGTTGCCGATTTCGTTGGCGAAGGTGACCTTGGTGGCGTGCCACACGTTGCAGGTGTACTTGATCATCTCGGCGACCGCGATGTCCTTGCGGATGATCGGTGCGTCGAGCTCTTCGTACAGCGATTGCAGAACGTCGCCGGAAGCCTTGTCGAATTCGCCGATGACGGTCATTGGCGGCTGGTCGTAGTCGGCGATCGCGGTGCTTTCGCGCAGGAACTCAGGGTTCACGGCCACGCCGAAATCAACGCCGGCCTTCTTGCCGGAGCAGTCTTCGAGAATCGGGATGACTACGTTGGCCACGGTACCCGGCAGCACGGTGCTGCGCACGACGATGGTGTGGCGGGTGGTCTTGTCACGCAGGACAAAACCGATTTCGCGGCACACTGCCTCGATGTAGTTCAGTTCCAGATCGCCGTTCTTCTTGCTCGGCGTGCCCACGCAGATCATCGACAGGTCGGTGTCGCGAATCGCCTCGGCGAAGTTGGTGGTGCCACGCAGACGACCGGTCTGGATGCCCTGTGCCAGAAGTTCGCCCAGGCCTGGTTCAACGATCGGCGATTTGCCGGCATTGATCATATCGATCTTGTCTTTGGCCACATCGACGCCAACGACGTCATGGCCCCGTGCAGACAGGCAACCGGCACATACTGCGCCGACGTAACCCAAACCAAAAATGCTGATGCGCATCGCAATTACCTCTGTATTGATCAGGCCATTAGATGGCCGGAGTTAATGGTGTTCAGCGTGTTTTAGTGCACTCGCAAGTGCGCCTTACAGGCGCAACAATGCCGTGTGCTGGCATATAAGTTACGAGTGTCTAAATAAATGCACTCAAGGTGTGCGCAACTAGGCCTTGTTGTTATGATTTGCCCTGTTATGCAGCCGATCCTCCTTTCAGAAAGATGCAGGTGCAACGGCCTTGCACGCTTGATGTCAGGCCGAAAGCCCGTGGATCAAGCGGTTGGGTGCTCGGGTGAGCACGTTTATAGGGGCGCTGTCGTGGCCTTGTAGGGGATAGTCATATTGCGTTATCTCCTGTCAGTCTGGTGTTGTCCAAATCAGCGATCAGGTGAGTGTTACAACTTCGCTACATGAATCGCTTATCGGCGTAAGTTATCTCGTACACGCTCGGCGAGAATCGTTACCGGTGGTATGAGCGGCGCGTTTGGACATAGTTCCAGTCCGCTCATCGTCAAATCTGAAATTTCTTGAAATATTGAGAAAGATGGCACTGCTCTCAAATTGATAGCACTTGCCGTTTCGCCCTTTATATATAGGCGGATCATTGGGCGGGATATTTTTTTGCCACTACTGTTAAAAAAAAGTCAGTGCCACTACGCAAAAAAATGTTCGAAGTCGAGTGAAACTAAAGTTAGAAAATTTGGTGATGAATTTTTGGCGCCATAAATATGGCGAAAAGGCGGGGAAGGCTGAAGTGAATCTAGGGTCGGCGCACGAGGGTTGTGGAGGTCGTGCGCCGACCGGATGCATCACTCTGGTGCGTGATCGCGCAGAAACACCAGATTGTCCGGTTTGGATTGTTCGGCGCTGTAGCGATAGCCTTGAACGTCGAACTGCTTGAGGGTGGCCGGGTCGTTGATGCGTTCTTCGATGACGAAGCGGCTCATCAGGCCGCGGGCCTTTTTCGCGTAGAAGCTGATGATCTTGTACTGGCCGTTCTTCAGGTCCTTGAATTCGGTATTGATGATGCGCGCGTTCAAGGCGTTGCGCTTGACCGCCGAGAAGTACTCGTTGGACGCCAGGTTGAGCAGCACGTCATCGCCTTGATCGACCAGGGCTTCGTTCAGCCATTCGCTGATGCGCGTGCCCCAGAAGGCATACAAATCCTTGCCCCGGGCGTTGGCCAGTTTGGTGCCCATTTCCAGGCGGTAGGGTTGCATCAGGTCCAGCGGGCGCAGCAGGCCATAGAGGCCCGAGAGCATGCGCAGGTGTTTTTGGGCGTAATCGAAATCGGCTTCGCTGAGGGTTTGCGCATTCATGCCGGTGTACACATCGCCCTTGAAGGCCAGCAGCGCCTGCTTGGCGTTTTCCGGGGTGAACGCAGGCGTCCAGCTGCCGAAACGCGCGGCGTTGAGCCCGCCGATCTTGTCGGAGACGTGCATCAACTCGCTGATTTGTGCGGGCGTCAGCTCGCGCAATTGCAGGATCAACTCCTGGGAATGGTCGAGGTACTGCGGCTGGGTGAAGCGCTGGGTCGCCGGCGGTGTTTCATAGTCGAGGGTCTTGGCGGGTGAAATCACCATCAGCATGAAGTCGTCTCCTTTAATCGTGGCGGCGATTCTAGGGGGTTGTCGGTGTTGACTCCAGCTATCAGGGGCATAGGTGATCAGCGGTTCGCCACAAACCTGTGGGAGCGGGCTTGCTCGCGAAGGCGGTGTATCAGTCGACATTTTCGGTGAATGTCATACCGCATTCGCGAGCAAGCCCGCTCCCACATCTATGGTTACCCCCTTTTCTGCAATACTGTTGTTGATGTCGTGTTTGGCTTGCTTTCATCTATCCGGCGTCTGAGTTGGGGTTGTCGCCCCGCGCCTCGATGAGAATCGATGCCCA
>NZ_JAHBDN010000072.1:0-41999 GCF_019956445.1 Pseudomonas sp. BF-R-19
CCCCTTGTGGGAGCGGGCTTGCTCGCGAAGGGGCCGTGTCAGTCGACATCAGTATTGACTGGCACGCCGCCTTCGCGAGCAAGCCCGCTCCCACAGGTTCTGCGGCTGTTGCACAAGGAAATAACGATGAATGCCATTGTCGAATCGACCGGCAAGAGCCCGGCAAAAGTAGAAATCGGCACCAAACTGCGCGGCGCGGAAAAGGTCGCGCGGATCCCGGTGAAGATCATTCCCACGGATGAATTCCCGCGCAAACCCGACTGGATTCGCGTGCGCATGCCGATCTCTCCCGAGGTCGACCGGATCAAGCAGCTGCTGCGCAAGCACAAGCTGCACAGCGTCTGCGAAGAAGCTTCGTGCCCGAACCTCGGTGAATGTTTTTCCGGTGGCACCGCGACTTTCATGATCATGGGCGACATCTGCACCCGCCGCTGCCCGTTCTGCGATGTCGGCCATGGCCGGCCCAAACCGCTGGACGCCAACGAGCCGATGAACCTGGCCGTGGCCATCGCCGAGCTGCGCCTGAAGTACGTGGTGATCACCTCGGTGGACCGCGACGACTTGCGCGACGGCGGCGCCCAACACTTTGTCGATTGCCTGCGCGAGATCCGCAAGCTGTCGCCCGGCATTCAACTGGAAACCCTGGTGCCGGATTATCGCGGACGCATGGACGTGGCCCTGGCGATCACTGCCAATGAGCCACCGGATGTGTTCAACCACAACCTGGAAACCGTACCGCGCCTGTACAAGGCCGCGCGACCGGGTTCGGACTTCGAGTGGTCGCTGGACCTGCTGCAGAAATTCAAGCAATCGGTGCCCCATGTGCCGACCAAATCCGGCCTGATGCTGGGCCTTGGCGAAACCGACGAGGAAGTCATCGAGGTCATGCAGCGCATGCGCGAGCACGACATCGACATGCTGACCCTCGGCCAATACCTGCAACCTTCGCGCAGCCACTTGCCGGTGCAGCGCTTCGTGCACCCGGACACCTTTGCCTGGTTCGCCGAAGAAGGCACACGCATGGGCTTCAAGAACGTGGCGTCCGGGCCGCTGGTGCGTTCGTCCTATCACGCTGATCAACAACTTCATGGAGGTACGGACGGTTTCAAGCCATGATGGAATGACTGGTCATGCATGGAGCCGTTTCCGATGTCGCGTTCACCCTGTCTGTTGTTGCTGTGCCTGAGCCTTGCCACGCCGTGCATGGCCGACGAGCCGAAACCCGGGCACATGGTGTATGTGCGCAGCGTCGACCCGGGCATCGAGCAGGACATCCGCTACGCCAGCGCGCACAACTTCACCGGGCACCCGCTCGACGGCTACCAGGCGGCGGAATGCCTGCTGTCGGAGGACGCTGCCAAGGCGTTAGCCCGAGTGCAAAGCTCACTGAAAGCCGAAGGCTACGGCTTGAAAGTATTCGACTGCTATCGCCCGACCCGCGCAGTGGCGGACATGGGCCGCTTCGCCACCGAACCTGGCGACCCGCTCAAGACCGAGTTCTATCCACGGGTCGACAAGCAGGACTTCTGGCGCCTGGGTTATGTGGCCCGGGTGTCCAATCATTCCCGGGGCAACACCGTCGACCTGACGATGACCGGCCCCGACGCCCTGCCTGCCGACACCTGGGCGCCTTCGGTCACTCCAGTGGATTGCACCGCCCCTTACGGCCAGCGCTGGCGCGACGGCGCGCTCGACATGGGCACCGGTTTCGATTGCTTCGATGAGCGGGCCCATACCGACTCGGCGCTGGTCAACGCCACGGCCAAAGCCAATCGCCAACGCCTGACCAGTGCCATGGCCAAGGAAGGCTTTGTGGGTTATTCGGCCGAGTGGTGGCACTTCACGTACAGCGGGAATCCGCCGAAGCCGGACGTCATGGATTTCCCCATCACGCCGATGGCGCCATGAACATTCTGCTCAAAACCCTGTTGGTGGCGCTGTTTCCGCTGGCCGCAATGGCCCAGGGACTCGACGGCAGCGACCAACTGATCGTGGTCACCAGTAAAGGCTGGGATGACATCCAGGGCACTGCCCAGCGCTATGAACGGCACGGGCAGACCTTGCAGAAACTCGAAGCGCCCTTTGCAGTCGTTCTTGGCAAGAACGGCATGGGTTGGGGCAAGGGGCTGCTCGATATCGGGCAACCTGAAGGACCGGTGAAACAGGAAGGCGATGGCAAGGCGCCGGCTGGAATGTTCAAGCTGGGCACGGCGTTCGGCTACGCGCCTTCGGCCGAAACCCGCCTGCCTTATCTACCGTTGACGCCGACCATCGAATGCGTGGATGACAGCCAATCGACTCGCTACAACGAACTGGTCGACGGAGCGGTCGTGGAAAAGGACTGGAGCAGCTCCGAACGGATGCGCCGCTCGGATGAGCTGTACCGCCAAGGCATTGTCATCCAGCACAACACTCCGGCCTCTCCCGCTGCCGGTTCGTGCATTTTCTTCCACATCTGGCGCGGCCCCACGGCACCTACCCGTGGCTGTACGGCCATGGACCCGGCGGATATCGCGCGATTGTTCGACTGGCTGGACCCGGGCAAATCCCCGGTGCTGGTGCAACTGCCTGAAGTGCAGTACGAGCAGTTGCGCGAGCGCTGGAAACTGCCGAAGCGCTAACGGGTAAACGCTGAACCTGTGGCGAGGGAGCTTGCTCCCGCTGGGGCGCGAAGCGGCCCCAAAAGATGGGACTGCTGCGCAGTCCAGCGGGAGCAAGCTCCCTCGCCACAAATGCGGGCATTACCCCCGCTCAACCACCACGCCACTCATCGACGGCTTGGCCAGCGCGTAATAGATCACCCCCGGCACCAGCAGCCCGACGATCCATGAAATATCCACGCCGCCCAGTTGCGCAACCATCGGCCCGGAGTAGAAATGGGTGTCGACAAAAGGCAACTGGATCAACACGCCAATCACGTACACGCTGATCCCCAACACGTTCCAGCGACCGTAGCGCCCATTCGGGTCGGACAATGCAGGAATGTCGTAACGCTCCTTGTTGATGAAGTAGTAATCCACCAGGTTGATCGCGCTCCACGGGGTGAAGAACGTCAGCAAAAACAGGATGAAGTACTTGAACGAGTTGAGGAACGAGTACTGCCCCAGCAATGCCAGCGCGGTGGACGCCGCGACGATCAGCAGCACAAACAGCATGCGCTGGCGGGCGGTGATTTCCAGGCGACGACGAAAGCCACTGATGATGGTGGCGATGCACATGAAACTGCCGTAGGCGTTGAGGGTAGACACCGTGACCTTGCCGAACACAATGCTCAGGTACAGCAAGGACGCGATCACACCGCTACTGCCCAGGCCGACAATGGTCGCCACTTCATGCCCACGGAAACTGGCCCCGGCCAGTGCGGCGGCGAACACCCCCAGCACCATTGAAGTCTGAGCCCCCAGCACCGTGCCCAGACCCACGGCGGTGAAGGTTTTCCACGACGAAGTCTTGCTCGGCAGGTAGCGCGAGTAGTCCGCAACGTAAGGGCCGAAGGCGATCTGCCAGGACGCCGAGAGCGAAACCGCCAGCAGGAAGGTGCTCCAGCCAAAATGACGATTGTCGAGCAGCAGGCCGATGTCGTTGAGGGTCATCAACCGGGTGAACAGGTAGGCGAAGGCGATGATGCCCAGCACGCTGGTCACTCGCCCGACCAGGTGAATCACCCGATAACCGAAGATCGTCAGGAACGCGATGCTCGCCGCGAAAATCAGGATGCCGGTGCTGTCGCTGACACTGATCAACTGTGCGATCGCTTGCCCCGACAACACCGCGCCGGTGGCGCTGAAACCCAGGTACATCAGGCACACCAGGACAATCGGGATCGCCGCGCCATACACCCCGAACTGCACGCGGCTGGAGATCATCTGCGGCAGCCCGAGCTTCGGCCCTTGCGCCGCGTGCAGCGCCACCACGGCACCGCCGAGTACTTGCCCGATCAGCAAGCCGATCAGCGACCAGAACACATCGCCGCCCAGCACCACGGCCAGGGCGCCGGTGACGATGGCGGTGATTTGCAGGTTGGCGCCGAGCCACAGGGTGAACTGGCTGTAGAGACTGCCGTGTCGCTCAGCCTCGGGAATGAAATCGATCGAGCGGGTCTCGATCAGGGGACTGCGTTGCGCACTCATGACGGTGTTTCCTTTGTGGAACTGTTTTTGTTGTCAGGGACGGAATTTAAAAGGTCTTGGTTGCGCTGGCTACAACTGTCGCCGAACAGAGGTCGTCATAGCCGTACCAACTGCTGCACTCGCTTTTCGACAAGTCGGTGTCGACATAGCTCAGCCCCCAGGTGACGCCGACGAAGTCGCGGGTCAACTTGGCTTCCCACTCGTAGTAAGACTCACGGCTATCGCCATTGGCGGACCAGAACGCGGGGTCATTCACATCGTTGCGCCCAAAGCGCAGGTCCAGGCCGACTTCGGCCGGCAAATCGATTTTGTAGCCCACGTAGGTGTAAAGGGTGTCCTGGTCCTCGCCGAAGAAGTTCGGTGTGTCCTTGGAGTAATAGGCACCCAGCTTCACGCCGTACAGGTCGAGAACGGCGTACGCCTCGCTGAGGTTGAATTCGGAGTTTTTCGGGTAGTCGTACTTGATGTAGCCCAGGTCCAGGCTGATGGCGTCCGTGGCCTGCCAGTAGTAACCGGCGTAGTACTCACGCTCCTGCCGGGTGTCGAAGCCGCCGCCGAAATCGACGTTGGAGGTCCAGGCGCCGATATACAGGCCGCTGCTGTGCAGCAGCGTTGCACCGCCCTGCACTGCCGGATCGCCCAGGGTCTGCGAGATGCCCCGGGTGCGGTAGTCGCTGACGACGCCCAGGGTCATCTCCAGGCTGAAATCATCGTTGAGGGTCAGGGCCTGGCTGCTCAGGGGGATCAATGCCAGTGTCGCGAGGGTCAATGCTGAAAGTGCGTTCATACAGTTCTCTTGTTGTTATGGCGTACGGGGAATTTCAGGCATGGCGATGCCAGGCCCCTCGCGCGACGAGGGGCTGGCGGTTTTTGCGTGTGCTGGGTGTACGCAGGTCAGGACGCTGGGGCGTAGACCTGCTTGCCGGCGAAGAAGGTGTTCAGGACTTTGGTTTCGAACAGGTCGTCATCGCTGACCTTGAACACATCGCGGTCGAGGATGATCAGGTCGGCCTGCTTGCCCGGTGCCAGCGAACCGATCTGCTGCTCCAGGCGCAGGGTTTTCGCCGCATTGATGGTGTAGGCGTAGAACATGGTCTGGCGGTCGATGCTTTCCTTGGCATTGAGTACGCCCAACGGACCCTTGCGCGTGCTGGCCTGGGCAATGGCGTTGAACGGGTTGGCGCTCGACACCGGCCAGTCGCTGCCACCGGCAATCGTCGCGCCGGCGTTATGCAGGGACCGCGCGGGATACTGGTAACCGTAGGCAAAGGCGCTGATGTAGGGTTTGACCAGTTCGACGGTGTAGGACTCGCCGGTGGCCCACAGCAGTTGCATCGAGGCGATCACGCCCAGTTGCTTGAAGCGCGGAAACTCCTTGGGGTTGACCAGCTGCAGGTGCGCGATGCTGTGGGGTACAGGCGTCGGGCTGAGCTTGCGCGCATACGCCACGCCATTGAGCGCTTCACGCACCGCGCGGTCGCCGACGGCGTGCATGTGCACGATCCAGCCGCGTTTTTCCGCCGCCACCACCAGTTCACCGAAGTGCGCCGGGTCGGTCAGCAGTTGGCCGTCCTTGTGGCTGTTCTTGTACGGCACGACGACTGCCGCAGTTTGTCCCGGGAACTCGAGAATACCGTCGACAAATATCTTCACGCCGGGGAACGTCAGGTTAGGCACGCCATCGAACTGCTTCATCACCGTGGCGATCACTTCCAGGTCGGCAGGCTTGCTCTTCGGGTTGGTGACCATCAACGCGGCGACGTGGGCACTGAGTTCGCCGTTCTGCGCCAACTCCTTGTACAACGGCAGTACGCCGACACTTTCCGCGGTGGCATGGAAATCGAACAGCGAATCTTCACTGCCGCCGTTCGCCGCCGCGTCCATCCAGGCGGTGACGCCGAATTGATTGTTGATCTTCACCGCCTCGCGAGCGGCCTTGAGCATGGCCTCCGGGGTGGGCGCCGGAACACCGTTGCGCACCACATCCCAGCGGGATTCGGCGAAGTAGCCGTTAGGGGTGAAGTCCGCTTCATGGCCGACGAAGCTGCGCTCTTTCTCCGGCAGGCTCTTGACCAGTGCCGCGTCGATGTTCAGACGCTTGAGCATCGCGTTGTTGGCCCAACCGGTGTGGCCGTCGATGCCGCTGAAGACGATGGGCTGATCAACCCAGCGGCCCTGGTTGAACACCTTGCCCAGTTCACGGCTTTTCTCCCAGTAGGCCGAACTGACCCCGGCCACACTGATCACATCACCGGAACGGGCACGTCCGGCCTTGTCCTCTTCGATCAACCATTGCTCCAGTTCCGGCAAGGGTTTGACCTCGTCCAGCAGGTTGGCCTTCATGCTGTCGAAAGCGCCCGAGACCGGGTGGCTGTGGGTGTCGATCATGCCTGGCATCAACACTTTGCCCGCCAGGTCGATGCGCTGGGTCTTGGCATCGGCCAGGGCATTGATTTCGGCATCGCTGCCCACTTTCAGAATCTTGCCGTCTTGCACCGCAACAGCCTGCACCAGTGCCTGGCCGGGTTCGGCGGTAAAGACCTTGCCGTTGAACAACACCAGGTCAGCGGCGGCCATGGCCTGCACCGACGACAAGGCCAGCGCGGCGGCCAACAGGTTTGGAATCAATCGCATCGGGACGCTCTCTAGTTTTTATTGTGCGGATCGGGAAGTAACCGCTTGGGAAACCACGTGTGGCGCAAGCCCCAGGAACGGCGCCTTGGCCCACACGACTTTGCCGCCGACCAGCGTCAGCAGCACGTCATTGCGGCCCAGTTCCTCCTCGGGCACCTGCATGAAGTTCTTGTCGAGCACGATCAGGTCAGCGAACTTGCCGACTTCGACCGAACCCAGCACCGCGTCCAGCTTCAGCTGTTCGGCGGAACTGAGGGTGATGCTGCGCAGCGCTTCGGCTCGCGACAGCGCCGGATCGGCATTGAGTCGCCCGGCATACTTCGGCCCATAGCTGTGCGGATTGGTCGGGTCGCCGGAACGGGTGACACCGACTTTCAGCGCAAGGAACTCATCGAGGGGATCGACCGGCCAATCGCTGCCAAACGCCACTCGGCCGCCGGCATGGGCGATGCTGCCCGATGGCTCCATGCGTTCGAATCGCTCGGCACCAAGGTGATCACTGGTGCCGTCGACCGTGGACGGTGCCTGCTGTGCCCACTGGAACGACATGGTGGCCGTGACGTCCAGTGCCTTGAAACGCGAATAGTCGGCAGGGTCGACAGACTCGGCGTGGGCGATGGCCGGGTGGAAGTCCTGACCGGGCAGTTCCTTGCGCACGTAGGCCACGCTGTCCAGTGCATCGCGCACCGCGCGCTCGCCGGTGGCGTGCAGGTGTGGATCGAAACCGGCCTTGACCGCTTGCAGCAACAACGGATTGAGCACTTTCGGCGGGAAGTACAGTTCGCCAAGGTTCTTGCCCGGTGTCCACTTCGGCGCCTTGTCGGTGCCGCTGTTGTGCATGTACGGGGTCAACATGGCGCCGGTGTCCGCCGGGGCATTGATGATGCCGTCCATGAACAGTTTGACGTGGCGCATGTTCACGCCCGGCGCGACATGCACTTCGCCCTGGTCGTAGGTGCTGGCCAGGGTCTTGGCCTCGGCGATGGTTTTCACCGGGTCGGCGGCAGCGGCGGCCGGGTCCAGCTTGATCGCCAGCAAGGCCCGGGCGGTCAGCTCGCCGGACTTTTGCAGGCTGGTGAAGGCTTTGCCGTTTTCCGGGCCGGACAGCGCATCCATGAAACTGGTGATGCCTTGCTGGCGCATGGCGTCGAGGGCTGCACGAACCTGATTGAGTTTTTCCGCGTCGGTCGCAGGCGGCACCACGGCGGCCAACGATTCGGCGGCGCCGTCTTCACAGATGCCGTTCGGGTTGCCGGCGCTGTCGCGTCGGTATTTGCCGTCTTCGGGGTCGGCGGTTTTCTTGTTGATGCCGGCCAGTTCCAGGCCGCGAGAGTTGGTCAGCACGGTGTGGAAGTCGGTGGAGCGCACCTGGATCGGACGCTTGGTCTTGAGCGCGTCCAGGGTCGATTTGTCAGCGTCGCCGTCGAGCCCGGTCATGCCCATGCGGTCCCAGCTGCCGACTTCCAGCCACACGTCCGGGCCCTTGTCCTTGTCGGCATCGAGGCAAGCCTGGATGCTCGCCTGAAACTGTGCGCGGGTCATGGTCTGGTATTTCAGGTCGCACAAGGTCATGGCCCGACCGCCATCCCCCGGGTGCATGTGCGCATCGACGAAGCCCGGCATCAGCATGCGCCCGGCCAGGTCGATCAGTTGTGTTTGCTTGCCGATGTAGGCGTCGACCCCGGCATCGCTGCCGACATAGACGATCTTGCCGCCCGAAATGGCAATGGCCTGCTGCACGGAATCCTGGCCATCGACGGTGTAGACGTAGCCATTGCGCATGACCGTGTCGGCGGGTGTCGCCGCCCACGCCATGCCGGAAAATGCCGTCGTCGCCGCGACGGCGACAAAAAGCCTGGAAAGTCTCAAATGCCTCACCCCTGTTCTTATTGTTTTGAAGCGGCCCGAAGCGACTGCGCCAGCCCCTGATAGACAGGACCTACCCTATAGGGCGCAGCGTTCGAATGGACCTCTGCAAATGAGGAGGGGTAAGGCAAATAATTGAAACGGCTGGGATTAATCCCGGCGCACGGACTCCGCCAGCGCACCCGGCGAACGCAGGGCCGAGCCCAGTTCCACCTTGCTTTTCACACCCAGTTGCAAGTAGCAATTGCGCAGGTAGGTGCGTACGGTCGCGGGGCTCAGGGCGAGCATTTTGGCGATTTCCTTGTAGGAGTGGCCGGCGGCGAACAGCATCGCTGCCGTGCGTTCCCGTGGCGCCAGGCCGTCCCCGCCCGACGGTGCTTCCAGGGACAGGATGACATGTCCGGCGTTGGGGCTCAGGGTCAGGGCGCAGCGGCCCAGGCGGATCACGCAGGGCGCCTTCGACAGTTGCGCGATCACCTCGCCCGGCAGCATTGAACCGCTCCAGCCGGGTAATTCGCGTTGAATGGCGGCGCACAACCTGGCGCCCACATACAGCAGGCTGCCATCCATGCGCGCGACGCCAAAATCACTCGCGCCGTTTTCGCTGTCGAAGCGGATCATGTCCTGCACCTGGAACCGCCACAGCTGGAACAGGTGATCGCAGAATGCCGAAAACAGCTCGGCTTCGTTCTCCTCGAACGCCTGTTCACCCTGGCCACGGTAGAGGCAGACGAAAAACATCAAGCCGCTTTCGGGCAGCTCATAGGTGATGCTCATCAAGTGGTAGAGATCGTAGCGCCGGGCGAAATCGTTGACCGCCTCGCACGGGTCGTTGAAACCGTTGTCGCGCACCACCTCACCGGGACGATTGAGCGTGGCGTGGGAGAACTGGTCGTTTGCCGCCACCGGATGCCATTCGGCGGCAAAGGATTCGGGGAGATTGATGCTGCCGTGCATCCAGCTCTGAGGGGGAACATCAGGACCTGGGGTCGACATCTCGCCCCACCAGGCAGACGCGAAGGGCACCAGTTGACCGAATGCCTGCAGGCCATCGGCGATGAATCGCGACGCCCCGCTCTCCCGCGCCAGCCGGCCAAGGTGCAATACGCAATGATTGAACGCCTTGAGCGTGACCATAGTTGCGTCACCGTCGACTTTATTTCCCTCCCCCATCATTGCGATCCCGTTCACTGCATGGCCTTTGGTTTCGACGATGCCATAGGCCCGTGATGGGCGTCCAGCACGCAATGACATCATCGGTCACAAAGTGCTGTGCAGCCCATACAGCTGCGGCCTGCGGTCCTGATGCAGGTCGTTGCGCGCACTGATGCGCTTGTTGCGCGCCTCGGCGAGGTTCAGCGTCGCCAGCAGGATTTGCTCGCCGCCCTGCTCCGCCGGCCCGGCCAACGGGTAGCCGTCAGCATCGACGATGACCGAGCCCTGGACCCAGCCGACCCCGCGTTCATGGCCATAGCGATCACAGGCGGCGATGAACATGCGGTTGACCGAGGCATTGGCCTGCACCCGCAGCACTTCGGCCGGGCGCTCGGTTTGCGGCCGCGGACCGTCGGGCCAATTGACCGGCGCACACAGCAGATCGGCCCCGGCCAGCGCCGGAAGGCGCACCCACTCGGGGAACTCCAGGTCGTAGCAAATCAGCATGCCGAGCCGTCCATGCACCGTTTCGACCACCGGCGGCGGCGCATCGCTGGCCGTGAAGATGTCCTTCTCGGCATCCCACAGATGCGCCTTGCGGTACACCGCGCGCAGGCCATTGGCGTCGATCATCGCCGCGCTGTTGGCCAGTTCGTCACCGGGCAGGCGCTCGCAGAATCCGCCGACGATCACCAGGTTCAGCTCACGGGCCAGGGCCTGCCACAGTTGCAAGGTCGGACCGTCAACGGTTTCCGCCAGTGACAGCGCTTCCTCACGATCGGCGAACAGATAGCCGCTCTGCACCAGTTCTGGCAGCACCACCACTTGCGCACCCTGTAAGGCTGCCTGGCGAATCGCGCGTTCGGTGAGCGTGCGGTTGTGGGCCAGGTCGCCGATTTTCGGTGCCAGTTGGCAACAGGCGACCACGGTATTTTTTACGCTGTTCAACGCCCTGCCTCCGCAGATGAATGGGTCATGGCGACGATGTCGCTCTCGCTCAGCGCGTCGATCACCCGGCGTTCGGCGGCCAGGTCAATCGAGCGGCTGAGCAGGTAGTAGGTCAGCCCCGACACCACCAGGCCCACCAGCCAGGCGATGTCCACGCCTTCCAGCACTCGCGCCAGCGGGCCGACGAAGACTTCTTTGCCGGCGGCGGCATCGAATATGTAGAAGAACGGCACCATGGCGGCGAAGCCGATCAGGTACGAAACGATGCCGCGAAATTGCCAGGCGCCGTAGATGCCGTTTGGCGTGAAGAAATGCGGGATCGCGTAGCGGCCCTTGCGCACGAAGAAATAGTCCACCAGGTTGACGGCGGTCCACGGCACGAGGAAGTACAGCAACAACACCAGGAAGGTGTTCAACAGGGCGATGCCGTCACCTTTGATCGACAGCACGCAGGTCAACAGAATGACGCTGATCACACTGATCGACAGCACACGGGCGCGGGGTGTCGGGGTGATTTTCCTGATCGAGTCGACGCCGGTCAGCAGCGTCAGCATGGCGCTGTAGGTGTTGAGCGCGATGATCGGCAGGAAGCCCGCCACCGAGACGATCACCAACAGATTGCCCAGCCCCGGCACCATCGAGGAGCCGACCTGATTCAACGCCACCAGCGCATCCACCGCTTTCAGCTCCTGAGCCAGCCAGGCACCAAGGCCGATCATCCAGCTGCCGGACAACGAGGCGCCGATGAACACCGCGGCGATCAGTTTCGCCCGGCTGGTGTTTTTCGGCAGGTAACGGGAATAGTCAGACACGTAGGGTGCATAGGAAATGTTGTAGCTCGCGCCGATGGCGAACAGCGTGGCGAAAGCCACCCAGTTGAAGCCCAGGTCGGTCGCTGGCGTGACGCCTTCCTGGCCCGCGCCGAACATCAGGGCAATGGTCACCAGTGCGTACAGTGGCAAGGTCGCCAGCAAGGCCCACTTGAAGGCCTTGTGCATCAGGTCGTGGCCGTAGATCGACAACAGCGCGCCGATCAGCACCACGGCCACGGCGACGATGGTCGGATCGATGCCAAACACATGCTCCAGGCCGTTCATGATCAGCGAGATGTTCACCACGTTGAAACCGACGAACACAAACATCGTCGCCATCAACGCCAGGATCACCCCGCGATAGCCGAACTGGGCGCGGGACTGGATCATCTGCGGCAGGCCCATTTCCGGGCCCTGGGAACCGTGAAACGCCATGAAAATGGTGCCGAACATAATGCCCAGGGCACCGGCGAGCATGGTCCACAACGCGGACAGGCCGAGGCTCGGGCCGACAAAACCAATGGAAATGGTGAAGAAGTGGAAGTTGCCCAGGAACCAGAAAGGCCCCTGGCTGCTGAGTTTGGCGTGGCGTTCGCTTTCCGGGATGTAGTCGATGGAGTGGCCTTCGATGGCCAACCCGCCGCTCGCCTCGGCGGCGTGCGCAGACACTGGGGAACCTGACATACGATTGTTCCTATGCTGTTGTTTGTTATTTTTGTGGGTACAGCGCTCGCTACGACGTCCAGATCAGGTGAAACTCCATAAAAATCTGACGATGACGCTGGTTTCACGGCAATGTAGGGCGTGAGTTCGGGCAATAAAATATCGCAGGCACACTGTTCACATAGATCAGCACCTATGTAAGCGAGAATCGGGAGCCCCCATGCTGGGAACTGTAACGGAGCTGGATCTGCGCCTGATCCGGGTATTTCTGACCGTCGTCGAGGCGGGCGGCATCTCGGCGGCACAAACCGCGCTCAATACCACGCAACCCACGATCAGCGCGCAGTTGGCGACGCTGGAAGCGCGGGTTGGTTTCCGTCTGTGCGAACGCGGGCGCGGCGGGTTTTCGGTAACGCCCAAAGGCACTCAGTTCATCGACGCGGCCCGACGCTTGCTGGCGGCGGCCGAAGGTTTCCGGGTCGAGGTGCAGCACATCAACCGCAAAGTCTCGGGCAGTATCAACATCGGCCTGCTGGGGCAAATCGATCCGGTGGCGAACAGGAAAATCGGCTTGGCCATTGCCCGGCTGCGAGCGCGGCACGAGGGGCTGTACTTCCATTTCACCGAGCTGTCGTCGTCGCTGCTGGAAGAAAAAATCATCAACGGCCATATCGACCTGGCCATCGGTTACTTCTGGCATCGCTTGCCCAGCATCGATTATTTCCCGCTGTTCCCGGAAACCCAGATCGCTTATTGCGCGCCTTCGCATCCGCTGTTCGGCAAGGTCGGCGCACTGACTCGCGAAGATGTCAGCCAGTTTGACTGGGTCTGGCCGAGCCATCCGCTGCCGGAAATGCCGGCCCCCACGTCCATCGAACGCCTGACCGTGCTCACCGACAGCATGGACGGCGCAGCCCTGCTGATCCTGTCCGGCCAGCACCTGGGGTTTCTGCCGCAGCACTACGCGACCCGCCATGAACAGCTGGGGCAGTTACACCCGCTGAACCCGGACCTGTTGCGCTATGAAGTCAGCTTTCATGCGGCGGTAAGACATTCGGCGCGGCAGCGGGACTTGGTGAGTGCGTTCCTCAACGAACTGATCGAGATTTTCGGAGCGGTGTAGGTCCTGTGGGAGCGAGCTTGCTCGCGATAGCGCTGGGTCAGCCAACATCAATGCTGGCTGTAATGACGCCATCGCGAGCAAGCTCGCTCCCACAGGGTTAGTGGGTGTACGCGAAATCTGCGAGCGACCGAAATTACTGTGGGAGCGAGCTTGCTCGCGATAGCGGTGGGTCAGCCGATATCAATGTTGAATGTGCTGGCCTCATCGCGAGCAGGCTCGCTCCCACAGGGTTAGTGGGTGTATGCAACATCTGCCAGCGACCGAAATTATTGTGGGAGCGAGCTTGCTCGCGATAGCGGTGGGTCAGCCGATATCAATGTTGAATGTGCTCGCGATGGCGGTGGGTCAGTCAACATCAATGTTGGCTGTAATGACGTCATCGCGAGCAGGCTCACTCCTACAGGGGGGATGTGGTGGTTTCAGAAACGGATGTCCTTGGCCGGTATTACATCGATCCGCGCCACGGAACCGGTCAGGCGCTTCAGGTCCTTGTTGTGCTCGGCAATGATGTCTTCGGCGGTCAGGTTGCCGTTGTCGACGGTGGAATGCGCGTCGCCCGCCAGCACCACGTCGTAGCCCAGTTTCAGGGCCTGGCGCACGGTGGCGTTGACGCAGTAATCAGTCTGCAGGCCGCAGATGACCAGGCGCTCGAAGTCCTCTTTCGGCAACAGTTTTTGCAGGTTGGTCTGATAGAACGAATCCCCGGTGGTCTTGCGCACGCGGTGGTCCTTTGGCGAGGTTTCCAGCCCTTCCGCCAGTTGCCAGCCGGCAGCTTCATGCGCCAGCGGGCTGCCCGCTTCTTCGTGCTGGATCAGCACCACAGGAACTTCGGCCTTGCGGGCCCGGGCCGAGAGATCGTTGATCGTATCGATAACCCGTCCGATCTCGAAACACTCGTATTCACCGGAGCACAATGCCTGCTGAACGTCGATGATTAACAGTGCAGTGGTCATGATTTCCTTCCTTGTGATGTCGAGGGGTCAGGGGACGAACATAAGCCCGTCCCCCTCCAGACACAACCCTCAATAACCCAGCGACAACCCGGTGTTACGCCGTGGGTCGTTCGCCCCGTAGAAACGGTTCTTGCCTACCGGTTTGCCACCCAGGGATGGCGCGCCGACCAGGATCGCCGCCAGGTGGTTGGCATCCTGTGGACCGGCGAACTTGTGACCCCAGCTTTCGAGGATTTTCACCGTGTCCGGGCTGGTGGTGAAGGCTTCCAGGTTGGTTTCCTCCGGCAGCCACTGCTGGTGGAAACGCGGTGCATCGACCGCTTCCTGGATGTTCATGCCGTAGTCGATCACGTTGAGCATGGTCAGCAAGGTCGCGGTGATGATGCGGCTGCCGCCCGGAGTGCCGACCACCATCACCACTTTGCCGTCCTTGGTGACGATGGTCGGGCTCATGGACGACAGCGGCGCCTTGCCGGGCGCGATGGCGTTGGCCTCGCCCTGCACCAGGCCGTACATGTTCGGTACGCCGATCTTCGAGGTGAAGTCGTCCATTTCATCGTTGAGGATGACCCCGGTCTTGCTCGCCATCACGCCGGCACCGAACCAGTCGTTGAGGGTGTAGGTCACCGACACCGCGTTGCCCCACTTGTCGACGATGGAGTAATGCGTGGTGTTGCTGCCTTCATGGGGCGCTACACCGGGCTTGAGTTCACTGGAAATCGCGGCTTTTTGCGGCTTGATCGCTTCGCGCAGCTTGGTCGCGTAGTTTTTATCCAGCAGGTGGGCAATCGGGTTCTTCACGAAATCCGGGTCGCCCAGGTAGCTGTTGCGGTCCACATAGGCGTGGCGCATCGCTTCGATCTGATAGTGCATGCCCTGGGCCGAGTGATAGCCCAGATCCTTCATCGGATAGCCTTCGAGGATGTTCATGATTTCGCAGATCACCACGCCGCCGGAGCTCGGTGGCGGTGCGGAAACCACGTGGTAGCCACGGTAGTCGCACTCGATGGGCGCCAGTTCACGGGTCTTGTATTTGTCGAGGTCGGCCTGGGTGATGATGCCCTTGTTGGCCTGGCTCGAGGTGACGATGGCGTCGGCCACCCAACCTTTATAGAAACCGTCGGCGCCTTTGTCGGAGATCTCCCGCAAGGTCTTGCTCAGGTCCTTTTGCACCAGTTTCTGGCCGACCTGCATCGGCTCGCCCTTGCTGAGGAAGATCGCGCCGGAATCCTTGATGTCCTTCTTGAACATGTCCGTGGCGTAGTCCAGCAGATCGACATCCCCCTGCTCCAGCACGAAACCGTCTTCGGCCAGCTTGATGGCCGGGGCGATGATTTCCTTGCGCGGCTTGGTGCCGTATTTGGACAGCGCCAGTTCCATGCCCGAAACGGTGCCCGGCACGCCCACGGCCAGGTGGCCACGGGTACTCAGATCGGGAACGACGTTGCCCTCCTTGTCCAGGTACATGTTGGCGGTTGCGGCCAGTGGCGCCTTTTCACGGAAATCGAGGAAGGTCTTGCGCCCGTCCGCCAGTTGTATGGTCATGAAACCACCGCCGCCGAGGTTGCCTGCCGCGGGGTACACCACCGCCAGCGCATAGCCGACAGCGACCGCAGCATCCACTGCATTACCGCCGTTCTTCAGCACATCCACGCCCACATGGCTGGCCAGGTGCTGGGCCGTTACCACCATGCCGTTTTCCCCGGTAGCCGGGGCCACGGAGGCGGCGTGGGCGGTCAGGCAGCTGAGCGCCAATGAGGTCGCAATCAGCGATTTGGCAAAAGGTTCGTACTTCATGAGTCGGTCTCTTCTTGTCATTAAACAGGGAAACGTTTCAAAAGCCGTTGCCAAGTATGGTCGGGATTACGTATTGCGCCTCCCCGTCGAGGCAGTATCCTTAACGCCTGTTCAGCAATTTTGCGCGAGCCCTGGCATGACCTATACCTGCACCACCGTGGCTTCACCCGTGGGCCAGTTGAAGCTGGTCGCGAACGGTTCACGACTGGCGGCCATCCTCTGGGAAAACGACAAACCCGGGCGGGTGCGCCTGGGGCCGATGAGCGAAGCGCCGGACAATCCGATCCTGGTGCGCACGGCTGCGCAGCTACGCGAATATTTTTCCGGCACCCGCGATCGTTTCGAACTGGATCTGGATTTTGCCGGCACGCAATTCCAGAAGAAGGTCTGGGCGGCGCTGCTGACCATCCCGTTCGGCGAGACCCGCAGCTACAGCCAGATCGCCGAACAGATCGGCAACCCGGCGGCGGTCAGGGCGGTGGGCGCGGCGAATGGCAAGAACCCGATTTCGATCGTGGCGCCCTGTCATCGGGTGATTGGCGCGTCGGGCAAGCTCACCGGGTTTGCCGGCGGACTTGAAGCGAAGGAGCTGTTGCTGACGCTGGAGGGTGGGCAATGGCCCGGCACGGCACGCCTGCCAGGCTTTTGATCATGCTTGGGCGAAGAGGTTTTTCATCGCCGCATACTGCAACAGCATGATGGTCTTGGCGTCGCAGATTTCGCCGCGGTAAAACGCTTCGAGCGCGTCGTCGAACGCCCACTCCAGCACTTCCAGCTCTTCGGTTTCCGACTCCAGCCCGCCACCGTCGCTGACTTTCGACTTCGCGTCGTATTCGGCAATGAAGAAGTGCAGTTTTTCCGTCACCGAACCGGGGCTCATGTATGCCTCGAACACCTTCTGCACATGGTGCACGCGATACCCCGTCTCTTCCTCCGCTTCGTCGCGGATGCGGTCTTCAGGCGCCGCGCCTTCCAGCAGCCCCGCCGCCACTTCGATCAACAGCCCATCGTGACCATTGACGAACACCGGCAGGCGAAATTGCCGGGTCAGTACCACGGTCCTCTTTTCGCGGTTGTACAGCAGAATCGCCGCGCCATTGCCACGGTCGTAGACCTCCCGGACCTGGCGTTGCCACTCGCCGTTGTTGCGTTGGTAATCGAAGGTGATTTTCTTGAGCAGGTACCAGTCGTGGGACAACACCTGAGACTCGAGGATGTTGACCCGCTCGGCTGTGTTCGACATGACAACGCGTCCTGTTATTGGTCTGAGGGTCCATATGTTAAGTGAAAACGGACAGCCTTTGCCCCCTCAGGCAAGCTGCGCGTTGGCGACGGTTCAACTTTTCCGGGGATGGAACAATCGCTGCAACCGGGATAGGCTGCGGCTTCAATGCCATAAGGATATAGCCATGAACTTGCGTATCGAACTGTCGCATAACCCCACGGATGAACAACGACAGGCCATCCTCAAACCGCTGCGCGCCTACAACGGCTCGAAGGCCGAAGGTAACGTGCCTGAGCACATCGCCTTGCTGGTGCGCGACGACAACGACGAGATCCTCGGCGGCCTGCATGGCCGATTGTTTTACCAGTGGCTGTACATCGACTTGCTGGTAGTGCCGGAACAGGCCCGGGGACAGGGCCTGGGATCGAAACTGATGCAGATGGCCGAGGACCTGGCGCGGGAACGGCGCTGCGTCGGGCTGTGGCTCGACACCTTTGAATTCCAGGCGCCTGGGTTCTACAAGAAATGCGACTACAGCGAGATCGGGCACATTGCCGATTACCCGCCGGGCCACAAGCACTTCTTCTTCCAGAAGCGCCTGAACTACTGACACACACAAATCCCTGTGGGAGCGGGCTTGCTCGCGAAAGCGGTGGGTCAGTCGACATCAATACTGCTGAACAGCCGCCTTCGCGAGCAAGCCCGCTCCCACAAGGGACTTGCGTTAGCCTTCAAATCACAGGCAAGTCGCCAACGCCGCCAACCGGCGCTTGGCCACGAAATCGTCCTTCTGTGCGTAGTAGTTCAACACCGTGCCCGAGGCATCGGTGGTCACGTCGACGAAGGACTCCGCCGAACGGGTGTAAACGGTCGTGCCGCCCTTCTCCCCCGGTTGCAAATAGGCAGCGGCATCGACGCCGAACACGGCCTCGTCCTGCCAGGAAAACTGCACGCACTGGGCGACGTCTTTTCCCGGTTTTTCCGAGTTCAGGGTCTTGTACGGGGCCTTGGTGCGGGCGTCGTTCATCGCCGAGCCAGCGCATCCGGCCAGCAACGTCACGGCCAGCGCCACCATCAGAATTCGCATTGCATTCACTCATCGGGAAAAAGCGGACTTTATCACCCCGGCAGCCCGTATCGTTCTGCTTTACTGCATTTATACCGCGACAGCGCGCAACGATTCGCGCACCCTGTCGCGCCAATAACGCCCCATTACACCCCTGACTGGAAACCTGATGACACCTAATGCCGAGTTCTACAAACCGAGCACTGAATATGCCGACAAGCTGATCAGCCAGATCGGTCAGACGCCTTCCTGGATTGCCAAGCGAATCGGTGTCACCGACAAGCGGATTCGCTACATCCTCGACGGCGAAAGAACTGTCAAAGGCGAAACCACGCCGATCCAGATGACCTACACCGAACAGTTTGCCCTCGAATGCCTGGCGGCAGCGGCCAAGGCCGGCAAGAAGCAATCCTCGTAATCCGTTCTCAAGGAGCGACCATGGCGACAACCGAACTGCAGCATGAGCAAGCACTCAAGAGGTTTCTCGATGCACGCCCCGAGTTGCGCGAAGAACTCGACCACCTCAACCCGCTGTTGGCTCAGGCCAAGGGTGAAACGGCGGCTCAGTATCGCGAGGAACGGCTGCACGAAGCGTTTGAAGCTGAAGCAGAACGCCAGCAGTTGTTTGCCTGGGAACTGACGCTGCAGTTAACCACCGCCACACCCCAGGACTACGAAGCGCAGCGCCTGGAAGTGCACCGGGAAGTGGCGGAAATGGCCGGCATGGACTGGCTGGAGTATTGCGAGTTGAATGGGATAAAACCCTAAGCACTGTTCAGGGATACTGTCGCCAATGCTGCCCAACACCGCCAGGACCCACGCCAGCCCCGGTCACTTGCACACGCAGAAATGGCGCGGGCGCATAGGCCTGAGCCTGGTGGCCATGCTTTCGGTGTTGGCCGGTATGACCGACGCCATCGGCTTCATGGCCAGCGGCGACTTCGTCTCGTTCATGAGCGGCAATACCACCCGGATGGCGGTCGCCATCAGTGCTGGCGACCTTGGGTTGACCCTGCGCCTGGTGATCCTCGTCGCCACCTTCATCGTCGGTAACGCGCTGGGCATTATCGTCAACCGGCTAGGCAGACGCCGGGCGCTGCCCTTGTTGTTGTGCATTGCCGCCCTGCTGTGCGCCGCCGCAGCCTGGCCTTATGAGGCGCAACTGCCGGCCCTGCTGGCGGCGATCATCGCAATGGGCATGCTCAACGCCGCAGTGGAAGAAGTGAATGGCCTGCCGGTGGGTCTGACCTACGTCACCGGTGCCCTGTCGCGTTTCGGCCGCGGGCTGGGCCGCTGGATGCTCGGCGAGCGCCGTAGCGGCTGGCGCGTGCAATTGATCCCCTGGACCGGCATGTTCGCCGGCGCGGTACTCGGTGCCGTGCTGGAACATCATCTGGGGCTCAAGGCGTTGTTTGCCAGTGGCCTGCTGGCTGCCGGGCTCGGGGTATTGTCGTTGAAGATCCCGCGGCGCTGGCAGTTGGGGTATATGCCGCGCTGAGCTTGGCGGTGCCTATGCGGCCCTCATCGCGAGCAAGCTCGCTCCCACAGGGGATCGGTGTCGAATACAAAATTGAAATCCACCACGAAACAATTGTGGGAGCGAGCTTGCTCGCGATGGGGCCAGAATAGACAACATCGATTTAGCTGCCCCGCCGATAAAGCTTTATCATGGCCGCAGTTTCGCTGATCGAGTCCGTCATGAAGTTCGCCATCGCCGTGTTTTCCGCCGCCCACGCGCCCTCCTCGCGCCGCGCCTTGCTGTTCGCCCAAGCGGCACTGGCCGGCGGGCACGAGATTGTCCGGCTGTTTTTCTATCAGGATGGCGTCTACAACGCGTCCGCCAGTGTGGTCACTCCCCAGGATGAACTGGACTTGCCCAAACAGTGGCGCGCCTTTGTCAGCGACCATCAACTCGATGGCGTGGTGTGCATCGCCGCTGCCCTGCGGCGTGGTGTGTTGAACGACGAAGAAGCCAGGCGCTATCAGCGCGAGGCGGTAGCCGTCGGCGCGCCGTGGGAATTGTCCGGCCTCGGCCAATTGCATGACGCGGCGCAGGATGCCGACCGTCTGATCTGTTTCGGAGGCGCATGACATGGCCAAATCCATATTGATCATCAGCCGCCAGTCGCCATGGTCCGGCCCTGGCGCGCGGGAAGCGCTGGATATCGTGCTCGCTGGCGGCGCCTTCGACCTGCCGATCGGCCTGCTGTTTCTCGATGACGGCGTGTTCCAGCTGTCCGCCAGCCAGAACGCCAAGGCCCTGCAACAGAAAGATCTGAGCGCCAACCTGCAAGCCCTGCCGATGTTCGGTGTCGAGGAACTGTTCGCCTGCGGCGACAGCATCGCCCTGCGTGGCCTGGACCCGAGCGGCCTGTCGCTGGAAGAAGCCCAGGTGTTGGCCGCCCACGAAATCACCGCCCTCATTGACCGTTACGACCAGGTGATCACCCTCTGATGTCGACTTTGCATGTGTTGTCTCATTCCCCGTTCGGCGACGAACACCTGACCAGTTGCCTGCGCGTGATCGGCGCCAGCGACGGGTTGCTGTTGTCTGGAGATGCAGCCTATGCGTTGCAGCCAGGCACCGCGCCGTTCATGGCACTCAGCGCACGTGGCCTGAAGCTGTTCGTGCTTGCCGAAGATGCCCAGGCCCGTGCGCTTGCGGTTCCAGACTGGGCCAAAGCCATCGATTACCCGGCCTTCGTCGAACTGTCGATTCACTACGACAAGGTCAACAGTTGGCTATGAATGCATTGACGGTCGGCGCCCGCGCCATCGAGCTGGACAAGGATGGTTTCCTGGTCGAACTGAGTGACTGGTCTGCGGATGTGGCCAGTGCCCTGGCGGCGACCGAAGACATCGAGTTGACGCCCGAACACTGGGAAGTCCTCGAACTGCTACGCAGTTTCTACGCCGAATTCCAGCTGTCACCGGCCACCCGCCCGTTGATCAAGTACACCGCCCTGAAACTCGGCCCGGAAAAAGGCAACAGCCTGCATCTGAACCGACTGTTCAAAGGCACTCCCGCCAAACTCGCCGCGAAACTGGCGGGCCTGCCCAAACCGACGAATTGCTTATGAACGATTACCCAGCACTGACACTCGAAACGCCCGCCGAGCATCCGTTCGCCCAGTTCGTGCGGATCCTTGGCAAAGGCAAGCGCGGCGCCCGCGATTTGACCCGGGTCGAGGCCCGCGAAGCCATGGGCATGGTGTTCGATGAAAAAGTCGAGGAAACCCAACTCGGCGCATTCCTGATGCTGTTGCGGCACAAGGAAGAAAGCGCGGAAGAGATGGCGGGCTTCACCGAAGCCTTACGCGAACGCCTGAATCCTCCGGCGCTGGCGGTGGATCTGGACTGGCCGACCTATGCCGGCAAGAAGCGGCACTTGCCGTGGTACCTACTGGCAGCCAAGTGCCTGGCGCAAAACGGCGTGCGGATTTTCATGCACGGCGGTGGCGCCCACACGGCCGGTCGGCTGTACAGCGAGCAACTGCTGGGCGAATTGAACATCCCGCTGTGCCGCAACTGGCAACAGGTGGGTTCGGCGCTGGATAACGGCGGGCTGGCCTTCATGCCATTGATGGACTGGGCGCCGCAGCTGCAACGCATGATCGACCTGCGCAACACCCTGGGCCTGCGCTCGCCAATCCACTCGCTGGCGCGGATTCTCAATCCGCTGGGCGCCCGTTGCGGCTTGCAGAGCATTTTCCACCCGGGTTATCAGGCGGTGCATCGCGATGCCAGCGGCCTGCTGGGTGACACGGCCATCGTGATCAAGGGCGATGGCGGCGAGATCGAGATCAACCCGGACGCCGACAGCCACCTGTACGGTACGAGCGGGGGTGAAAGCTGGGACGAGGAATGGCCGCAGTTGTCGGCGCAGCGTCACGTCAAACCTGCCTCGCTCGAGCCTGAACATTTGAAAGCGGTCTGGCGTGGCGATGTGGTCGACAGCTACCCGCAAATGGCCCTGATCTCGACCATGGCCCTGGCCCTGCGTGGCCTGGGACAGAGCCGCGAACAGGCCTTCGAAACCGCTGAAAAATACTGGGCGGCGCGGGATAAATCGATTTAATCGATCATTCACGCCCGATCTTTGCGCTTTTTGTTCGAACTCATCGGAATAGACTCGACTCCATCGATTATGGGTTTCGGGAGTCTTGAACATGGGTTTGTTAGTGGATGGCCGCTGGCAGGACAAGTGGTACGAAAGCAGCAAGGACGGCGCGTTCCAGCGTGAACAGGCGCAGCGTCGCAATTGGTTGACCGCTGACGGCAAGCCGGGACCGACCGGTGTCGGCGGTTTTGCGGCCGAGCCCGGGCGCTATCACCTGTACGTGTCCCTGGCCTGTCCATGGGCCCATCGCACTTTGATCCTGCGCAAACTCAAAGGCCTCGAAAAGCTGATCGACGTTTCGGTGGTCAGTTGGTTGATGCTGGAAAACGGCTGGACCTTCGACCAGAACCTCGGGTCGACCGGCGACAAGCTCGATCACTTCGACTTCATGCACCAGCGCTACACAGCCGACACCGCCGACTACACCGGCCGCGTCACTGTACCGGTGCTGTGGGACCAACAGCACCAGCGCATCGTCAACAATGAATCATCGGAAATCATCCGCATGTTCAATGGCGCCTTCGACGATTTGACCGGTAACGACCTGGACTTCTACCCGGCGCCGCTGCGCGGAGAGATCGATGCGCTGAACGAACGGATTTACCCGGCGGTGAACAATGGCGTGTACCGCGCCGGCTTTGCCACGTCGCAACAGGCTTATGAACAAGCCTTCGATGAGGTGTTTGCCGAACTGGACCGCCTGGAGTTGCTGCTGGGCGCCAACCGTTATCTGGCTGGCGAGTACCTGACCGAAGCGGACATCCGCCTGTTCACCACGCTGATTCGCTTCGATGCGGTGTACTACGGGCACTTCAAGTGCAACCTGCGGCGGATTGCCGATTATCCGAACCTGTCGAACTGGCTGCGGGAGATTTACCAGTGGCCGGGGGTTGCCGAGACGGTGGATTTCACCCACATCAAGAACCACTACTACGCCAGCCACCGCACCATCAACCCGACGGGTGTGGTGCCCAAAGGCCCGGCCCAGGACTTCACCGCGCCCCATGATCGGGAGCGGTTGAGTGGGAAAGGGGTTTGGCGCAAGGCCTGAACCTGATCTGAATTTTGCGGCGAACTTGAGGGCCTCTTCGCGAGCAAGCCCGCTCCCACATTGGTTTTGTGTCGTTCACAAATCCAATGTGGGAGCGGGCTTGCTCGCGAATGGGGCAACTCGGTCTCTAGACCTGCCCCTGAGCCCCTTCAAACCACGCCAGTTTCTCGCGCAGTTGCACCACTTCACCGACGATCACCAATGTCGGCGCATGCACTTCATGCTCCGCCACCAATCGAGGCAAATCGGCCAACGTGCCGGTAAACACCCGCTGGTTGACCGTGGTGCCCTGCTGGATCAATGCCGCCGGGGTATCGGCGGCGCGTCCATGCTTGATCAACTGTTCGCAGATGATCGGCAAGCCCACCAGGCCCATGTAGAACACCAGGGTTTGCGCCGGGGCCACCAGATCGGCCCATGGCAAATCGCTGGAGCCGTCCTTGAGGTGGCCCGTGATGAAACGCACCGACTGCGCATAATCGCGGTGGGTCAGCGGAATCCCGGCATAAGCCGCGCAACCACTGGCCGCCGTGATCCCTGGCACGACCTGGAACGGGATGCCATGGGCCGCCAGCTCTTCGATCTCCTCACCACCACGACCGAAGATGAACGGATCACCGCCCTTCAATCGCACCACGCGCTTGCCTTGCTTGGCCAGGTCCACCAATTGCTGGTTGATCTGATCCTGCGGCACCGCGTGATCGGCTCGGCGCTTGCCGACGTAGACCCGCTCGGCGTCGCGACGGCACAGTTCGAGAATCGCCGGTGCGACCAAACGGTCGTACAGCACCACGTCGGCTTGCTGCATCAGACGCAATGCCTTGAACGTCAGCAGGTCCGGGTCACCCGGCCCGGCGCCCACCAGATAGACCTCACCGGTCGCCACTGGCGCTTCGCCATCGATTTTCGCCTGGAGCAACCGCTCGGCTTCACCGCCCTGCCCGGCCAGTTGCCGATCGGCAATCGGGCCCTGGAAAACATCTTCCCAGAACGCCCGACGCTGCTGCACATCCGGAAACAGGCCTTTGACCTGATGACGGAATCGCGCCGCCAGACCGGCCAGGTGACCGTAGGTGGAAGGAATCCAGGTTTCGATCTTGGCGCGGATCAAACGCGCCAGCACCGGCGCATCGCCGCCGCTGGACACCGCGATAATCAGTGGGGAGCGGTCGACGATCGCCGGAAAGATCACGCTGCACAGGGCTGGCGCGTCCACCACGTTGACCGGCACGCAACGCCGATGGGCATCGGCGGAGACTTGTGCGTTCAGCGTTTCGTCGTCGGTGGCGGCAATGATCAGCCCGCAACCGTCCAGATCCGCCTCGGCGTAGCCACGTAGCAGGCACTCGCCACCGCTGCCGGCAACCAGTTCGCGCAGTTGCGCTTCGATTTCAGGTGCAACCACCCGCAGCAGCGCACCGGCATCGGCCAGCAGGCGGGATTTGCGCAAGGCAATCTCCCCCCCGCCGACGACCAACACACGACTGCCGCGAAGGTTGTGAAACAGCGGCAGATAGTTCATTTAGCCGATAACCTCAAGGCCACCCATGTACGGCTTGAGGACTTCAGGCACACGGATCGAACCGTCGGCCTGCTGGTAGTTCTCGAGCACCGCCACCAGGGTACGGCCGACTGCAAGACCGGAGCCGTTCAGGGTGTGTACCAGTTCCGGCTTGCCGGTTTCCGGGTTGCGAAAACGCGCCTGCATGCGGCGGGCCTGGAAGTCGCCGCAGTTGGAGCACGACGAGATTTCACGGTATTTGTCCTGGCTCGGGATCCACACTTCCAGGTCGTAGGTCTTGACCGCACTGAAGCCCATGTCGCCGGTGCACAGCGCCAGGGTGCGGTAAGGCAGTTCCAGCAGTTGCAGGACTTTCTCGGCGTTGGCGGTCAGGCCTTCCAGTGCTTCCATCGACTGCGATGGCTCGACGATCTGCACCATTTCAACCTTGTCGAACTGGTGCTGACGGATCATGCCGCGGGTATCGCGGCCCGATGCGCCGGCTTCACTGCGGAAGCAAGGCGTGTGGGCGACGAACTTGATCGGCAGCAGTTTCGAGTCGACGATTTCGCCAGCGACGATGTTGGTCAGCGACACTTCGGCGGTCGGGATCAGGTACAGATCGGCTTCGCCTTCGCGCGCGATCTTGAACAGGTCTTCTTCGAACTTCGGCAGTTGGCCGGTGCCTTGCAGCGCCGGGGCCTGGACCAGATAAGGCGTGTAGGCCTCTTCGTAGCCGTGCTCGGTGACGTGCAGGTTGATCATGAACTGCGCCAGGGCGCGATGCAGACGAGCGATCGGGCCGCGCAGCAGGGCGAAACGGGCGCCGGACAGCTTGGCGGCAGTTTCGAAGTCCAGCCAGCCGAACTTCTCGCCCAGGGCCACGTGGTCCTGAACCGGGAAATCGAAGGCCGTCGGGGTGCCCCAGCGGCGCACTTCGACGTTGCCGTCTTCGTCTTCGCCGACCGGTACCGATTCGTGCGGCAGGTTGGGGATACCCAGCAGGATCGAGTCCAGATCGGTCTGGATCGCGTCCAGTTCGACTTTACCGGCGCTCAATTCGCCCGCCATGCGCTCGACGTCCGCCATCAGCGGCGCGATGTCTTCGCCGCGCTGCTTGGCCTGACCGATGGATTTGGAGCGCGCATTACGTTCAGCCTGCAGTGCTTCGGTGCGGGTCTGGACGGTCTTGCGCTGTTCTTCCAGCGCTTCGATGCGCGCAACATCCAGGGTATAGCCACGGGATGCCAGGCGGTCCGCTACGTCCTGAAGGTTGCTACGTAACAGTTTGGAATCGAGCATGTCGGTTTCTCGTTTATCAAAGTTTGGTCAAGGACAGGCCGGCCCAGGTGGCAAGCAGCCCGCCGAATACGCTGAGCGCCGCATAGCCCAGGGCCAGCAGCACTTGCCCGCTTTCCAGCAGGCGCACCGTATCCAGTGAAAAGGATGAAAAAGTCGTCAGCCCCCCGAGGAAGCCGACCATCAACCCGGCACGCACCTCGATGGGCACCTCCGGGCGTATCAAAAACAGACCGTATAGAACGCCGATCAGCAAACAGCCCACGATATTAACGGCCAGCGTCGCGGTATAGAAGTGCCGCGGCCAATTCGCGTTGATCCAGTTGCCCGTGGCGAAGCGCAACAACGTGCCGGCCATCCCGCCGACGGAAACCGCAACGATCAAGGGAAGCACTATTTTCTCCGCTGCCTTGGGCTTAAACGGTCGAGTTTTGCCAGGTGATTGAGTTTTTCGCCGATCTTCAATTCCAGGCCTCGGGGCACAGGCTGATAGAACGGGATCGGGTCGAGTTCTTCCGGGAAATAGTCTTCGCCAGCGGCATAAGCGTCCGGCTCATCATGGGCATAACGGTACTCATCGCCGTAGCCCAGTTGCTTCATAAGCTTGGTCGGCGCGTTGCGCAGGTGCAGCGGCACTTCCAGCGAGCCGTGTTCGGCGGCGGCGCGCAGTGCGGTCTTGAAGCCCATGTACACCGCGTTGCTTTTCGGCGCGCAGGCCAGATAGGTGATGGCCTGGGCCACCGCCAGTTCGCCTTCGGGGCTGCCGAGGCGTTCCTGCACTTCCCACGCCGCCAGGCACAGGCTGAGGGCGCGCGGGTCGGCATTGCCGATGTCTTCGCTGGCCATGCGCACCACGCGCCGGGCCAGATACAAGGGGTCGCAACCGCCGTCGATCATCCGTGCGAACCAATACAAGGCGCCGTCGGGGTTGGAGCCGCGCACCGATTTATGCAGCGCGGAAATCTGGTCGTAGAACGCTTCGCCGCCCTTGTCGAACCGCCGGCGGGTATCGCCGAGCAGGCTTTGCAGGAGTTCGGTGCCGATCTCGCTGTTGTCTTCCGCCAGGTCCGAAGCGTTTTCCAGCAGGTTGAGCAGGCGCCGGCCATCGCCATCGGCGGCCGACAGCAGCATCTGGAAACCTTCGTCGCTGAGGGTCAGGTTGCGCTTGCCCAGACCGCGCTCTTCGGTCAGCGCGCGATGCACCAGTTTGCGCAGGGCCGCTTCGTCGAGGCTTTTCAGCACATAGACCCGCGCCCGTGACAGCAAGGCGTTGTTGAGCTCGAACGAAGGGTTTTCCGTGGTCGCGCCGATGAAAATCAGCGTGCCGTCTTCGACATAGGGCAGGAACGCATCCTGCTGAGACTTGTTGAAGCGATGCACTTCGTCGACGAACAGGATGGTGCGGCGACCGTACTGCGCGGCCTGCTGCTTGGCGATTTCCACCGACTGGCGGATCTCCTTGACCCCGGCCAACACCGCCGAGACCGTTTCGAAATGCGCATCCGAGACTTCCGCGAGCAATCGCGCCAGGGTGGTTTTGCCCACGCCCGGCGGCCCCCAGAAAATCATCGAATGCAGGGCACCCTGCTCCAGCGCCTCGCGCAGGGGCTTGCCGCGAGCGAGCACGTGTTCCTGACCGACGTACTCGTCCAGATTGGCCGCACGCAAGCGGGCGGCCAGGGGCTGGGCGATGGGGGTGCTGCGAAACAGGTCCATGGCTACTTGTGAAACCTCACTGGGCTTATATGCCACACCGTCCAGAGATTGGACAAAGATCCCTGTGGGAGCGGGCTTGCTCGCGAAGAGGCCGTGTCAGTCGACATTTTGATTGAATGACACACCGCCTTCGCGAGCAAGCCCGCTCCCACAGGTTCGGTGTTTTACTCTTGGATTACATCCGCACCCTTGGGGATATCGAACTTGAACTTGGAAGCCGGGATCGGCACGTTGGCCTTCACCCCGGTGAACAGGATATTGGTGCGCTGGCCGACGCTGTCGATCAGTTGCATGTCGTTGACCAGGCCATTGCGGAACGACAGGCGCAGGCTGTCGAACAGGGTGTCCTTGGTTTTCGGCTTGAGGGTAAAGTCGATCACGCCGCCGGCTTCCTTGGCACTGATGTCAAAGCTCTGACTGATCTTGGACACGTCACCGGACAGCAGCAGCGCTGGGGTCTGGGTCAGGCGCTGATCAAGGTTCTTGATGGTGGCCTGTTCCAGGTCCGGGTCCCACAGGGTGACTTTCTTGCCATCGGAGATCATGGTCTGTTCGGCCGGCGCATCGGTGTGCCAGTAGAACAGGCCCGGACGCTGCAGGGACATCTCGCCGGCGGTTTCCTGCAACTGGGTGCCGGTGCCATCAAGGGTCAGTTGCGAGAAGCGTGCAGTCAGGGTCTGGGATTTTTCCAGCAGTTGGGTCAGGCGCGCCACGTCCTTGTCATCGGCGTTAGCCTGGAGCGTGGTCAAGGCCAGTACCGGCAGCAACAGCATGCGGATCAGACGCATGGGAGTCCTCATAACATTCGTGGGAGTGCGGGCGGCGCCGAAGGAACCACCCTTTTCATACTCGGGTCAGTCGCGCACCGGGCCCGGGGCCAGGACTTCACGCGAACCGTTGGTATTCATGGACGTCACGACCCCGGCCATTTCCATGGCTTCGATCATGCGCGCGGCGCGGTTGTAGCCGATCTTCAGCTTGCGCTGAACCGCGGAAATGGAGGCGCGACGGCTTTCCAGCACGAACTGCACCGCTTCGTCGTACAGCGCGTCGGCCTCGGGATCGTCACCGTCGCCGCTACCGCTGCTGCCTTCGAAGCCGCTGCCCGCCTCTTCGACGCCATTGAGGATGTCGTCGTTGTATTCCGGCGCGCCCCGCAGTTTCCAGGCTTCCACCACGCGGTGAACCTCTTCGTCGGACACGAAAGCACCGTGAACACGAATCGGCAGGCTGGTACCCGGCGGCATGTAGAGCATGTCACCGTGGCCGAGCAGTTGTTCGGCACCGCCCTGGTCGATGATGGTCCGGGAGTCGATCTTGCTCGATACCTGGAACGCCATGCGGGTCGGGATGTTGGCCTTGATCAGACCGGTGATCACATCCACCGACGGACGCTGGGTCGCAAGGATCAAGTGGATACCGGCCGCACGGGCCTTTTGTGCGATACGGGCAATCAGCTCTTCAACCTTCTTGCCGACGATCATCATCATGTCGGCGAATTCGTCGACAACCACCACAATGGTCGGCAGCTTTTGCAGCAACGGCGCTTCGTCGTGGATGCTTTCGCGCTTGTACAGCGGATCGCTCAACGGCTCGCCGGCGTCCTGGGCTTCCTTGACCTTGGCGTTGAAGCCCGACAGGTTTCGCACACCCATCTTGGCCATCAGCTTGTAGCGCCGCTCCATCTCGGCAACGCTCCAGCGCAGGGCGTTGGCGGCGTCCTTCATGTCGGTGACCACCGGGCACAGCAGGTGCGGAATGCCTTCGTAGATCGACAGTTCGAGCATTTTCGGGTCGATCATGATCAGCTTGGCGTCTTCCGGGCCGGACTTGAACAGGATCGACAGGATCATCGCGTTCACACCCACCGACTTACCGGAACCGGTGGTACCGGCCACCAGCAGGTGCGGCATTTTCGCCAGGTCGGTGATGACCGGCTTGCCGCCGATGTCGTGGCCCAGGGCCAGGGTGACCGGGGATTTGAAGTTGTCGTACTCGGGGGTCGACAACACCTCGGAGAAACGCACGATCTGCCGGTCTTCGTTGGGAATCTCGATACCGACCGTGGTCTTGCCCGGAATCACTTCCACCACACGCACGCTGGTCACGGCCAGGGAGCGCGCGAGGTCTTTGGCCAGGTTGGAAATACGGCTGACCTTGACCCCGGCCGCCGGCTGGATTTCGTAACGGGTGATTACCGGGCCCGGGTGAATCGAATCCACCGTGACTTCAACGCCGAATTCCTTGAGCTTGATTTCCAGCAAGTGGCCAACCGCAGACAGGGATTCGGGGGAGTAATTGAGCTGTTTCTTTTCCGCCGGGTCGAGAATCGAAATCGGCGGCAAGGTGCCTTCCACGGCGCTGTCGACGAACAGCGGCGCCTGCTTCTCTTTCTCCACGCGCTTGCTCGGTGCGACGGGCTTTGGCGGCGCGGGCGCGATCACCGGCGGCACCTGCTTCTCACGCTCGGACATGTGCTTGCTCAGGGCTTGCTCACGTTCGATCAGACGTTCCTTGACCTTGGCCTGCTCGCGCTTGTCGGTGACGCTCGGCGCGACCACTTCATCCATACGGTCGTCGACTTCACGCAACTGGGCGACCAGTTGCTTGCGCTCGGTACGGGCCGCCCACCAGCGATTGGCGGCGCCCTGGAACAGTTCGAACAGGTCGAGGGTGATCTTGCCAGTGATGTCCATCACCTTGAACCACGACAGGTCGGTAAACACAGTCAGGCCGAACAGGAACAAGGCAATGAACAACAGCGTGCTGCCCTGGATATTCAGGGCGTTCCTGGCCAGTTCGCCGAGGCTTTCCCCCAGCGCACCGCCCGCACCGGCCGGCAGACCGGTCGCAGCATGGAAATGGATATGGGCCAGGGCGGCGCCTGAAAGCACCAGGAACACCAGACCGATCAGGCGCCAGGAGAACAGCCAGCCGCTCCACTGCCACGGTTCGTGACGCTGGCGGAAGATCTGGTACGCCTTTACGGCCAGCAGCAACGGGAAGATGTAGGCGAAGTAACCCAGCACCATGAACAGAATATCGGCGCTGTAGGAACCCGCTGGCCCGCCGAAGTTCTGCACGTCGTCGATCTTGCTGTTATGACTCCAGCCCGGATCATCCTTGCCATAGGTCAACAAGGCCATCATCAGGAACAGGCACAAGGCACCGATGGCGATCAGCGCACCTTCCTTGAGTCGGTAGTGCAAGTGCTGGCGCCAGAGCGGTACGACGGCTGGTTTAGGTGCTGCGGTGGATTTCTTCAAAACGCTTCTATTCCTGCGCCATGGGCGCGTCCATCTGGTGAATGTCTATAAAAACTGCCAAAAAACCGCCCAATCCAGGCAGGTAAAAAAGTTAACACGTGTAACCGGGACTACTTTTAACACTGCGCCCCGGTCTTTATAAATACGGTGCGCACTGAATATATCTAACACGCAGGGCATTGTACGGGTTTGTACGCACGACGCCATGCTTGAGCCCCTTGGGTGTAGCATAGTCAACAGCGCATGACATGCCGTTCAATTTGAGCATGCATTCTCTTTGGTGACAAAGGCTTATGAGGTGTTTTTATGAGCGAAGCGAAGCATTCACGCCTGATTATCCTGGGCTCCGGCCCTGCCGGTTACAGCGCAGCCGTTTATGCCGCCCGCGCCAACCTCAAGCCCGTTGTCATTACCGGCATACAGGCAGGTGGCCAGCTCACCACCACCGTCGAAGTGGATAACTGGCCGGGCGACGTCGAAGGCCTGACCGGGCCGGTGTTGATGGATCGCATGCAAAAACACGCCGAACGCTTTGCCACCGAGATCGTTTACGACCACATCCACACCGCCAAGTTGCAACAACGGCCGTTCGAGCTGATTGGCGATGGCGGCACCTACACCTGCGACGCACTGATCATTGCCACCGGCGCCAGCGCGCAATACCTGGGCCTGCCGTCGGAAGAAGCGTTTGCTGGCAAAGGGGTGTCGGCGTGCGCGACCTGTGATGGATTTTTCTATCGCAATCAATTGGTTGCGGTGGTCGGTGGCGGTAATACGGCGGTCGAGGAAGCCTTGTACCTGTCGAACATCGCCAAGGAAGTGCACCTGATCCATCGGCGCGACAAACTGCGCTCGGAGAAGATCCTCCAGGACAAACTCTTCGAAAAAGCCGCCAATGGCAATATCCGCCTGCACTGGAACCAGAACCTGGACGAAGTGCTCGGCGATGCCCGCGGCGTGACCGGCGCCCGCCTGCGGGACAGCCAAACGGGCGAAACCAAAGAGCTGCCGCTGGCCGGGGTGTTTATCGCCATCGGCCACAAACCCAACACCGACCTGTTCACGGGCCAACTGGAAATGCGCGACGGGTATCTGCTGGTCAAGGGTGGCAGCGAAGGCGATGCCACCGCTACGGCGATTGCAGGTGTGTTTGCCGCCGGTGACGTGGCCGACCACGTTTATCGCCAGGCCGTTACGTCTGCCGGGGCCGGTTGCATGGCGGCACTGGACGCCGAAAAATACCTCGACGACATTCCAACCGTTTGAAGGCAAACTTTATGGCGGGCCAAAACCCGCCACTGCCCTCCCCTTCTGTAAGTCCGGATGCCATGCTGACCTGGTTACAACGCAACACCTTGCATTTCCCACCGCTGGAAAAGGCCATGCGCGACCCCAACGGGCTGCTGGCTGCCGGTGGCGATCTGTCCGCCGATCGGCTGATCTCGGCTTATCGCCACGGCTGCTTCCCATGGTTTTCCGAAGGCCAGCCGATCCTCTGGTGGTCTCCGGACCCGCGCACGGTTCTGTTTCCCGACGAATTGCACGTCTCGCGCAGCCTGAACAAGCTGCTACGCCAGCAACGCTATCAAGTGACCTTTGACCAGGACTTTGCGGCCGTCATCCGTGCCTGTGCCGCGCCCCGGGATTACGCAGATGGCACCTGGATCACCGAGGCCATGCAGGACGCCTACATCGAGTTGCACAGACGCGGACACGCGCACTCGGTGGAAGTGTGGGACGGGGATGAACTGGTCGGCGGATTGTATGGCCTGGCAATGGGCCAGTTGTTTTTCGGCGAGTCCATGTTCAGCCTCGCTGACAACGCCTCGAAATTCGGTTTTGCCACACTGGTTCGGCATCTGAAAGACTCAGGCTTCGTGCTGATCGACTGCCAAATGCCCACCGACCACCTGCATAGCCTGGGCGCCCGGGCGATTGCGCGCCGCGAGTTTGCCGATTATCTGGCCAGGCACCTTGACCAACCCAACCATGCCACCTGGGTTTGCTGAGCGACTTTTGCGCAGGTGGCTTACACTTATTCAAAAGCATTATCCCGAGGGTTGATCATGACCGAGTTGGCGCGTTTGAAGTTCTATGCCACTCAGCCGCACTCTTGCAGTTATCTGCCCGATGAGCAGGCCACAACCCTGTTCCTCGACCCTAGTCAGCCCATGGATGTGCATGTCTACGCAGACCTGTCGGAGATGGGGTTTCGTCGCAGTGGCGATCATCTCTATCGGCCGCATTGCCAGAATTGCAATGCGTGCGTTCCGGCGCGCATTCCCGTGGGGCAGTTCACGCCCAACCGGCAACAGAAACGCATCTTCAAGCGCAACGTGGATTTGCAGGTGCGCCCGGCCAAGCCCGGCTTCAACGAAGAGTACTTCGACCTTTACCAGCGCTATATCGAGCAGCGTCACGCCGATGGCGATATGTACCCGCCGAGTCGCGACCAGTTTTCGACATTCCTGGTGCGGGACCTGCCGTTTTCAAGATTTTACGAGTTCCGCCTGAACGGCCAGCTGCTGGCCGTCGCCGTCACTGATTTACTGCCGAACGGTCTTTCGGCGGTCTACACCTTCTACGAACCGGCCGAAGAGCGCCGCAGCCTTGGGCGCTATGCAATCCTCTGGCAAATCGCCGAGGCCAGGCGGCTGGGGCTGGATGCGGTCTACCTAGGCTACTGGATCAAAAACTGCAAAAAAATGAACTACAAGACTCAATATCGCCCCATTGAGTTGCTGATTAATCAGCGCTGGGTGGTTCTAAACTAGAGCCGGCCCTAAACCCCTTGGCTTAAACCCCACTTTTCGGGCACAATGCACGCCGCTTTTGCCTGGCGCAGTTGCACCGGGCCATTCATTGGACACCGAGGGCTTTACTGCATGTCGAAAGAAGACAGCTTCGAAATGGAAGGCACTGTCGTCGACACCCTGCCCAACACCATGTTTCGTGTGGAGTTGGAAAATGGGCACGTCGTAACCGCGCACATCTCCGGCAAGATGCGCAAGAACTACATCCGTATTCTTACCGGCGACAAAGTGCGCGTAGAGCTGACTCCCTATGACTTGAGCAAAGGGCGCATCACTTACCGCGCCCGCTGATCAAGTCAATACAAGACGCCCGGCTTATGCCGGGCGTTTTTGTTTGTCTGCGATTTAGCGACCACACCACAAAACCCTGTGGGAGCGAGCTTGCTCGCGATAGCAATTTTTCATTCAACATCTTTGCCGACTGAACCGCCGCCATCGCGAGCAAGCTCGCTCCCACAAGTTTTGATGTGCATTCTGCAGACAACAAAAAGGCGCCTCTCGGCGCCTTTTTTTTTGCTTCTGAACGTCAGGCCATCTCGGCCGTGGTCTCGAACTCGAAGGTCAGTTCGCCGTCCTTGATGTCGATGTGCACTACACCGCCATGCTCGGCCAGTTCGCCAAAGAGAATCTCCTCCGCCAGCGGACGCTTGATCTTGTCCTGGATCAGGCGAGCCATTGGGCGAGCACCCATTGCCGCGTCGTAGCCACCTTCGGCCAGCCAGTTACGGGCTGCATCGGTGACCTCCAGCAACACACGCTTGTCTTCCAGCTGCGCCTGAAGCTCGGTAAGGAACTTGTCCACCACACTCTTGATGACCTCATGGCTGAGGCGACCAAACTGGATGATGGTGTCCAGACGGTTGCGGAATTCCGGCGTGAAGCTCTTCTTGATCACTTCCATCGCATCGGACGAGTGATCCTGATAGGTGAAACCGATCGAAGCACGGGCTGCGGTCTCGGCACCGGCGTTGGTCGTCATGATGACGATCACGTTACGGAAATCCGCCTTGCGCCCGTTGTTATCGGTCAACGTACCGTGGTCCATCACCTGCAGCAGCAGGTTGAAGACTTCCGGATGCGCCTTCTCGATCTCATCGAGCAACAGCACGCAGTGTGGCTGCTTGGTGATGGCTTCGGTGAGCAGACCGCCCTGATCGAATCCGACATAACCCGGAGGCGCACCGATCAGACGCGATACGGTGTGGCGCTCCATGTACTCGGACATGTCGAAGCGAATCAACTCGACACCCAAGGCCTTGGCCAGCTGACGCGCCGCCTCGGTTTTACCGACACCGGTAGGCCCGGCGAACAGGAACGAACCGACAGGCTTGTCAGGGGACTTGAGGCCGGCACGGGACAGCTTGATCGCGGTTGCTAGGGAGTCGATCGCGGCATCCTGACCGAACACGGTCAACTTCAGGTCACGCTCGAGGTTACGCAGCAGCTCCTTGTCGGAGCTGGTGACGTGTTTTGGCGGAATCCGCGCGATTTTCGCGACGATATCCTCGACTTGCGGCACTTCGATGCGCTTCACACGCTTCTCGACCGGTTGCAGGCGCTGATAGGCACCCGCCTCGTCGATGACGTCGATGGCCTTGTCCGGCATATGACGGTCATTGATGTAACGCGAGGCCAGTTCGGCAGCCGCGCGCAGGGCTTCATCACTGTATTCGATATTGTGATGGCTTTCGAAACGCCCCTTCAGGCCGCGCAGAATGCCAATGGTGTCTTCCACCGAAGGTTCCGACACATCGACCTTCTGGAAACGCCGGGCCAAAGCACGGTCCTTCTCGAAGATGCCGCGGAATTCCTGGAACGTTGTGGAACCGATGCAACGGATATCACCGGACGACAGCAGTGGCTTGAGCAGGTTCGAGGCATCCATGACGCCACCGGACGCGGCACCCGCACCAATGATGGTGTGGATCTCGTCGATGAACAGGATCGCCTGCGGACGTTTTTTCAGTTCATTGAGCAGCGCCTTGAAGCGCTTCTCGAAATCGCCACGGTACTTGGTACCAGCCAGCAAGGCGCCCAGGTCGAGGGAGTAAACCACGCTGTTGGCCAGCAGGTCCGGCACCTGGTTGTCGACAATGCGCTTGGCCAGGCCTTCGGCAATCGCGGTTTTACCCACGCCCGCCTCGCCCACCAGCAGCGGATTGTTTTTGCGACGACGCGCCAGGATCTGCGCGACGCGCTCGACTTCCAGCTCACGACCTACCAACGGATCGATACGACCCTGGCGTGCCAGCTCGTTGAGGTTGCTGGCATAAGCATCCAGGGGATTGCCTGAGGAAGAAGACTCACCGCCCTCGTCGTCCTGCATATCTTGCTCACCTTCAGAGTGATCGCCATGCCCCGGCACCTTGGAAATGCCATGGGCGATGTAGTTGACGACATCTATACGGGCAACGCTCTGCTGTTTCAGCAGGAACACCGCCTGACTCTCTTGCTCACTGAAGATCGCGACCAGCACGTTGGCACCAGTCACTTCGCGTTTGCCCGAGCTCTGTACGTGAAACACAGCACGCTGCAGCACACGCTGGAAGCCCAGGGTTGGCTGGGTTTCGCGATCCTCGTCATGCACGGGGATCAATGGCGTGGTGGAGTCGATGAACTCCTGCAGGTCATGCTTGAGTTTGTCGAGGTTCGCGCCGCACGCACGCAAAACGGTGGCGGCAGCCTCATTGTCCAATAGGGCCAGCAAGAGGTGTTCGACGGTCATGAATTCATGACGCTTCGAACGGGCTTCCTTGAAGGCAAGATTGAGGGTGACTTCGAGCTCGCGGTTTAACATAGCTTCACCTCATACCCAAGTGGTCGGCGATTAACCGTCCTTCTCGATTTCACAGAGTAGCGGATGCTGGCTTTCCCTGGCGTACTGGTTGACCTGCATGGCCTTGGTCTCGGCGATGTCACGGGTAAACACTCCACATACTGCCCGCCCTTCTGTGTGGACGGCCAGCATGACCTTGGTCGCCAGCTCGCGATTCAGGTTAAAAAACACCTCGAGCACTTCGACGACGAAATCCATCGGTGTGTAGTCATCATTGAACAAAACCACCTTGTACATCGGCGGCGCCTGTAGTGCAGGTTTTGCCTCCTGAACAGCAATGCCTGCGGAATCGTCGTCGTGTAAATCAGGGCGATCCTGATTGAATGTTAGTCGAATCTGGCTGATTGCATGCATGGAAAGAAAGGTTCGTCAGTTGTTCAAATACAGTGGTGGGGGCGGCTATCAGCGATTTCAACTCCGACTGCCGGGTCAGCTTGACTATCGGCAAAACGGTGTTACAACCAATAGAGCCCACAGTGGGTAAAAAAGGTCCGCGGAGTCAATCTTATTTACAGATTCGACTGCGGATGTACTGGATGATACTCCAGTGATGGAGTCTGTTGCAGAGGGAGTTGGGTATGTCAGGCGGCAAGGTCAGCGGCAAGGTCAAATGGTTCAACAACGCCAAGGGTTACGGTTTCATCATCGAGGACGGCAAGACAGAAGACCTGTTTGCCCACTACTCCACCATCCAGATGGAAGGTTATAAAACCCTGAAAGCCGGGCAAGCTGTCGTATTCGACATCATCCAGGGCCCCAAAGGCCTGCACGCGATCAACATTGGCAACCCGGTGGATGCTTCGAAAGCGACGACATCCGCCCCGCAACAGACCGTTACAGTTTAAGCCCACACCGTCATCCCGCCATAAAAAAACCGCCTGACTCAAATACTTGAATCAGGCGGTTTTTGTGTGCCTGCGTTTTCTTACATGTGCGAGATCAGCGCATCGCCGAAGCCGGAAGACGAAACCAGCTTGGCGCCCTCCATCAGACGCTCGAAGTCATAGGTCACGGTCCTGGCGGAAATCGCGCCGTTGGTGCCCTTGATGATCAGGTCGGCCGCTTCGGTCCAGCCCATGTGGCGCAGCATCATTTCAGCGGACAGGATCAGCGAACCGGGGTTGACCTGGTCCTTGCCGGCGTACTTCGGCGCAGTACCGTGGGTGGCTTCAAACATGGCCACGGTGTCGGACAGGTTGGCGCCCGGCGCGATACCGATACCTCCCACTTCCGCCGCCAGGGCGTCGGAGAGGTAGTCGCCGTTCAGGTTCAGGGTCGCGATCACATCGTACTCGGCCGGGCGCAGCAGGATCTGCTGGAGCATGGCGTCGGCGATGGCATCCTTGACGATGACGTTCTTGCCGGTTTTCGGGTTCTTGAACTGCATCCATGGACCGCCGTCGAGCAGGGTCGCGCCGAACTCTTCAGCCGCCACTTCGTAGGCCCATTCCTTGAAGGCACCTTCGGTGAACTTCATGATGTTGCCTTTGTGCACGATGGTCAGCGAATCGCGATCGTTGTCGACCACATATTGCAGGGCCTTGCGTGCCAGACGCTTGGTGCCTTGCAGGGACACCGGCTTGACGCCGATACCGCAGTTCTCGTCGAAACGGATCTTGGTAACGCCCATTTCTTCTTTCAGGAACTTGATGACCTTGGTGGCTTCCGGCGTACCGGCCTTCCACTCGATGCCAGCGTAGATGTCTTCGGAGTTCTCGCGGAAGATGGTCATGTCGACATCGCCTGGCTTCTTGACCGGACTCGGCACGCCTTCGAACCAGCGCACCGGGCGCAGGCAGACGTACAGGTCGAGTTGCTGGCGCAGGGCCACGTTCAGGGAACGGATGCCGCCACCGACCGGGGTGGTCAGCGGACCCTTGATGGAAACCACGTAATCCTTGACCGCATCCAGGGTTTCCTGAGGCAGCCAGGTGTCCTGATCGTAAACCTGAGTCGCTTTCTCCCCGGCGTACACTTCCATCCAGGAAATCTTGCGCTCGCCACCGTAAGCCTTCTTAACAGCAGCATCGACAACCTTGATCATGACCGGGCTGATGTCGACACCAATGCCGTCGCCTTCGATGAAGGGGATGATCGGGTTATTAGGAACATTGAGAGAATGGTCTGCATTGACGGTGATTTTGTCGCCGACGGCTGGAACCTGAATCTTCTTGTAACCCATGCTGAACTCCATTGATTGGATTGAACATCTGGCTTGGTTCGAGCGTAACCCAGTTGAATCGGCGCGCAAACCCTATGTTCCATCCATCTGGCGCAAAGCCTTGCAACTCGTGCGCTACAAGCCTGAAAGCAAAGGGAAAAGCGCCAAAACCAAGCACGACGAATGACTCTACGCCCGACTTGCCCCTGCGACCTTTAGACCAATGGACGACATTCGTTGCGTATGAACCATCGGCAGATTGCCAGCTACCTATGTATAATGCCGCCGCTGACCACAGGGTCACGACGGCTGAAGTGCTCTACGACGAGACTTTCCGCCCGGCAAGCTGGCCTGTTATCGCAGTCCGGCTACTTGACGCCCTACTGATGCACCCAACATCACAGCAACGAAACCTCGATATTCGGCTCATGGATGACTTTGAACGAACGCGCTTACCCGGCGCCCTCGAGTTTCTGCGCACGCTTTAGCAAAGAAGAGAGAGTTAATCCGAATATGCCCACCCGCTCGAAGATCATCTATACCTTCACCGACGAAGCTCCTGCCCTCGCCACCTATTCACTGTTGCCTATCGTAGAGGCGTTCACCGCCTCGGCTGATATCGCCGTTGAAACCCGCGATATCTCTCTTGCAGGGCGCATCCTGGCCAGCTTCCCCGAGCAACTGGGTGACAAAGCCGTAGCCGACCACCTCGCCGAACTGGGCGCCCTGGCCGTTACGCCTGAAGCCAACATCATCAAGCTGCCGAACATCAGCGCTTCGGTTCCACAACTGCAAGCCGCGATCAAAGAGCTGCAAGCTCAGGGCTACGCACTGCCGGACTACCCTGAGACCGTCACCAGCGACGCCGACAAAGAAGCCAAGGCGCGCTACGACAAGATCAAGGGCAGCGCCGTGAACCCGGTCCTGCGTGAAGGCAACTCCGACCGCCGCGCGCCGCTTTCGGTCAAGAACTACGCACGCAAGCACCCGCACAAAATGGGCGCCTGGGCCAAGGACTCCAAGTCCCACATCGCGCACATGAGCACCGGCGATTTCTACGGCAGCGAAAAAGCCGCCCTGATCGACGCCGCTGACGCCGTGAAAATCGAACTGATCGCTCAAGACGGCACCGCCACCGTCCTGAAAGAAAAGACCAGCGTACAAGCCGGTGAGATCCTCGATTGCGCGGTACTGAGCAAAAACGCCCTGCGCAGCTTCATCGCGGCCGAAATCGAAGACGCCAAGGCACAAGGCGTGCTGCTGTCGGTTCACTTGAAAGCCACCATGATGAAGGTCTCCGACCCGATCATGTTCGGCCAGATCGTTGCCGAGTTCTATAAAGACGCACTGGCCAAGCACGCTGACGTGTTGGCACAGATCGGCTTCAACCTGAACAACGGCATCGGCGACCTGTACGCTCGCATCAAGGCCCTGCCTGCTGAACAGCAAGCGGCCATCGAAGCTGACATCCAGGCGGTCTACGCCGCTCGCCCTTCCCTGGCGATGGTCAACTCCGACAAAGGCATCACCAACCTGCACGTGCCGAGCGACGTCATCGTCGACGCCTCGATGCCGGCGATGATCCGTGACTCCGGCAAGATGTGGGGCACCGACGGCCAGCTGCACGACACCAAGGCCGTGATCCCGGATCGCTGCTACGCCACCATCTACCAGGCTGTGATCGAAGATTGCAAAGCCAACGGTGCGTTCGATCCGACCACCATGGGCAGCGTGCCGAACGTTGGCCTGATGGCGAAGAAAGCCGAAGAGTACGGCTCCCACGACAAGACCTTCCAGATCAAGGCTGACGGCGTGGTTCGCGTGACCGACAGCAAAGGCACCCTGCTGATGGAACAGGCTGTTGAAGCCGGCGACATCTTCCGCATGTGCCAGACCAAAGACGCGCCGATCCAGGATTGGGTCAAACTGGCCGTCAACCGTGCTCGCGCAAGCGCGACCCCGGCGATCTTCTGGCTGGACCCGATGCGCGCCCACGACGGCGTAGTGATCGAGAAAGTTCAGGCTTACCTGAAGGATCACGACACTGCCGGCCTGGACATCCAGATCATGGCACCGGTCGACGCGATGAAGTACACCCTGCAGCGCACCCGCGAAGGTAAAGACACCATTTCGGTGACCGGCAACGTTCTGCGCGACTACCTGACCGACCTGTTCCCGATCATGGAACTGGGCACCAGCGCCAAGATGCTGTCGATCGTGCCGCTGATGAACGGCGGTGGCCTGTTCGAAACCGGCGCTGGCGGTTCGGCTCCGAAGCACGTTCAGCAGTTGCTGGAAGAAAACTTCCTGCGCTGGGATTCGCTGGGTGAATTCCTGGCCCTGGCCGCGTCCCTGGAACACCTGGGCGTGACCTACAACAACCCCAAGGCGCTGGTTCTGGCCAAGACCCTGGACCAGGCTACCGGCCAGTTCCTGGACAACAACAAGTCGCCATCGCGCAAAGTCGGCAACATCGACAACCGCGGCAGCCACTTCTACCTGGCGCTGTACTGGGCCCAGGCCCTGGCTACCCAGACCGAAGACGCTGCACTGCAAGCGCAGTTCGCGACCCTGGCCAAGACCCTGACCGAGAACGAGGCAACCATCGTTGCCGAACTCAACGCCGTTCAGGGCAAGCCAGTGGACATCGGCGGTTACTACCACGCCGACGCCGAGCTGATCAGCAAGGCCATGCGCCCAAGCGCAACCTTCAACGCGGCAGTTGCTGCGCTGGTTTAAGGTTGTAAGGGAACATCACAAACCCCGGCCCTGTGCCGGGGTTTGTGTTTTCAGAACTTACACAAATCCCATGTGGGAGCGGGCTTGCTCGCGAATGCGGTTTATCATTCAGCATCTTTATTGGC
>NZ_JAHBDN010000073.1:0-40297 GCF_019956445.1 Pseudomonas sp. BF-R-19
GCCCAACTCGACGCCAAGGGCACCCGCCCCTGCCGCCATCACCGGACCGGCGTTCGGGCTGTCCCAGGTCGGGCCCTGGGTGCGCCAGCATTTCAACGCCAGGCGGGTTTTGCCCAGCAGCGCGTAAGTCAGTGCCACCAGGCGCGCAGGAATGTAATTGAGCACATCGTCGACCTTCGCCGCCGCCCAGCCGAACCGTTCGAAGCGTTCATTGCGATAACCCCACATCGCATCCAGCGTATTGCTCAGGCGGTAGAGCACCACGCCCGGCGCGCCGGCCACGGCAAACCAGAACAACGCCGCGAACACCGCATCGCTGCCATTTTCCAGTACCGACTCGGTAGCGGCACGGGCGACCTCGGTTTCATCCAGCTCGCTGGTCTGGCGACTGACCAGATAGCTCACGCGCGTGCGCGCCGCTTCCAGGTCATTACTGCGCAGGGCCTTGGCCACAGGCGTGACGTGCTCACCGAGGCTGCGCATGCCGAGGGCGCAATAGAGCGCGAGAATCTCGACGATCCAGCCAACATAAGGCGCCCAGGAAAATGCCGTGGCCAACAACGTCAGCGGCAACACGGCAGTCACCCACGCGGTGACGCCATGACTGCGCCAGCCGCGACCACCACCGTTGAAACGTTGCTCGATGCGCTCGGCAAAACGGCCGAACGCCACCAGCGGATGCCAGCGTTTGGGTTCACCCAGCAGCGCATCCAGCGCAACCGCGGCGACACTCAACAACGCCACACTCATTGACTCACTCCCCAATAATTTTCGTACAGCAATTCATGTAGCGGACGCGCCTGTGCCCAGCCTTCGAGCACCAGCATCGGCGCCGGGTAGAACTCCTTCACCGGTCCCAGGCACAGCACCGCCAGCGGCTTGGCTCCCGGTGGCAAATTCAACAAATCGGCCAAGGCTTGGGGTTCGAACAGCGACACCCAACCCATGCCCAGCCCTTCGGCGCGGGACGCCAGCCACAGATTCTGGATCGCGCAGGACAACGAAGCCATGTCCATTTCCGGCAGCGTGCGGCGACCGAAGATATGCTGCTCGCGGTCGTCCATCAGTGCGGCGACCAGTACCTCGGCGCAATCGTTGATGCCTTCGACCTTGAGCTTCATGAACTCATCGCTGCGCTCGCCGAGGGCGAGCGCAGTGCGGATGCGCTCTTCTTCCACCAGGGCCTGGATTTGCCCGCGCAAGGCGCGATCGCTGATGCGGATGAAGCGCCAGGGCTGCATCAGGCCGACACTGGGAGCCTGATGCGCGGCCTCGAGCAGGCGCCGCAGCAATTCGGGCTCGACGGTGCCGCCGCTGAAGTGGCGCATGTCGCGGCGCTCGGCGATGGCACGATAGACCGCTGCGCGTTCGGCTTCAGAGAATGCGTTGTCGCTCATGGCCGCTTCGCGAGCAAGCCCGCTCCCACATTTGAAGGTGAGCGGCCTGAAGAAACGCAATCCCCTGTGGGAGCGGGCTTGCTCGCGAAGGCGGCTTCAAGGTCCGGCGCAAACAGCGCGGCAATCGCCGAGGGGTTCGACGGAAAATAAAAGTGCACATAAGAGGCGGTCATCCGCCCCTCACGGTAGACCGCCTCCGCTCCGCGCCCGCCGTTAGGGCTCAAGCCCCGGGCAATCGGCGGCAGTTCAGTGGTGGTCAGCGAATGGTGATAGGTGTGCCCGCGCAGCAAACCTTCCGGCAATTCCACCGCTTGCAACGCCAGCGCTGCCAGACGCTTTTGCATCACCGCATCACCGGCCAGCAAGCCAACCAGTTCGGCGCGAGTGCCCTCGACATCAGTCAGGGAATCGAGCAGATACAGCATGCCGCCACACTCGGCGAGCAACGGTTTGCCTGCTCGGTGGTGGGCGCGGATCGCGTCGAGCATCGCAGTGTTTTGCGCCAGCGCAACATGGTGCAGCTCCGGGTAACCGCCCGGCAGATACAGGCTGTCCGCCTCCGGCAACGCTCGGTCGCGGATCGGCGAGAAGAACGACAACTCGGCGCCCATCGCCCGCAGCAGATCCAGGCTCGCGCCGTAGGTGAACGCAAAGGCTTCATCGCGGGCGACGGCAATGCGCACTCCGGCCAGCAGCGGCTCGACCGCGATGACATCAGGGGCGGCGAACTCGACCGCTGGTGGCAGCGCGACCTCGCAACTGCTGGCCAGGGCATCGGCTGCCGCATCGAGGCGCAGGTCGAGATCGTTCAACTCACTGGCCTGCACCAGCCCCAGGTGTCGGCTCGGCAATTCGATCCCGGTTTCCCGGGACAGCGCGCCGTACCAGCGCAAACCTTCAGTCAGGCTGCCTTCGAGCAGTTGCGCGTGGCGCAGCGTGCCGACACGATTGGCCAGCACGCCGGCGAACGGCAAGTCCGGCTGATAACGCGCCAGCCCCAGGGCCAATGCGCCAAAGGTCTGGGCCATGGCGGTGCCATCGATCACCCCCAGCACCGGCACACCGAAATGCCGCGCCAGATCGGCGCTCGACGGCGTACCGTCGAACAGCCCCATGACGCCTTCGATCAGGATCAGGTCGGCTTCAGCGGCGGCTTCCCACAACAACCGGCGACTCTCCTGCTCGCCGACCATCCACATGTCCAGTTGATACACCGGCGCACCGCTGGCGCGTTCGAGGATCATCGGATCGAGAAAGTCGGGGCCGCACTTGAATACACGGACCTTGCGCCCCTGATTGCGATGCAATCGGGCCAGTGCCGCGGTGACGGTGGTCTTGCCCTGGCCGGAAGCTGGCGCGGCAATCAATACCGCCGGACAGTGCCGAGGCTGACTCACAATTCGACGCCTTTCTGCGCTTTGATCCCGGCCTGAAAAGCGTGTTTGATCACGCCCATTTCGGTGACGGTGTCAGCCATCTCGATCATTTCCGGCTTGGCAGCACGACCGGTGACCACCACGTGTTGCATCGGCGGCCGGGCCTGCAAGTCACTGAGCACCTGATCGAGATCGAGGTAGCCGTGCTTGAGGGCGATGTTCAGCTCATCCAGCACCACCAGACCGATGGACGGATCGCGCAGCAGTTGCTGCGACACTGCCCAGGCGGCTTCGGCGGCGGCGATGTCGCGCTGGCGGTCCTGGGTTTCCCAGGTAAAGCCTTCGCCCATCACGTGAAAACGCACCTGCTCGGGAAAGCGCCGGAAGAACAACTCCTCCCCCGTGCTGTTGCGGCCCTTGATGAACTGCACCACGCCGCATTGCATGCCGTGCCCCATGGCGCGGGCAAGCATGCCGAAAGCCGAGCTGCTCTTGCCCTTGCCGTTGCCGGTCAGTACCAGCAGCAGGCCACACTCGTTCGGGGAATTGGCGATGCGCTCGTCGATCACGGCTTTTTTGCGCTGCATGCGCGCCAGATGGCGTTCGTCACGATCGGGGGTATCAGTCATGGGGGAGCTCTCCGTTGAGGCAGGAATAACGGCGGGCAGGCACAAGAATAGAAGGCAAAAAGCCTGGCATCGCCCACCGTGATGCCGCTGGATGAATCAGGCCGGTCTCCGGGCTCATGAGTGGCGCGGGGCCGGACTGTGCGCCTTCCCGCATCGAATCGACACAGTGGCATCACACACAGTTTTCACTCATTTACCGTTGCGGGGGCAGCGCCGGAATTGCGGGCCTTCGACCAACAGAAGGACTCACTCACCGGCTTCCCTGTTTCACTCTGTCGACCCAAGCCACAGAGCACCTGAAACAAGCCGCGAAGGTTAGAGGGTTGGGGGTGGAGCGTCAATTAAAGCCGGGAGGCCATCGACCGAATAACTGCCATCAATCAATAAACTGACGTCAATCTTGTGCCACGCTCTCAGCAGTGATATCAAAGAGCCACAAACTCACAACACAACAACAAGGGTGAGCCCATGCAAGGCATGATCATCAGCAATCCAAAGCTGGAATTCCTGCGCCCGGTGCTTGAGCGCTGGTTCGAATGCATCGACCGTTACAATGCCGTCCGCGGTGATGGCGACACACCGTACTGGCACGACGAAAAGGCCAATCTCGGACTGCTGTCTGCCGCCGCCTGGATGGCCGAGATGGTCACGCTGCAACAAGCGCCCACCCGCAAACAGATGGAAGAAGGCGAACGCAACAGCCGCGCCGACCTGCTCCTGGCCTCGCCTGAAACCCGCGCCTACATCCAGACCAGCCAGCGCTGGCCACGGGTCAACAGCCTCAACCTGTCCCAGGCCTTGCTCGACATCGCCAGCGATGCGAAGCGCCTGAGCCACGCCAGCGACCTGAAACTCGGCTGCCTGTTCGTCGCCCCGCAAAAAGCCCAGCAGGGCGCCACGCCGGAAGAACTCCAGGACATGGTCGACGACCTGCAAAAGGAACACAGCTGCGCTGTCGCCTGGTATTTCCCTTATGCCTACCGCAAGTTGCGCAACGAAGCCGGCAACTATCACCCCGGCATTGCGGTGCTGTTCAAGGAAGCACGCGGCTGAGGGGTTGAACCATCGGACGACAACGCTTCTCTATGATTAGAACAAGGCATTCATAGGGAAGACCAGCATGCGCACGCCCCCGCTCGCTCTCGTTATCGCGCTTGGCGCAGGGCTCGCCGCTTGTGGCGAGACCTCCCGCCTGCAAGTCTCCGACGGTACCGGCCCGTCACCTCAACTACCTGAGCCCAACAAGACACTGGTTCCGACCGTGAACATCGCCCCGGCCATCGGCTGGCCACAGGGTGCGAAACCCATTGCCGCCACGGGCACTCAAGTGGCTGCTTTTGCCGAAGACCTGGATCACCCCCGCTGGCTTTATGTACTGCCCAATGGCGACGTGTTGGTGGCGGAAACCAGTGCACCACCCAAACCCGAAGACGGTAAAGGCATTCGCGGCTGGGTGATGAAGAAAGTCATGGGCCGCGCCGGGGCCGGTGTGCCCAGCGCCAACCGCATCACCTTGCTGCGCGACAAGGACCACGATGGCGTCGCGGAAACCCGCACGGTGTTTCTGCAAAACCTTAACTCGCCCTTTGGCATGACCCTGGTCGGCAATGACCTGTATGTGGCCGACACGGATCGCCTGCTGCGCTTTCACTATGAAAGTGGCGATACGCAGATCAAGTCGCCGCCGGTCAAGGTTGTCGACCTGCCGGGCGGCCCGCTGAACCACCACTGGACCAAAAACGTCATCGCCAGCAGGGACGGCAGCAAGCTCTACGTGACCGTGGGCTCCAACAGCAACGTCGCCGAAAACGGCATGGACAAGGAAGAAGGTCGCGCGGCGATCTGGGAAGTGGATCGTGCCACCGGCCAGCAGCGGATCTTCGCCTCCGGCCTGCGCAACCCCAACGGCATGGCCTGGGAACCGCACAGTGGCGCGCTGTGGACCGCGGTCAACGAACGGGATGAAATCGGCAGTGACCTGGTGCCGGACTACATCACTTCGGTGAAGGACGGCGCTTTTTATGGCTGGCCGTACAGTTACTACGGCCAGCATGTCGATATTCGCGTCGAGCCGCAAAACCCGGACCTGGTGGCCAAGGCTATCGCCCCGGACTACGCCGTCGGCCCGCACACGGCATCACTGGGCCTGACCTTTGCAGAAAACAGCAAGCTGCCGCCGCCGTTCACCCAAGGGGCATTCATCGGGCAGCACGGCTCATGGAACCGCAACCCCCACAGTGGCTACAAAGTGATTTTCGTGCCGTTCAGCGCGGGCATACCCGTCGGAAAGCCCGTTGAAGTGCTCAGCGGATTTCTCAACGACAAGGAACAGGCCATGGGACGCCCGGTGGGTGTGGTGATCGACCGCCAGGGCGACCTGTTGGTGGCCGATGATGTGGGGAACAAGGTGTGGCGGGTTTCGGCAGTCAAGTAAGTCACTTGACCTGTGGGAGCGGGCTTGCTCGCGAAGGCGGTGCTTCAGTCAGAATATTAGTCGACTGACAGCCTGCATTCGCGAGCAAGCCCGCTCCCACAGGGGCTCAGCGTTTGCGGCAAAGGGTCAAACCATCGCCCAACGGCAACAACGACAGATCCACCCGCACATCGTCTTTCAAGGCCCGGTTGAGCGCCTGGATCGCCCGGGTGTCCGCGCTCTCGGGGCTGGCCTCAAGCACGCGCCCGCTCCACAGGGTGTTATCGAACACCGCCAGACCACCAACCCGCAGCAATCGCAGGGCGTGTTCCAGATAAGCCGGGTAGTTGGCCTTGTCGGCATCGATGAACACCAGGTCGAACTGCTCGCCTTGCCCTTGTCGCTCAAGCTCGGCGAGGGTTTCCAGCGCCGGGGCCAGTCGCAGGTCAATCCGCCCGGCGAGCCCCGCCTCTTGCCAGTAGCGCCGTGCGGTGGCGTTGTAGTCGCCGGGGATGTCACAGCAAATCAGCGAACCGTCAGCGGGCAACGCCGCCGCCATGCACAGCGCGCTGTAGCCGGTAAAGGTACCGACCTCGAGCAAGCGCCTGGCCCCCGTCAGTTTCACCAGCAAAGCAAGAAACTGTCCCTGCTCAGGCGCCACTTGCCAGCGTGCCATTGGCAGCGCCTGGGTCTCATCGCGCAAGCGCTTGAGCAGTGGCGTTTCGCGCAGCGAAACATCGAGCAGGTATTGGTACAGGTCGTCGTCGAGATTGAGCGTGCGAGCAGTCATGAGCACCGGCTCCGAAGGTTACGGATTACGCGCCAGGTGTTCAGGCTGCAGAACACGCTTGGCGCTCAGATAAGCCTTTTGCCAATAAGCCTTGGACAGGCTGTCGAGCTTCACGGTGCCGCCGGTGGCAGGCGCGTGGACGAAACGCCCTTCTCCCACGTAGATGCCGGCATGACTGACCTGGGAACCGCCATTGGTGGCGAAGAAAATCAGGTCACCGGTTTGCAGGCCTTCCTTGCCCACATTCGCCGCTTGCATGGAGATCATCTCGCGCGTGGTGCGCGGCAAGGCAATGCCGGCGACATCGCGGTACACGTAAGCGATCAGGCCGCTGCAATCAAACCCGGAATCCGGCGTATTGCCACCCCAGCGATAAGGGGTGCCCACCAGACCGAGCGCGCGAAACAGTACGTCTTCCGCTTCGGGCGAAAAAGCTTGTGAGGAACCAAATACGATGGGAGCGCGAACCACCGGCGCAGGAGGCGGTGTGCGGCTGGCGCAGGCACTGAGCAGCGCTGCGAAGAACATGATTGCGAGGCGGGCCGACGTCGTCATAAGCAGAACATCCTGATCTGGCTGCGGCTTTTTCTGCGGGGAGCGCAGAAAAGAAAACCGCCTGCGTGGGACGCAGGCGGTTTGCCATCATTCGTAGATCAAGATTCTAGCGGCTACGCGACAAACTTCAAGTAAGACTTTAAGTTCGCCTTACAAAATGTCCGCTTATTTACGTGCAGTGACGATTGGCGACGCGTTAGGTGCCATTGCCAGGGCGCGCTTGGCTTCGATGAAGGTCTTGCTCCAGTAGCTGTCACCCAGGCTATCGATGCGCACACCACCGCTGCGGCGGCTGCTGGAGTGGATGAACTGGTTGTCACCCAGGTAGATCCCGGCGTGACTGACGCGACCGCGACGACCGTTGGTCGCGAAGAACAGCAGGTCGCCAGGCTCAAGCTTGCTGCGCGAGACCAGCGGAGCATCCACGTTGATCATTTCGCGGGTGGAGCGTGGCAGGTTCATGCCCGCTTCTTCGCGGAACAGGTAACCGATGAAACCACTGCAATCGAAGCCGGCTTCAGAAGTACCGCCGAAACGGTAACGGGTACCGATCAGGGACATGCCACGTTCGAGGATGCTGTCGGCCAGGACCGGAAGCTGGTAGGACTTGCCGCCAGCGAAGTCTGCGAGTTCTTTTTCGGTAGCCAGCTCTTCCTGAAAGAGAGCGGAAGACTGGGCAGTAACGGAGTTTTGAACCTGCTGTTGCGGAGCTTGCTGGGCCACTGGAGTGTGGGCAGCGCAACCGAACAACAGGGTAACGAGTGCGAGAGGCACGAGGGGTGCGAAGCGATTTAGCATGGGCACGACCGTGGCTGAAAGTTGTAAAGAAGCCGAGACTATGCCCGCTATCAACCTCATTTGCAAATTCTATCGATCTTTTTGTGACTTATCCGTTTCTTGTTTACATCTAAGCGCTTAAGCCTATTTTAAACATACACGCGGCCTGCAACCTTGCAGGAAAGCGGGGTTTCTGGCGTCTGAAATATGCCTGACCGGCTAAAAGCCCCGGTTTCAGTGGGTTTACCAGCCGAGGGTTTCTTTCAAAAACGGGATTGTCAGCTTGCGCTGAGCCTGGAGGGAGGCCTGATCGAGACGCTCGAGCAGCTCGAACAGCGCACTCATGCTGCGGGTACCGCGAGTCAGAATGAAATGCCCGACTTCATCGGTCAGATGCAGGCCGCGACGGGATGCGCGCAATTGCAGGGCACGCAATTTGTCCTCATCGGACAGCGGACGCATCTGGAAGATCAAGGCCAGGGTCAGGCGGGATTTGAGATCCGCCAGCTTCACCGGCAGCTCACGCGGGGATGTCGATGCGGCAATCAGCAAGCGCCGGCCGCTGTCGCGCAAGCGATTGAACAGATGGAACAGCGCCTCTTCCCAGTCCGCTCGCCCGGCAACCACTTGCAAATCATCCAGGCAGACCAGTTCGTACTGTTCGAGGTTGTCGAGGATTTCAATGCCGCGGTCGAGCAGTTCGGCCAACGGCAGATACACCGCAGGCTCACCCAATTGCTCGAAGCGCAGGCAGGCGGCCTGCAACAGGTGCGTACGCCCTACCCCGTCCTTGCCCCAAAGGTAGATCAGGCTTTCGGTCCAGCCGGCGTCGGCTTCGCACAGCCGCTCGACATAGCCGAGTGCAGCGGCATTGGCGCCTGGGTAGTAGTTGATAAAGGTGGCGTCGTCACGCAGACGCACACCTAGGGGCAGCTGAATCGGTTTCATGCTGACTGAACAGTTCCAAAGGAACCGTTAGTGGCCTCTGTGTAAAGTTTGCGAAGTTTATACCCGTGAAGCGGACCGCACAATGCGACAGACCACAAGCAAAATCAAAGGTTTGCGTTAATGCACCGGTTTTGTGGCAGATTCTTTGGCGGTGCATGTAACAGTCGCATGAAGCAAGCAGGCTGACCTGGCACGAACCCGGGCAGCCTGCCAACGCCCATCGACGGCCCTTACACCTGCGGCTCGTCGACACTCCCGTAGATTTCAGAATCCTTATACAAATCATGCACATGGCGCACCAGCACCATGATCACCGCGGCGACCGGCAATGCCAGCAGCACACCGGTAAAGCCAAACAGCTCACCACCGGCCAGGATCGAGAAAATCACCGCCACCGGGTGCAGGCCAATCCGGTCACCGACCAGCAACGGCGTCAGCACCATACCCTCCAGCGCCTGGCCGACCATGAACACCGCGACAATGCCGAGCATCGGGTAAAGATCACCACCGAACTGGAACAGCCCCGCAAGCAGCGCCGCGCCAATGCCGATGATAAACCCCATGTACGGCACAATCGCCGCCAGGCCGGCAATCAGGCCAATCAGCAAGCCCAATTCCAACCCGACCAGCATCAGGCCTGCCGCGTAGATCACACCCAAGGCCACCATTACCAGCAACTGTCCGCGCACGAACGCTCCGAGCACTTCATGGCATTCACCTGCCAGCGATACCGCGCGCGCTTCACGATCACGGGGCAGCAGGCTGCGAACCTTGGCCATCATCAGGTCCCAATCGCGCAACAGGTAGAAGCTCACCACCGGAATCAACACCAGGTTCGCCAGCCAACCAATCAACGCCAGCCCCGAGGCCGTGGCATGACTCAGCACCACGCCGACAACATCAGTGGTCTGACTCATATGTTCGCTGATGGCGGCCTTTAGCTTGTCGAACTTCCAGAAGCCGTCCGACAGGCCGAACTTCGATTGCGCCCAGGGCAACGCCGTGTGCTGTAGCCAGTCGAGCATCTGCGGGGCCAGCTCATACAAACGAAACAACTGCCTGGCGAGCAGCGGCACCAAGACCAACAGCAGCGCGGTGAAGATCAATGTAAACAGGGTAAACACCGCTACGACACCCCAGGTTCGGGACAGGCCTGCCTTCTCCAGCCGATCCACCAGCGGGTCGAACAGGTAGGCCAACAGCAGCGCCACCAGGAACGGCGTCAGGATCGAATGCAACAACCAGACAAACGCACACAGCAGGACCACCCCACCGAGCCAGAACCAACGCCGCGTATCGGCCATGAACCACTCCATTGCTTCTATATAAAGAAAGAAAAGCTACCAGCGATAACGCAGTTGCGGGGTCGGGGCCGGCGCTGCGACAGGCACCGAACCGCCGGTGGCAGGCTGAACAGGCGCTACCGGGGCCGGGGCTTGACCCGCCGGTGCTTCCTGGAGCCTCGCCAGCGACAGTTGTGCACGCAGCTGATCGACGCTGCCATTGACCCGATAGAGAATACGGTCGCCCTCGACACTTTGTACGCGCCCGCCAAACGGCTCCAGCAAACGCCCGAGCGACGCGTAGTGCTCCAGATTCATGCCTTGCACTTCCAGCAATTGCTCGCTCGAAGCACCGGGTTTGGCAACAAACCGTGGCGCCAGGCGCTCATTGACCGCCAGCATCACCGCATCGGCCACGGCGGCCTGATCGGCGCCTTGCACGCTGCCCGCCTCTTTTTTATCCCCCAGCCACAATTGCCACTTGGCTTGCCACTGCCCGCCCTCTTCCATGGCGTGTACCGCGAGCAGGGCGTCGGCGTTGTAGCGTTCCGATGCGTCATGCAACGGCGTGGGATCTGCGCCCTCCAGATTCGGCGCGGTCGCGACGATCTGCTCATTCAAATCCGCCAACGGCAAGCGCAACGGCAAGCCCCGGTGCTGGGCAGCCCGACGCAGCGGCGCCGCGCTGGCCTGGCCGTCGCCCACCAGGCTTGAACCCTCGGTGGAATCATTCAACCACCAGCCGAGGATCGACGGCCGGTTGGCACCCCACATGGCCAGGCCGGCGCGGCGCAAGGCCTGCTCGGTGGTACCCGGATCGAAATCGACCTTCAGGACTTCCGGCGGCCCGGCCTCAAAGCCGTATTGGCTGATAATCTGTTGCGGGTCTTTGCGAATCGCTGCCAACCCCGGACTTTGAGCAGCCTTGGGGTCGCCGGTCAGGCGCAACACCAATGTGTCCAACGCACGCTGAGTCGCCTGGTCGCGCTCCTCGGACGACTGGCCATTCACCGGCTCGCGCACCAGGTAAAGGCCTTTGACGGTTTCGGCTTGACTGACCAGGCTGACCACTGACAAACAACTCACAAGCAAGAATTTACAAAAACGCATGGAAGATTCCTGACGACAAGAGCGGCTGGAACAGACCGCATGAAGACGATCGAGCAAGACTGTGACCGTTGCCCGACGCAAAACATTCACACGTTCCGGGTAAGTTTTCGCACTGCCATAACGATAGACGGTTAATCGCGATACCTTATACAGCCATGCAGGATGCCACCGACACCGCGCATTAACGGTTTTTTTTGAACGGATATGGCCCTGCTGTCGGCCTGAGGATGGCCGCTGCGGCTCAAGCCTGATAAAATCGCGCGCCTTCGCAGACCGGCAACAGCCGGGTAGTGTCCGAATAGCGCGCATGGTTCTCGCCTACGCAGTTTCGGCGCTCCCGACGGACTCGGTCGTTACCCAGAAATCCCCCCCTAAAGGCCTGGATCATGAGCAAGCAACCCTCCCTGAGCTACAAGGACGCCGGTGTAGACATCGACGCCGGTGAAGCATTGGTCGAACGCATCAAGAGCGTCGCCAAGCGCACTGCGCGCCCGGAAGTCATGGGCGGCCTGGGCGGTTTCGGCGCCCTCTGCGAAATCCCGGCCGGCTACAAGCAGCCTGTGCTGGTTTCCGGTACTGACGGCGTCGGCACCAAGCTGCGCCTGGCACTGAACCTGAACAAGCACGACAGCATCGGCATCGACCTGGTTGCCATGTGCGTCAATGACCTGGTGGTGTGCGGCGCCGAGCCGCTGTTCTTCCTCGACTACTACGCCACCGGCAAACTGAACGTCGACACCGCTGCCCAGGTTGTAACCGGCATCGGCGCTGGCTGCGAACTGTCGGGCTGCTCGCTGGTTGGCGGCGAAACCGCTGAAATGCCGGGCATGTACGAAGGTGAAGACTACGACCTGGCCGGTTTCTGCGTCGGCGTCGTGGAAAAATCCGAAATCATCGACGGTTCCAAAGTCGCTGCCGGCGATGCCCTGCTCGCTCTGCCGTCTTCCGGCCCGCACTCCAACGGCTACTCGCTGATCCGCAAGATCATCGAAGTGTCCGGCGCCGACATCGAAAACACCCAGCTCGACGGCAAGCCGCTGACCGACCTGCTGATGGCCCCGACCCGTATCTACGTGAAGCCGCTGCTCAAGCTGATCAAGGAAACCGGCGCAGTCAAAGCCATGGCCCACATCACCGGTGGCGGCCTGCTGGACAACATCCCGCGCGTACTGCCAAAAGGCGCGCAAGCCGTGGTTGACGTGGCCAGCTGGAACCGTCCTGCAGTGTTCGACTGGCTGCAAGAGAAAGGCAACGTTGACGAGAACGAAATGCACCGCGTGCTGAACTGCGGCGTGGGCATGGTCATCTGCGTGGCTCAGGAGCACGTTGAAGCCGCCCTGAATGTTCTGCGCGAAGCGGGCGAGCAGCCTTGGGTCATCGGCCAGATCTCCACCGCTGCCGAAGGCGCGGCTCAGGTTGAACTGAAGAACCTCAAGGCTCATTGATGTCTCAGACCTGTGATGTGGTGGTGCTGTTGTCCGGCACCGGCAGTAACTTGCAGGCCCTGATCGACAGCACGCGGACCGGCGACAGCCCGGTCCGCATCGCTGCGGTGATCTCCAACCGCGCCGACGCCTACGGCCTGCAACGCGCCAGGGACGCGGGTATCGACACCCGCTCCCTGGATCACAAGGCTTTCGAAGGTCGCGAGGCCTTCGACGCCGCGCTGATCGAACTGATCGACGCCTTCAATCCCAAACTCGTGGTACTGGCCGGATTCATGCGCATTCTCAGCGCTGGCTTCGTACGCCACTATCAGGGTCGCCTGCTCAATATCCATCCCTCGCTGCTACCCAAATACAAAGGGTTACACACTCATGAGCGCGCGCTGGAGGCTGGCGACACCGAGCACGGCTGCTCCGTGCACTTCGTCACCGAGGAACTCGATGGCGGACCACTGGTCGTACAGGCTGTAATACCGGTAGAGTTACAGGATTCGCCGCAGAGTCTGGCGCAGCGGGTCCATGTTCAGGAACACCTGATCTACCCGATGGCCGTACGCTGGTTTGCCGAAGGTCGTCTGGCCCTCGGCGAGCAAGGTGCTTTACTGGATGGACAGTTACTCGCGGCCAGCGGCCACTTGATTCGAAACTAGGAGATTTTATGCGTCGCGCCCTGCTCTTCGCTTGCGCTCTGCTCGCCTTGCCCTTCGCCCAGGCGACAGACCTTCAACCTTTCTCCGCCAGCTACACCGCCGACTGGAAACAGCTGCCCATGAGTGGCACTGCCGAGCGCAGCCTCGAAAAAACCAGCGACGGTAAATGGAAACTGAGTTTCAAGGCATCGATGATGATCGCCAGCCTGTCCGAGGAAAGCACCCTGACTCTGGACAAGGACACGCTTCTTCCAGAGTCCTATCACTTTGAACGTGGCGGTTTGGGCAAGGCCAAGAAAGCGGATCTGGATTTCGACTGGAACACCAAGATGATCACCGGCACCGATCGCGGTGACGCCGTCAAGCTCCCCCTCAACCGCGGCATGGTCGACAAATCCACCTATCAGTTGGCGCTGCAACACGATGTCGCCGCCGGCAAAAAGACCATGAGCTATCAAGTGGTCGATGGCGGTGAAGTCGACACCTACGACTTCCGCGTGCTGGGCTCGGAAAAAGTCGACACCAAGGCCGGTCAGATCGAAGCGATCAAGGTTGAGCGCGTGCGCGACCCGACGCAAAGCAAACGCATCACCGTGATGTGGTTCGCCAAGGATTGGGATTACCTGCTGGTCCGCCTGCAACAAGTCGAAACTGACGGCAAGGAGTACAACATCATGCTCCTGAACGGCACGGTCAACGGCAAGGAAGTCAAAGGCAGCTGATCCGGATCGATACCATGAAGCCCCGCCATTGCGGGGCTTTTTTGTGAGCTCGAAAATTGGAACACCCGACAAGCGCGATGGCTCTATACCTTCAAGGTCTTTTTTGATCGAATGAGTTTTCCTGTCGCCTGCGAGGTTTGCCATGACCGTTACTGTCAACACCGTTTCTGCCGAAGGTTTGCGCCACAGCGTCCAGATCGATGACCATGAACTCTTCGCCGATGTGCCCGTCGCGGCGGGTGGTGAGGGCTCAGCGCCGGAACCGCACGATTATTTCGATGCCGCGCTGGGTGCCTGCAAAGCCCTGACCCTGAAGCTGTATGCCAGGAAGAAGGACATCCCGCTGACCGGAGTCGGCGTCGAGGTCAAGCGCGACAACAGCCTGGAACAGAAAGGCCAGTACGCGCTGCACGTCAAACTGACCCTCAAGGGCGTACTCACCGACGCCCAGCGCGATGAGCTGCACCGCGTGGCCGATCGCTGCCCGATCCACAAGCTGATGACCACGTCTGAAATAAGCATCGAAACGCATTTGTCCGAAGGCGCGTTCAGCCAATAGCGGCAAGGGCTGCGCAAGCGGGTTATGCTCGAACGCATCACCCGCTCAGCCTGGAACGCACCATGAACACTCCGCTCGTGATCCGCCCCCGCACCGAAGATGTCGAAGGCCAGCCGATTCTCCGCCCGCTGCCATCGGCCAAGTGCCGCAGCGTCGGGCCATTCGTGTTTTTCGACCACATGCTGGAAACCCGTTATCCACCGGGCAAAGGCATGAACATCCGCCAACATCCGCACATTGGCCTGTCCACCCTCACCTATTTGTTCCAGGGGCAGATCCAGCACAAGGACAGCCTCGGTTCCGATCAAGTGGTCGTGACTGGCGACGTCAGCTGGATGACGGCCGGCAGTGCCATCGCCCACGTCGAACGCACGCCAGAGGCCTTGAGAGAAAGCGGCTTCACGATGCACGGTTTGCAGATCTGGCTGGCTTCGCCCAAGGATAAAGAACAAGGCCCGGGGCATTACAGCCACCATCCGGCGTCCACATTGCCGGTCAGCGAAAACCTGGGGGTGAAGATTCGCATGATTGCCGGGTCAGGCTTTTGCCTGGAATCACCCGTGCCGGTGCTTTCTCCTACGCTGTACGCGGAACTGCACCTGCAATCGGCGACGACATTGCTCATCCCCACCGAGCATGAAGAACGTGCGCTGTATGTGTTGAGCGGCGAAGTGCAACTGGATGGCGAGCCGATAGAGCCGTACTCGCTGGTGGTACTGCCTGCCGGGGAAGAGATGACCCTGTTTGCTGAAAGCGACAGTCACGCCGTGTTGTTCGGCGGTGCTCCGCTGGACGGGCCACGGCGAATCAACTGGAATTTTGTCGCGAGCGATCCGGCAGCGATTGATGAAGCACGGCGGCGCTGGGCGGCCGGGGACTGGCCGACGGTACCGGGGGAAAGTGAGCGAATCGAACTGCCCTGAGATTTTAGTTGCCCGTGAAACCGCCTTCGCGAGCAAGCCCGCTCCCACATTGGAACGCGGTCAAATGTGGGAGCGGGCTTGCTCGCGAAGAGGCCGGTTCAGACACTGACAAAGTCGGTGCCTGACACCAGATCAACCTTTGAACACTTCATCCAGCAAGTTATGCATCGACGTGAAGGCCCGAGCAGCCACCTTCGCGTCATACATCATCATGCCCGGCACATTGGCGTGCGGGTCGGTGAACGAGTGGAACGCACCGCCGTAGCTCAGCAACTGCCAATCCACACCCGCTGCGTTCATTTCATCTTCGAACGCCGGCAACTGCTCTTTCGGCACCAATGGATCGGAGGCGCCGTGCAGCACCAGGACCTTACCCTTGATGTTTTTCGCATCGGCCGGATTCTGTGTGTCCAGCGTGCCGTGGAACGATACCGCCGCGTTCACTGGCGCGCCGGTACGGGCGAACTCCAGGGCGCAGCAACCGCCGAAGCAGAAACCGAAAGTGGCCAGTTTCGCAGTATCGACAGCCACTTCACCCTGGCTTTGCAGCTGTTCGAATGCCACCTGCATGCGCTTGCGCAACAGTGGGCGGTCATTCTTCAACGGCATCATGGCCGCGCCTGCCTCGTCATTGTTCGTCGGACGAACCGACTGACCATAAAGATCTGCGATCAACACCACATAACCCTTGGAGGCCACCGACCTGGCGATCTCCTCGGCACCGGCACTGACGCCCATCCAGTTCGGCGCCATCAATAAACCCGGGCGCGGGCCTTTATGGTCAGCATCGAAGGCCAGACGGCTTTCGTAAGCCTGGCCGTCAATCTGATAGGCAACGGAACGTACAGTGATTTGGCTCATTTCTGACTCCTGATGGTTAACCCCGAGAAAGAAAAAACCCGCCGAAGCGGGTTTTCTGCAACTTAGTTAAGCCGACAACTCAACCAATAGCTTGTTCAGACGGCGCACATAGGCCGCCGGATCTTTCAAGCTGTCGCCGGCCGCCAGGGCCGCCTGATCGAAGAGGATGTGCGACAGGTCGCCGAAGCGCTCGTCGCTCTGCTCGTTGTCGAGCTTCTCGATCAGCGGGTGAGCCGGGTTGAATTCGAAGATTGGCTTCGAATCCGGAACCTTCTGGCCGCTGGCTTCCAGGATCTGGCGCATCTGCAAGCCCAGGTCCTGCTCACCGATGGCCAGGATCGCCGGCGAGTCGGTCAGGCGATGGGACACCCGAACTTCCGCAACGGATTCGCCCAGCGCGGTCTTCAGACGCTCGACCAGACCTTCTTTGGCCTTGGCGACCTCTTCCGCAGCCTTCTTGTCCTCTTCCGAGTCCAGGTTGCCCAGGTCCAGGTCACCGCGCGCCACGTCGACGAAGCTCTTGCCGTCGAAGTCGCTGAGGTAGCTCATCAACCACTCGTCGATGCGGTCGGTCAGCAGCAGCACTTCGATGCCTTTCTTGCGGAAGACTTCCAGGTGCGGGCTGTTCTTGACCTGCGCGTAGGTTTCGCCGGTCAGGTAGTAAATCTTGTCCTGACCTTCCTTGGCGCGCGCCAGGTACTCGGCCAGGCCAACAACCTGCTCGCCATCGTCGCCGTGGGTCGATGCGAAACGCAGCAGGCCGGCGATTTTTTCCTTGTTGGCGAAATCTTCTGCCGGGCCTTCTTTCATGACCTGACCGAAGTTTTTCCAGAAGCCCTTGTATTGCTCAGGCTCGTTCTTCGCCAGTTTTTCCAGCATGTCCAGGACGCGCTTGGTCAACGCCGACTTCATCGAGTCGATGATCGGGTCTTTCTGCAGGATTTCCCGCGACACGTTCAGCGACAGGTCGTTGGAGTCGACCACGCCTTTGATGAAGCGCAGGTACAGCGGCAGGAAGGACTCGGCCTGATCCATGACGAACACGCGCTGCACGTACAGCTTCAGGCCTTTCGGCGCTTCACGCTGGTACAGGTCGAACGGCGCACGGGTCGGCACGTACAGCAGCGAGCTGTATTCGAGCTTGCCTTCGACCTTGTTGTGGCTCCAGCTCAGCGGGTTTTCGAAATCGTGAGCGATGTGCTTGTAGAACTCCTGGTATTCCTCGTCCTTGATCTCGGTACGCGGACGGGTCCACAGGGCGCTGGCGCGGTTGACGGTTTCCCACTCAACGGCCGGCAGCTCTTCGCCTTCGGTAGCGGCCACTTCTTTCGGCAGCTCGATCGGCAAGGCGATATGGTCGGAGTACTTCTTGATGATGTTGCGCAGGCGCCAGCCATCGGCGAACTCGTCTTCACCGGATTTCAGGTGCAGGACGATGCGAGTGCCGCGTTCGGCCTTGTCGATGGTCGCAACTTCGAAGTCACCTTCGCCCTTGGACGACCAGTGCACGCCTTCGCTGGCAGCGCTGCCGGCACGACGGCTGTACACATCGACTTTGTCAGCGACGATGAAGGCGGAGTAGAAACCGACACCGAACTGGCCGATCAGGTGCGAGTCTTTCTTCTGGTCGCCGCTCAGGTGCTTCATGAAATCGGCGGTGCCGGACTTGGCGATGGTACCCAGGTGGGTGATCGCGTCTTCGCGGCTCATGCCGATACCGTTGTCTTCGAGGGTGACGGTTTTAGCGTCCTTGTCGAAGCTCACGCGGATTTTCAGTTCGGCGCCACCTTCCAGCAGCTCTGGCTTGGCCAGGGCTTCGAAACGTAATTTGTCGACAGCGTCAGAGGCGTTCGAGATCAATTCGCGAAGGAAAATTTCCTTGTTGGAATACAGCGAATGGATCATGAGGTGCAGCAGTTGCTTCACCTCGGTCTGGAAGCCCAGGGTTTCCTTTTGAGTTTCCACACTCATGGTCATCAAACTCCAATCAGATGGCATAAGCCGAGACCTTGAGGGTCGGCGGCGGGTTGTCCTCAGAGTTTGGGGCTGAGTTCAGGATTTCAAGGGCTCTTCGAGTTTGAAATGTGCGCGGGCCGTGGCAATGGGTTCGGCTTCGGTGCTTTGCCAGGCGGTAATCGCCACATTGGCGACCCGGCGACCCTGGCGCCAGACCTGGCATCGGGCCCAGGTATCGCGAAACTGCCCAGCTCGCAGGTAATCCAGGGAGAAGTCGATAATCTTCGGCACCCCGGGCGATCCGGTAAACACCAACAGGTGCAGCGCCGCGGCCAATTCCATGAAACCGGCGATCACACCGCCATGAATCGCCGGCAACAAAGGGTTACCAATGTTGTCCTTGTTCGCTGGCAGTTTGAACAGCAGCTCATCTCCCACCCGTGAACATTCGACGCCGATCAGCCGGGCATAGGGAATCAAATCCAGCAGCGCGGCGTAATCGCCCTGCTCGTGGGCCTTTTGCAATTGATCCTTGAGTGACTCGCTCATTGCGCACCTCCGGCAACCGCGCCACCAAAGCCCTTGGTGCCTTTGATGCCCTTGCCCATGCGCATGAAAGTGCCCATCACATGGGCAATGGGTTGCCCGGGGTCATCCTGATAGGCGAAGCCACGGGCAAAAATCACGTCGGTGGTGACCCGATAGCACTGGGCAAAGCCGTAGACATCCTTATGTGGCTCGGCGGCGTGCATGTAGTCGATGCGCAGGTCGAGGGTCGGGCAGACTTCGAATTCCGGGAGCACGCAGAGGGTCGCCATGCCACAGGCGGTGTCCATCAGCGAAGTCAGCGCCCCGCCATGAATCACGCCGGTTTCGGGATTGCCGACAATCTGCGGGCTATACGGCAGCACAATCGTCAGTCCTTCGTTGCTGGCGCTGTGAACGCTTAGTCCAAGTACCTGACAATGTCGCAGCGCCGACAGAAAACGCATCGCACGCTCAAAAACAGGGTTTTCAGCCATTTGATAAAAGCTCTTGTTTATGTCCGTACAGTGCAGTGGCGGTACAGGTAAAAGTTCCGCACTAGAACAAACTTATATATCTGAAAGAATTAAGGAACTTAACCCTGATGCGTGGGCTCTTAATGCCAGTAGATGCTTTTCATCAGGAGAAACACCCCATGCGTAAGACTTTAGCTATTGCCTTGATGTTGACCGCTTCCCTCGGTCTCGCTGCCTGCGATAAAAAATCCGAGGACAAAGCTCAAGATGCTAACCAAAATGCTGAGCAAGCCCAGCAAAAAATGAACGAAGCACAGGATAAAGTGAACGACGCGGCGAAAGAAAACGCCGAAGCCGCCAAAGATCAGGCCGCTCCGGCCGCTCCGGCCGCTCCGGCTGCTCCGGCTGCTCCGGCTGCTCCGGCTGCTCCGGAAGCACCTAAGAACTAATACGATTTTTAGAGTGGTAAAAGAAAACCCGCCAAGTGCGGGTTTTCTTTTGCCTTGAAAAAAGCGGTTAGAGCAAAAACGTTCGAAAAGTCGGACTAATCATCAACAACAGCGAACAGATTAATCCCACCCGCCAAACCAGACTGCGCTACCGAGCCAGACCCTTCCAGTAACACACTGGATAGCCAGCGCGCGGGCGCCCGATCAGGCTGCCTCTTTACTCGCCTCGGCCAATGGCGCCTCTGTTGGGGTATAGACCATCACGTCGAGAACGTCGGAGTGAAACTCGCGGCGATACAATACGAACACCACACCGGCACTCATCAACATGAACAGCCATGGGCTGACGAACCAGGCCAGCATGGTCATGCCGAAGTAATAAGAGCGCAGGCCAAAGTTGAACTGGTTGGCGGCCATCGAGATGACACGGGCTGCACGGGCGGCAAAGGCCTTGCGCTCCTGCTCGGACACATGGCGTTCACCAACCATCGGCGCCGAGCCGACCAGAATGGCGGCGAAGTTGTACTGGCGCATGCACCAACTGAACGTGAAGAACGCATAGACAAACACCAGCGCCAGGCACAGCAACTTGATTTCCGACATGCCCTGGGACGCCTGTTGCACCATCGGGATATCCGCCAGCAACGATACCGCCCGTTCCGAAGCCCCCAATACCGTGAGAATACCCGCCAGGATAATCAACGTACTCGAGGCGAAGAACGAAGCATTGCGCTCCAGGTTGCCTATCACGCTGGCATCGGCGATGCGGTTGTCGCGCAGCAGCATGCGGCGCATCCAGTCCTCACGATACAGGTGCAACACGCTGGCCAGGCACGCGGTGTCACGGCCTTTCCAGGTGGCATAGCGGGTGTACCCGCCCCAGCAGATGACGAACCAGATGGCGGCAAGAATGTGGATCAGGTTGGCTTGGATGAACGACATGAAAGATCCCTATGGATTTGGACAACAACGCCTATTTCGCCAAGACGCAATCGACGGCTGATATATCAAAACTATGGTTAAACCTCAACCAATAGCTGTCATTTCTAACAGCTAACAACCTATATCACCTGCGAGTAGATTGAGTAAGACCGGTGCTTTACCCGGTAACTCCATTGTTTTTATCTCAGGGAAAACCAACATGTCGAACAACAAAACAGTTCCTATCAGGGATGGGCTGGACACTGCTTTCGCAGATGAGGGTGTGGCATCCAATTTTGCGCCAGGTAGCTCGCCGTTGAAAATCGTCGGAAGAAGGACCAATGGCAAAATCGTTCTCGTGGGCTCGATCTCTTCAAAGTTTCAAAAAAAGTTTCTGCTAGCTCAACTGCTAGAGAACGGCGAACTGGACCCAGACTTCGGAACCGGAGGCATACATAAAGGCAGCTTTCAGGAGGAAATTGGCGCAAATGCAACGGGGGCCCATCTGCTTCAGGATGGAAAAATCCTGCTGATCGGCAATCACCTTGGACAGCCGACACAAAGGGCCTTTGCCAGGTTTGATATGAACGGAGCACTTGACCCCGCTTTTGGAGACAATGGTGTGGTTATTCCAACGTCAGCCCCACTGGATGAAACCTCTGAATTTCAAAACCCGTCGGACATCACTCTGAATAGCAACGCTCCCAGATCCAATACTGCCATTGGACCGAATGGAGAAATTTTGGCGGCGTCCCCAACCAGCATCCAGGTTTACAAAAGCAATGGGCAGTTTGAACGCACCATTGCCATGGCCCCCCCTGCTAAGCTCAATGTCACGTTGGGGACGTCAGTTAACGCAATTACCGTTGCAGGAAACCATTCCGGTTATGGCGACATTGCCCGTTTTAGCCTTGATGGCAATCCCGACTCGAGTTTTGGAGAAAACGGACGTGTTCGATTCAGCGTTAATGATGGCCCCGCCGCCGTCATAGGCTTACTTCTGCGCGATGACAACAGCATGTTCGTTGTTGGCAATATATATAAGGGCGAAGCTGGAAACCTGGGCATGCTCGCCGCCTTCAACAGTAACGGTCAACCGAATCTGGTTTTCAACGGAGGCAAACCGGTGGTCAGCGAGCATCCATCCGGCCAAACTTTCCAGTGGCGCGGCATCGCTATGGACGCGGCGAACGGACTCATTGTCACAGGGTCAATCGGCCCCAAAGACAATGAACGCACCCTCATGGCTCGCTATAAAATGACCGGAGAGATCGATACTTCTTTTGGGCAGAGCGGGTTCCTCGAAACAAGAATTGGCGAGGGAAATGAAAAAGCCCACTCCCTGCTGGTACAGCCAGACCGTAAACCAGTCGTGTCCTTAGACCGCGAGTCTCTACCAGCAATCGTTCGTTATCTACCGTAGCGGCACGTCGACGCCAATTTCCCGCACCACAATTAAAATGCCCCGTATCGATTGATACGGGGCATTTCTGTTTCTGCTCAAGACCCGCTTGTGGCGGGTCGTGAAGCGACTTAAGCCAAGGCTTCGGCGCGCTTGCCCAGCAGACGATCGCAAACTACCGCGACCACCAGTGTCATCACCGATGGCACCAGCCAGGCCAGGCCCTGCTCGCTCAGCGGCAGGTGGGCCATTTGCGTCGGCATCCAGTCCGCCAGGCCTGCACCCTTGAGGGCGTCGATCAGGCCGAAGATGAACGACACCAGCATGACCGGGCCGAGGATACGACCCTGCTCATGCCAGAAGTCCTTGCAGAAGCTCAACGCCACCAGAACGATGCACGGTGGATAGATCGCGGTAAGCACCGGGATCGAGAACGCAATCAGCTTGGTCAGGCCCAGGTTGGACACCAGCAGCGAGAACGCAGCGAGGATGATCACCAGTGTCTTGTAGGACAGCGGCACCACACGGCTGAAGTACTCGGCGCAGGCGCAGGTCAGGCCGACCGCGGTCACCAGGCACGCCAGGGAAATCAGCACGGCCAGGAAACCACTGCCCAGCGAACCGAAGGTGTGCTGCACGTAAGCGTGCAATACCGCCGCGCCATTGGTAGCGCCAGCGGCCACTTCATGACTGCCCGAACCGAGACGGAACAGGCTGACATACACCAGCGCCAGGCCGACACCGGCAATCAGGCCGGCGATGATCGCATAACGGGTGATCAGTGCTGGCGACTCGACACCGCGGGAACGGATGGCGTTGACGATGACGATGCCGAACACCAGGGCGCCCAGGGTATCCATGGTCAGGTAACCATTGATGAAGCCTTGGGAAAACGGCGCCGCCACGTATTCAGGGGTTGCATGGCCAATGTCACCGGCCGGCAAAGCGAATGCCGCAATGCCCAGCGCGGCCAGGGCGATGATCTTCAGCGGCGCGAGGAAGCGCCCTACGGTATCCAGCAAACGGCCCGGATACAGCGAGATGAAGAACACCAGCAGGAAGTACACCGAGCTGTAGAGGAACAACGCCAGCGGGCTCTCACCGGTCAGCGGCGCCAGGCCCACTTCGAAGGATACCGTCGCGGTACGTGGCGTCGCGAACAGCGGGCCCACGGCCAGGTAGCAGGCCGCCGCCAGCAGGCCACCGGCGACTTTACCGATCGGGCTGCTCAAGGCATCCATGGCACCGCCGACCTTGGCCAGCGCGACAACGGTGATCACCGGCAGACCGACCGCGGTGACCAGGAAACCCAGCGCCGCCATCCAGACATTGGGCCCGGACTGCAAACCGACGATAGGCGGGAAGATGATGTTGCCAGCCCCGACGAACAGGGCAAACGTCATAAAACCAAGTGCCAGGATGTCCTGGCCTTTCAACACTTTCATTAAGGAAATACCACACTACTGAATCGGAATTTAGAGAGGGATTTCCCTATGGGTGAGGGAAATGCTGTCAGTCCGTATAAGACCGACCCTTTTAGCGCGTTGCCGCCTTGTGGGCCGCAGACGCAAAAATGGCGAGTAGCCTAACGAATTTGGTCGATAAACGCACTGTTAGAGGGCGAACTATCCGATATACGACATCTTTGTGTCGCGTTTTTGCATATTAATGATTGTCGACTGTAAGTCCGTCTTCGCGAGCAAGCTCGCTCCCACAATGGAACGCGGTCAACTGTGGGAGCGGGCTTGCTCCGGGCGGCGTTCCGACGAAGGGGCCAGCACAGCCAACACAAATGCCAGAAACGACAAAGGCCACCCGAAGGTGGCCTTTGTTTGGTGAAGCGTCAGCCAAGCGCGAGGCTTACTTGACAGCCCAACCGGTCAGCTCGGCCAGGGCCTTGCCGATGTCTGCCAGCGAACGCACGGTTTTAACGCCTGCGTCTTGCAGAGCAGCGAATTTCTCGTCTGCAGTGCCTTTGCCGCCAGAGATGATTGCGCCAGCATGGCCCATGCGCTTGCCCGGAGGAGCAGTCACACCAGCGATGTAGGAAACAACCGGCTTGGTCACGTGTGCCTTGATGTAGGCAGCCGCTTCTTCTTCAGCCGAACCGCCGATCTCACCGATCATCACGATCGCTTCGGTCTTCGGGTCTTCCTGGAACAGCTTCAGGATGTCGATGAAGTTCGAACCCGGGATCGGGTCACCACCGATGCCGACGCAAGTCGACTGACCGAAACCGGCGTCAGTAGTCTGCTTCACAGCTTCGTAGGTCAGGGTGCCGGAACGGGAAACGATACCGACCTTGCCTGGCAAGTGAATGTGACCTGGCATGATGCCGATCTTGCATTCGCCTGGGGTGATCACGCCTGGGCAGTTAGGGCCGATCAGGGTAACACCCAGCTCGTCGCACTTAACTTTAGCGTCCAGCATGTCCAGGGTAGGAATGCCTTCGGTGATGCATACGATCAGCTTGATGCCGCCGAAGGCAGCTTCCAGGATCGAGTCCTTGCAGAAAGGAGCCGGAACGTAGATCACGCTGGCGGTGGCACCAGTGGCAGCTACAGCGTCTTTCACGGTGTTGAACACTGGCAGACCCAGGTGCTCGGTGCCGCCTTTGCCTGGAGTTACACCACCAACCATCTTGGTGCCGTACTCGATGGCTTGCTGGGTGTGGAAACTACCTTGCGAACCGGTAATACCCTGGCAGATAACTTTGGTGTCTTTATTGATCAGGACGCTCATTATTTGCCCTCCGCAGCTTTGACAACTTGTTGAGCAGCGTCGGTCAGGCTGGTAGCAGCGATGATGTTCAAACCGCTTTCTGCCAGTACTTTAGCGCCCAGCTCAGCGTTGTTGCCTTCAAGGCGAACAACAACCGGGATTTTCACGCCGACTTCTTTCACAGCGCCGATGATGCCTTCGGCAATCATGTCGCAGCGAACGATGCCGCCGAAGATGTTGACCAGTACTGCAGCGACGTTAGTGTCGGACAGGATGATCTTGAACGCTTCGGTAACGCGTTCCTTGGTAGCACCGCCGCCCACGTCGAGGAAGTTGGCTGGCTTGCCGCCATGCAGGTTGACGATGTCCATGGTACCCATGGCCAGGCCAGCACCGTTGACCATGCAACCGATGTTGCCTTCCAGCGCTACGTAGTTCAGTTCGAACTTGGCAGCGTGCGCTTCGCGCGGATCGTCTTGCGACGGATCGTGGAAAGTCTTCAGCTTAGGCTGACGGTACATGGCGTTGGCGTCGATGTTGATCTTGGCATCGAGGCAGTGCAGATCGCCGTCAGCCTTGATCACCAGCGGGTTCACTTCCAGCAGGGCCAGGTCGTGATCCTTGAACAGTTTGGCCAGACCTACGAAGATCTTGGCGAACTGAGCAACTTGCTTACCTTCCAGACCCAGCTGGAATGCCAGCTCGCGACCCTGGAATGGCTGAGCGCCAACCAGTGGATCGATAGTGGCTTTCAGAATTTTTTCTGGAGTGTCGTGAGCGATTTTCTCAATGTCCACGCCACCTTCGGTGGAAGCCATGAACACGATACGACGGCTCGAACGGTCAACGACAGCGCCCAGGTACAGCTCTTTAGCGATATCAGTGCACGATTCAACCAGGATCTTGGTGACTGGCTGACCGTTGGCGTCAGTCTGGTAAGTCACCAGACGCTTGCCCAGCCACTGCTGTGCGAAGGCTTTGGCGTCTTCTTTGCTGCGAACCAGCTTTACGCCGCCCGCTTTACCGCGACCACCGGCGTGGACCTGGGCTTTGACAACCCACTCGCTGCCGCCGATTTTGTCGCAAGCTTCTGCTGCTGCTTCCGGGGTGTCTACTGCGTAACCGGTGGAAACTGGCAGGCCGTATTCAGCGAACAGCTGCTTACCCTGATACTCGTGAAGATTCATGCTTATTACCGTCTTCGTTAGGTACTGCGCATTCGGTGCTGCACTCATTCAAGTGCCGCACCACCTGTGACTGCTGCTTGCATAGCCTTTCCGGATACCCGGTGCAGCTATGCAAGACTGCGTCCAGCGGATATTCCGCGGTGAGTCTTGCATGCAAGGCTCACGACGGGCCAAACCGCCGTGGTTTCTTATTATGTCTTAACGCTTCTTGCGGTTGGCGATGTGGATGGCGCCGCCATTCACAGCCAAAGCAGCTTCGTGCAAGGCTTCAGACAGGGTCGGATGGGAGAAAACCATCATGCCCAGGTCTTCAGCGCTGGTGCCGAATTCCATACCGATCGCGCCCTGCTGAACCAGTTCTGCAGCGCTTGGGCCAATCACGTGGACGCCCAGTACGCGGTCTGTCTTGGCATCAGCGATGACCTTGACGAAACCACCGGTGTCGTTGGCAGCCATGGCACGACCAGAGGCTGCGAACGGGAAGGTGCCGACGTTAACTTCAACGCCTTCAGCTTTCAAGGCCTGCTCGGTTTTACCGACCCATGCGATTTCCGGGTGAGTATAAATAACCGACGGGATCAGATCATAGTTCATCTGGGCCTTGTGGCCCTTGATGCGCTCGACAACCATGATGCCCTCTTCCGAGGCCTTGTGCGCCAGCATCATGCCGCGAACCACGTCGCCGATGGCGTAGACGCCCGGTACGGTGGTGGCGCAGTGGTCGTCAACGTGCACGAAACCGCGCTCGTCCAGGGTCACGCCGCAGTCGGCAGCCAGCAGATCAGTGGTCACCGGACGGCGACCAACGGCTACGATCAGCTTGTCGAAAGTGATGTTCTGTTCGCCCTTGGCATCGGTGTAGTTCACCACGACTTCGTCGCCGTTCACTTTGGAACCGGTTACGCGAGCGCCCAGCTTGATGTCCAGGCCCTGTTTGGTCAGGGTTTTCAGCGCTTCCTTGGAAACAGCGGTGTCCGCTGCCATCAGGAAGGTGTCCAGGGCTTCCAGTACAGTCACTTCTGCACCCAGACGCGACCAGACCGAACCCAGTTCCAGACCGATCACGCCAGCGCCGATCACGCCCAGACGCTTGGGAACGGATTGGAATTCCAGGGCGCCAGTCGAATCGACGATCACATTCTGGTCAACCGGAGCTGGCGGAATGTCGATCGGACGCGAACCTGGAGCCAGGATGACGTTTTCGGCTTCGATGATTTCTACCGAGCCATCAGGCTTGGTGACTTCGACTTTCTTGCCGGCCAGCAGCTTGCCGTGACCCTGGATAGAGGTCACACCGTTGGCTTTGAACAGGGTCGCAACGCCGGAGGTCAGGCCCTTGACGATGTTGGCCTTGCGGCCGACCATCGCTGGCACGTCCATGGTCACGCCAGCGTGATTGATACCGTGGATCGCGAAACCGTCCTGGGCTTCGTGGAATTTCCACGAGCTGTCCAGCAGGGCCTTGGATGGAATGCAGCCGACGTTCAGGCAAGTACCGCCCAGAGCCAGTTTGCCTTCCTTGTCGGTGTACTTCTCGATGCAGGCCGTCGAAAGACCAAGCTGAGCGGCCTTGATGGCAGCCACGTAACCGCCAGGGCCCGCGCCGATCACTACTACGTCAAATTTCTGCGACATTCAAAAAATCCTCTTTAGCGAAAAGCTTCAAGCCGCGAGCGGCAAGCCAGGCTGCGGGTTTTCCGACAGCTCGAGCTTGCAGCTCATGGCTGCTTCTATCAGATATCCAGCAACAGACGAGCCGGATCTTCCAGCAGGTTCTTGATGGTCACCAGGAAGGTCACAGCTTCTTTGCCATCGATCAGACGGTGATCGTAGGACAGTGCCAGGTACATCATCGGACGGATAACGACCTGACCGTTGATGGCCATCGGACGCTGGATGATGTTGTGCATGCCCAGGATGGCGGCTTGTGGCGGGTTGACGATCGGGGTCGACATCATCGAACCGAAAGTACCACCGTTGGTGATGGTGAAAGTACCACCGGTCATTTCGTCCATCGACAGTTTGCCGTCGCGGGCTTTCTTGCCGAAGGTGGCGATGCCGCCTTCGATTTCAGCCAGGCTCATCAGTTCGGCGTTACGCAGAACCGGTACAACCAGGCCGCGATCGCTGGAAACTGCAACGCCGACGTCAGCGTAGCCGTGGTAAACGATGTCGCCGCCGTCGATCGAGGCGTTGACAGCCGGGAAGCGTTTCAGCGCTTCGGTAGCCGCTTTCACGAAGAACGACATGAAGCCCAGGCGCACGCCGTTGTGGGACTTCTCGAACAGATCCTTGTACTTCGAACGCAGCGCCATGACTTCGGTCATGTCGACTTCGTTGAAAGTGGTCAGCATCGCCATGTTCGATTGAGCTTCAACCAGACGCTTGGCCACGGTGGCACGTACGCGGGTCATCGGTACACGCTTCTCGATGCGCTCGCCAGCAGCGAACACCGGAGCAGCAGCGGCAGGCGCAGCAGCCTTGGCAGGCGCGGCAGCCGGAGCGGCTTTCTTGGCAGCAACGGCTGCAACCACGTCTTCCTTGGTCACGCGACCGCCTTTGCCGGTGCCGGCAACGGAAGCGATGTTGATGCCGTTCTCTTCAGCCAGCTTGCGAGCAGCCGGTGCAGCAACCGGATCGTCTTCACCTGCGGCAGCTGGAGCAGCAGCTTGTGCAGCGGACGGAGCAGCAGCAGCTGGAGCGGCGGCAGCACCGCCAGCTTCGATGGAGCCCAACACTTCGTCGGACAGAACGGTGTCGCCTTCGTTCTTGACGATAGCGCCCAGCACGCCGTCAGCGGTAGCCAGCACTTCCAGTACCACTTTGTCGGTTTCGATGTCGACGATCAATTCGTCGCGCTTGACCGCGTCGCCCGGTTGTTTGTGCCAGGTGGCAACGGTGCCATCGGCGACCGATTCCGGGAAAGTGGGGGCTTTGATCTCGATAGCCATTATCTGTGGTTCCTTAAATTCGGTTTCAGGTGCGCGAAGGCGTTAAACAGTAAAGGCGTCTTGCAGCAGTTGTTCCTGCTGCTCGGCGTGCATCGATGCGTAACCGCATGCTGGCGCAGCAGAAGCCTCACGGCCCGCGTACTCGAGTACGAGAGACTTGTTGAGGTTGCCGACGCTGCGACGCAGGTGGTGTTGGCTGCAGTACCAGGCACCCTGGTTCATCGGCTCTTCCTGACACCAAACGATATGTTTGAGGTTGGTGTAAGGAGCCAGGACTTCATTCAAGTCGTCCTCAGGGAATGGGTACAGCTGCTCGATACGCACGACGGCGATGTCGTCACGACCTTCGGCACGGCGTTTTTCCAGCAGGTCGTAGTAGACCTTGCCGCTACACAGAACAATGCGCTCGACCTTTTTCGGGTCTTGGGCATCGATTTCCGGGATAACGGTCTGGAACGAACCTTCGGCCAGATCTTCCAGCGTCGAGATGGCCAGTTTGTGGCGCAGCAGCGACTTCGGAGTCAGGACTACCAGTGGTTTGCGCAGCGGACGAATGACCTGACGGCGCAGCAAGTGGTAGATCTGAGCCGGCGTCGTCGGCATGCACACCTGAATGTTGTGCTCGGCGCACAGCTGCAGGTAACGCTCCAGACGAGCCGAGGAGTGCTCCGGCCCCTGCCCCTCATAACCGTGCGGCAGCAGCATGGTCAGACCGCACAGACGGCCCCACTTGTGCTCGCCACTGGTGATGAACTGGTCGATAACCACCTGGGCGCCGTTGGCGAAGTCGCCGAACTGGGCTTCCCAGATCACCAGCGCATCAGGCGTGGTGGTCGAGTAACCGTATTCGAACGCCAGTACGGCTTCTTCGGACAGGAACGAATCGTACAGGTCGAAACGTGGCTGGCCGTTGTACAGGTTCTGCAACGGGATGTAGGTGCCCGCGTCTTTCTGGTTGTGCAAGACAGCATGACGGTGCGAGAACGTACCGCGGCCGATGTCCTGGCCGGTCATGCGGATCGGGTGACCTTCGAACGCCAGGGTCGCGTACGCCATGGTTTCAGCGTAACCCCAGTTGATCGGCAGGCCGCCGGCTTGCATCTTCTGACGGTCTTCGTAGATTTTCGCGACCTGGCGCTGAACCACGAAGCCTTCCGGAATTTCCAGCAGCTTGGCGGACAGTTCCTGCAGGGTCTTCAGATCGAAGCGAGTGTCGTGACGTGCGGTCCAGGCGTGACCCAGATACGGACGCCAATCCACGAACAACTCTTTGTTCGGCTCTTTGACCAGGCTCTTCACCACGTGCAGACCGTTGTCCAGCGCATTGCGGTATTCGTCGACTTTCGCCTGAACACGCTCTGCGTCCAGCACACCGCCCTGGGTCAGACGATCGGCATACAGCTCACGGGTGGTGCGCTGCTTGGTGATCTGCTGATACATGATCGGCTGGGTGCCGCTTGGCTCGTCGGCCTCGTTGTGGCCGCGACGACGGTAGCAGACCAGGTCGATCACCACGTCACGCTTGAACTGCATGCGGTAGTCGATGGCCAGCTGGGTCACGAACAATACGGCTTCCGGATCATCACCATTCACATGGAGGATCGGCGCCTGGATCATTTTCGCAACGTCGGTCGCGTACTCGGTGGAACGCGAGTCCAGCGGGTTGCTGATGGTGAAACCGACCTGGTTGTTGATCACGATGTGCACGGTACCGCCGGTCTTGAAACCGCGGGTCTGCGACATCTGGAAGGTTTCCATGACCACGCCCTGACCTGCGAATGCAGCGTCACCGTGGATGGAGATCGGCAGAACCTTCTCACCGGTCGGGTCGTTACGACGGTCCTGACGGGCGCGAACCGAACCCTCGACCACCGGGGAAACGATTTCCAGGTGGGACGGGTTGAACGCCATGGCCAGGTGAACTTCACCGCCGGTGGTCATCACGTTGGACGAGAAGCCCTGGTGGTATTTCACGTCACCGGAACCCAGCTCGACCTTCTTCTTGCCTTCGAACTCGTCGAACAGCTCGCGCGGGTTCTTGCCGAAGGTGTTGACCAGCACGTTCAGACGGCCACGGTGGGCCATGCCGATGACGATTTCCTTGGTGCCGTAGGAACCGGAACGCTGGATCAGCTCATCGAGCATCGGAATCAGGCTTTCGCCGCCTTCCAGACCGAAACGCTTGGTACCCGGGTATTTGGTGCCCAGGTATTTTTCCAGGCCTTCGCCGGCGGTCACGCGCTCGAGCAGGTGGCTCTTGATGTCGGCGGAGTACGTCGGACGACCGCGCACGCTTTCCAGACGCTGCTGGAACCACTGGCGCTGCTCGGAATCGGTGATGTGCGTGAACTCAGCGCCGATGGTGCGGCAATATGTCTGCTGCAACGCTTCGTGAATTTCGCGTAGGCTCGCTTCCTCTTTGCCGATGAACAGGTCGCCGGCACGGAAGGTCGTATCAAGATCGGCATTGGTCAAGCCGTAATGATTGATCGACAGGTCTGCAGGTGCAGGACGCTGCCACAGTCCCAGCGGGTCAAGCTGGGCTGCCTGGTGGCCACGCATACGGTAGGCCTGGATCAATCGCAGCACTTCAACTTGCTTCTTTTCGTGCTCACTGCTCACGCTGCCGGCGGAAACCGGTTGGGCGCGGCGCTGGTTCTTTGCCAGCAAGACGAAATGATCGCGAATTGTGGTGTGCGAAACATCGGTGGCAGAGTTGCCGTCAGCAGGCAACTTCTGGAAGTAGGTGCGCCACTCTTCTGGCACAGCGTTAGGGTCGTGCAGGTAGAGCTCGTAAAGCTCTTCCACATAGGCAGCGTTACTACCGGATAGGTAGGCACTGTTCCACATGCGCTGCATCACGCTTTCTTGCATGCTTGGTCACCCTCGGTTAGGGGAACACCATCGGTGTCGACACCGAGCAAACTTGCAGAAGTCCGAATGCAGCGACCAAAACAAGCCACTAGGATCACACTGATAGTCCGGGTACCAGCCCGGATGCCCCTGCTTGTCTCATTTCTTCAAAATAAGAGCCGCAGCCTTTTAAGCTGCTGCTCAGGTTAAAACTACGGCGCCGGTTGAAGCCTGCGCCGTAGCATCTACGGGTACAGCGGGTACAGCAGCTGAATCACACGCCGCTCGAGAGCAACATGTTACGGATGTGACCGATGGCCTTAGTCGGGTTCAGGCCTTTCGGACATACGCTGACGCAGTTCATGATGCTCCGGCAGCGGAATACGCTGAACGGGTCATCCAGCGCAGCCAGACGCTCGGCCGTCTTGGTGTCGCGGCTGTCTGCCAGGAAGCGGTACGCTTGCAGCAGGGCAGCTGGACCCAGGAACTTGTCCGGGTTCCACCAGAAGGACGGGCAGGAAGTCGAGCAGCAAGCGCACAGGATGCACTCGTACAGACCGTCGAGCTTTTCACGTTCTTCAGGGGACTGCAGGCGCTCGATGGCCGGAGCCGGCGTGTCGTTCTGCAGGTATGGCTTAACCTTTTCGTATTGCTTGTAGAAGATGCTCATATCGACGACCAGGTCACGGATAACCGGCAAACCTGGCAGAGGACGAACGATCAACTTGTTACCTTTTACGACAGCAGACAGCGGCGTGACGCAGGCCAGGCCGTTTTTGCCGTTGATGTTCATGCCGTCGGAACCGCAAACACCTTCACGGCAAGAGCGACGATAGGAGAAACCCTCGTCCTGCTCTTTGATCAGGGCCAGCACGTCCAGCACCATCAGGTCTTTACCACCGGTATCGACCTGGAATTCCTGCATGAACGGCGCGGCGTCCTGATCAGGGTTGTAACGATAAACGCTGACTTGCAACATGGCGGCCACCCTTAATAAGTCCGAATCTTAGGTTCAAAAGTCGGAACAGTCTTCGGCGAGAAGTTCACGGCACGCTTGGTCACGCGCTTGTCACCCGGGAAGTACAGGGTGTGGCACAGCCAGTTTTCATCGTCGCGATCTTCGAAGTCTTCACGGGCGTGAGCACCGCGGGACTCTTTACGTACTTCGGCAGCGATGGCGGTGGCTTCGGCCACTTCCAGCAGGTTCTGCAGTTCCAGCGCTTCGATACGTGCAGTGTTGAACGCCTGCGACTTATCGTTGATCTTCACGTTGGCGATGCGCTTGCGCAGATCAGCCAGCTGGGCAATACCCTTCTGCATGTATTCGCCGGTACGGAATACACCGAAGTAGTTCTGCATGCAGTTTTGCAGCTCGCGACGCAGGGTAGCCACGTCTTCGCCTTCGGTACGCTCGTTCAGGGCGGACAGACGCGCCAGGGCAGCCTGGATGTCGGCGTCGGTGGCGTCGTCGTATTCGATACCGTCGGTCAGCGCCTTTTCCAGGTGCAGGCCGGCAGCGCGGCCGAATACCACCAGGTCGAGCAGCGAGTTGCCGCCCAGACGGTTGGCACCGTGAACCGATACGCAAGCCACTTCACCCACTGCGAACAGACCAGGGATGATTTCGTCGACGCCTTCGCCGTTCTGGGTGATCGCCTGGCCGTGAATGTTGGTGGCAACGCCGCCCATCATATAGTGGCAGGTCGGAACAACCGGAACCGGAGCAACAACCGGGTCAACGTGCGCGAAAGTCTTCGACAGTTCGCAGATGCCTGGCAGACGGCTGTGCAGCACTTCCTCGCCCAGGTGGTCGAGCTTGAGCATTACGTGGTCGCCATTCGGACCGCAACCGTTGCCGGCGATGATCTCTTTAACCATCGAACGGGCAACAACGTCACGACCTGCAAGGTCTTTGGCGTTCGGAGCATAACGCTCCATGAAACGCTCGCCGTGCTTGTTGATCAGGTATCCACCTTCACCACGGCAACCTTCTGTAACCAGTACACCAGCGCCGGCGATACCGGTCGGGTGGAACTGCCACATTTCAATGTCTTGTACCGGCACGCCGGCACGCAGCGCCATGCCAACGCCGTCACCGGTGTTGATCAGGGCGTTGGTGGTCGAAGCGTAGATACGACCTGCACCGCCGGTAGCCAGTACGGTGGCCTTGGCACGGATGTAGGTGGTTTCGCCGGTTTCGATGCAGATGGCGATCACGCCGACGAACTCGCCTTCGCCGTTCTTCACCAGATCGACAGCGTAGTACTCGTTCAGGAACACGGTACCGGCTTTCAGGTTGCCCTGATAAAGGGTGTGCAGCAGAGCGTGACCGGTACGGTCGGACGCAGCGCAAGTACGCGCAGCCTGGCCGCCTTTACCGTAGTCCTTGGACTGACCGCCGAATGGACGCTGGTAGATACGACCTTGCTCGGTACGCGAGAACGGCATACCCATGTGGTCCAGCTCGTAAACGGCAGCCGGGCCTTCCTGACACATGTATTCGATAGCGTCCTGGTCACCGATGTAGTCGGAACCCTTGACGGTATCGTACATGTGCCAGCGCCAGTCATCGTTCGGGTCAGCGGACGCGATTGCGCAGGTGATGCCGCCCTGGGCGGATACAGTGTGCGAACGGGTCGGGAAAACCTTGGTGATCACGGCAGTCTTGTGACCGCCCTGTGCCAGTTGCAGCGCTGCGCGCATGCCGGCACCGCCACCACCAATAATGATGGCGTCGAAAGAAATCGTTGGAATGTTAGCCATGACTCAGATACCCCAGAGAATCTGCACGCCCCAGACGAAGTAAGCGAACATCGCAACGCCGCATACTGCCTGGAAAAGGAAACGTATAGCCGTCGCGGACTTGCCGAACGCCATTGGCGTCAGGTAGTCGGTCGCGATGGTCCACATGCCGACCCAGGCGTGAGCGCCGAGGGCAACGAGGGCCAGGAGGCTGAAGATACGCATTCCGTTGTGGGCGAACAGTTCATGCCACTGGGCGTACTCGAGGCCGGGGTTGGCCACGATGTATCCGATCAGGAAGATGAAGTAAGCCGCGAGAACGACCGCAGACACACGTTGCGCCATCCAGTCATAGAGGCCCGAACGCGACAGGTTCGTGACGTTAGTTACCATATCCAAACTCCTGCCAGAACGATTACCACCACGGAAACGGCGATAACGATTTTCGAGCCCAGCTTGCCGCCTTCCAGCGTCTCACCGATGCCCATGTCCATGATCAAATGGCGCACACCGGCTACCAGGTGATACAGCAGAGCGGACAGGATGCCCCATGTCACTAGCTTGGCTAGCGGACTGGTCAGACACGCTTTCACCTGACCGAAGCCTTCCTCGGAACTCAGCGACTTGTCCAATGCGTAAAGCATGATGGCAAGGCACACGAAGAGGATGACACCGGAGATTCGGTGAAGGATGGACGTGTAAGCAGTGACTGGGAGTTTGATGGTCCTTAGGTCTAGGTTTACAGGTCGTTGGCTTTTCACGGCTTTTTTTTCACACTGAAGAGCCCCTAACAATCAGGGCAAAGTTGTTGGGGAGTGCACTGGTCAGGTAACCACCACCCAGGGATGCGACCCCCAATGAAAGCAAGCCCAAAAGCCCTTGGCGGTCGGTGGCCGAGTATAGACAGTTAGGCTACTAATGACAACGCAAACACCTAACCCGAACAGCTGATTGCGCAACTGACATAAAAGGCGTAAATGGCAGCCAATTTCGAGAAAAAAGTCCGGTTAAAGCCTTCTGGAGCAAGACTTTAGGCAAATTGACATTCGAATTTATCTCACTATAGTGGTGCGGGCCCTGCGTGGGGGGTCTGTCTGATGATTTCAAGCATAAATAGGAGGCCACATGGCTGACAAAAAAGCGCAGTTGATCATCGAGGGCGCAGCCCCCGTCGAGCTGCCCATTTTAACCGGCACCGTTGGTCCCGATGTTATCGATGTTCGGGGCCTGACGGCCACGGGCCGTTTCACCTTTGACCCAGGCTTCATGTCGACCGCCTCGTGCGAGTCGAAGATCACCTATATCGACGGCGACAACGGCATCCTGCTGCACCGCGGCTACCCGATCGAACAGCTGGCTGAAAAGTCGGACTATCTGGAAACCTGCTATCTGCTGCTCAACGGCGAACTGCCGACCGCAGAACAGAAGGCCCAGTTCGTCAGCACCGTGAAAAACCACACCATGGTTCACGAGCAGCTGAAGACCTTCTTCAACGGCTTCCGTCGCGACGCCCACCCGATGGCCGTCATGTGCGGCGTAGTCGGCGCCCTCTCGGCGTTCTACCACGACTCCCTGGACATCAATAACCCGCAGCATCGCGAAATCTCCGCGATCCGCCTGGTTGCCAAGATGCCGACCCTGGCCGCGATGGTTTACAAGTACTCCATGGGTCAACCCATGATGTACCCGCGCAACGACCTGTCGTATGCGGAAAACTTCCTGCACATGATGTTCAACACCCCGTGCGAGATCAAACCGATCAGCCCCGTACTCGCCAAGGCCATGGACCGGATCTTCATCCTCCATGCCGACCACGAGCAGAACGCTTCGACCTCCACCGTGCGCCTGGCGGGCTCTTCGGGTGCCAACCCGTTCGCCTGTATCGCCGCCGGCATCGCTGCACTGTGGGGCCCTGCCCACGGCGGTGCCAACGAAGCGGTACTGACCATGCTCGATGAAATCGGCGATGTTTCGAACATCGACAAGTTCATCGCCAAGGCCAAGGACAAGAACGATCCGTTCAAACTGATGGGCTTCGGTCACCGCGTTTACAAAAACCGCGACCCGCGCGCCACGGTAATGAAGCAGACCTGCGACGAAGTGTTGAAGGAGCTGGGCATCCAGAACGATCCGCAACTCGAACTGGCCATGCGCCTGGAAGAGATCGCCCTGACCGACCCGTACTTCATCGAGCGCTCGCTGTACCCGAACGTCGACTTCTACTCGGGGATCATCCTCAAGGCGATCGGCATTCCAACCAGCATGTTCACCGTGATCTTCGCCCTGGCGCGGACCGTCGGCTGGATCTCCCACTGGAAGGAAATGCTCTCCAGCCCGTACAAAATCGGCCGTCCGCGCCAGCTGTACACCGGCTACGAGTCGCGTGATATCACCAAGCTGGAAGACCGCAAGTAAGGGCTGTCTTGCTGTAGGGTGTTGAGTTGTACCGGGAACGGCCTCTTATATAGAGGCCGTTTTTGTTTGCCTTTTTTAATTGTGTACATATCCGTTGCTGCGGTAACGGCCGCTTTTGGTTCCGCTCTTACAGCGGGTTACTTGGAAAAGCCCCAAGTAACCAAGGGCTCTTGCCCCTGACGCTCGGTGCCTCGCTGTGGCTCGGCATGCCCTCGCTCCGGTCCTGCTCCGTGGGCCCGCCGCCATCGGCCATCCATGGCCGGCGGCGGCTAACCCGGCATCCATGCCGGGTTGCCCACTACGCAGAACCGGAACGAAGCCTCACGAGGGGGCGTACACCGCAACAGCGCCCGAGGCGGCCTACCGGCCGGCCTGCTTGCTGGCTTGGATCTGCGAGATTTCGGTCGGCTGGCAGGCTCGCTCCCACAGTATTTGCATCGAACACAAATTATTCGAACAGCACCAAACCTGTGGGAGCGAGCTTGCTCGCGATGAGGCCAGTACATCCGACATCGATGTTGACTGGCAGGCCGCCATCGCGAGCAAGCTCGCTCCCACAGAAGAGCAGAGACAGAGCGCTGTACACCTTCGCTCTTCACCACTCATCAGGCCGAGCGTTAGCTCGCCTGCAGCTTTTGATCTTGATCCATCCGCCCCCTCGGAAGGCTGAGTGGAGGCGTTCATCCGGGGGGTAGGCGCGTAGCGCCGTTCGGCAAAGCCGAACACATCGAGAGGAGGTCGAGCGAAGCCGACCGGAGGCGATGCCCCCGGATGAATGCCGGAGCGAAGGAACCCCGAGCCTTAGCGAGGGGCCGTACGTTCGGGGCGAGCGTTTTTTGGGTTACTTTTTTTAGGCGCTTGTAAAAAAAGTGACTCGCCGTAAGGGCGAAACCGCCAGCCGCCGCTACCGCAGGAATGGATATGTACACCATCAAAAAACATTCCACCCAACACAAAGTCTTCGCGAGCAAGCCCGCTCCCACAGTAAATCGGGCACATCCAAAAAAATTCAGGTCGATTACCGCCCAATAAAAAATGCCCCGATCTCTCGACCAGGGCATTTCCATTCAACACAACTTAAACAGTCAAACCCAAACGCTTAGTGCGAAACAGCACCACTTGCACCCAGGCCAGTCTGCGAACGAACAAACTGCGGGAAGAACAACGCCCGCTCATTGTCAGCCGCAGTCGACTTGTCAGTAACCGAGAAGAACCAGATCCCGACAAAGGCAATCATCATCGAGAACAACGCCGGGTACTCATACGGGAAGATGGCCTTCTCGTGATGCAGGATCTGCACCCAGATGGTCGGACCTAGCACCATCAGGCCCACAGCACTGATCAGGCCCATCCAGCCGCCGATCATCGCACCGCGAGTGGTCAGCTTCTTCCAGTACATGGAAAGCAGCAGCACCGGGAAGTTGCAGCTCGCCGCGATGGAGAATGCCAGGCCGACCATGAACGCGATGTTCTGGCTTTCGAACAGGATCCCCAGAGCAATCGCCAGCACCGCCAAGGCGATAGTGGTGATTTTCGAAACGCGAATCTCGTCCTTCTCGTTGGCCTTGCCCTTCTTGATCACACTGGCGTACAGGTCGTGGGACACCGCCGAAGCACCGGCCAGGGTCAGACCGGCAACCACTGCCAGAATGGTCGCGAACGCCACCGCCGAGATGAAGCCCAGGAAAATGCTGCCACCCACCGCGTTGGCCAGGTGCACCGCCGCCATGTTGTTACCGCCCAGCAAGGCACCAGCAGCGTCTTTGAAAGCCGGGTTGGTGCTGACCAGCAAGATCGCACCGAAGCCGATGATGAAGGTCAGGATGTAGAAGTAACCAATGAAGCCGGTTGCGTACAACACGCTCTTGCGAGCTTCCTTTGCGTCACTCACGGTGAAGAAGCGCATCAGGATGTGCGGCAGGCCAGCGGTACCAAACATCAGCGCCAGACCGAGGGAGAACGCCGAGATCGGATCTTTCACAAGGCCGCCCGGGCTCATGATCGCTTCAGCTTTCGGGTGAACCTTGATCGCCTCGGAGAACAGCATGTTGAAGTCGAAGTTGACGTGCTTCATCACCATCAGTGCCATGAAGGAAGCACCGGACAGCAACAGGACTGCCTTGATGATCTGCACCCAGGTGGTCGCCAGCATGCCGCCGAACAACACGTACAGGCACATCAGGATACCGACCAGGATCACCGCAACGTGGTAATCGAGACCGAACAACAGCTGGATCAGCTTGCCGGCACCGACCATTTGCGCAATCAGGTAGAACGCCACCACCACCAGCGAACCACAAGCGGACAGCGAGCGGATCTGGGTTTGCCCAAGGCGATAGGACGCCACGTCGGCAAAGGTGTATTTGCCCAGGTTACGCAGGCGCTCGGCGATCAGGAACAGAATGATCGGCCAGCCCACCAGGAAGCCGATCGAGTAGATCAGGCCGTCGTAGCCGGAGGTGAACACCAGCGCGGAAATACCCAGGAAAGATGCTGCCGACATGTAGTCACCGGCAATCGCCAGACCGTTCTGGAAACCGGTGATCTTGCCGCCAGCGGCGTAGTAGTCGGCCGCCGAATTATTACGCTTGGAAGCCCAGTAGGTGATGCACAGGGTGGCACCGACGAAGGCGACAAACATCACGATCGCCGACACGTTTAGCGGTTGCTTCTGCACGGCACCGGTCAGGGCGTCAGCCGCCCAGGCACCAGGTGCGAAAGCTGCGATGCTCAAAAGAGCCATTAGACGGCGGATCATTGCTGAGCCTCCTTGAGAATCGCATTGTTCAGGTCGTCGAACTCGCCGTTGGCGCGCCGTACGTAGATACCGGTCAGGATGAAGGCCGAGACAATCAGCCCGACACCGATCGGTATGCCCCAGGTAATCGAGGACTCAGGGCTGATTTTCGCCCCCAGCACCTGCGGCCCGTAAGCAATCAGAAGGATGAATCCGGAGTAAAGCCCTAGCATGACCGCCGAAAGAATCCAGGCGAATCGTTCCCTCTTGCTAACCAGCTCCTTGAAGCGCGGGCTGTTTTGAATCGAGAGGTAAATGCTGTCGTTCATTGTTTTTATCCTCGCAGCACAGATTTAGTTGGAACGGTATCCACTCTATGCGGCTGCGGGGCAGGTTCCAGACGACCTTAGTCTTAGAACCCCATGGTGTTTTCGCCAAATTCCAGCACGCCATAAACAAGTGTGGGAGCGGGCTTGCTCGCGAAGGGGCCATAACATTCAACATTATTGTTGACTGTTATGGCC
>NZ_JAHBDN010000074.1:0-39311 GCF_019956445.1 Pseudomonas sp. BF-R-19
CGAAAATATCACCCTGGGTGTTCTCCACCACCACCCGCACCGAGTTGCCCAGACCGCGCAGCGAAGCGCGGTTTTCCAGGAAGTTCTGGATGTACGGCTGGCTCTGCGGAATCATTTTTTCGAAGCTGGGGCGCAACTCCAGGCGAGTCACCGCCATGAAGCCCAGCACCACGGTGGCGAGCGCCATCAGCAGCATGAACAGCGGGCGGTAATTGAATACCAGCCGTTCGAGGAGGTTGCCGGAGCGCTGGTCGAAATCGCGCAGTTCGCGGATCACCGGCATGGCGTCTTGTTTGATATTGCCCATGTCTGGGTTCTCGCTCTTAGGGTTCGAGGGCTGGATCGGCGGACAGTGTCCGGGCGCCACGGCTGCCGGCCAGCACCAAGGCGCCAGCGGCGGACTGGGTGGCGCCGGCGACCGGGGTCGGTGCCGGTTGCTGCTTCAGACGCAACTGCGCGCCCGTCCCTTGGCTGACCAGCATCTGCCCGCCCTGGGTGAACAAGCGATAATTACCACGGGCGTCGATCAGGCCGGCGGTGATGCTGACGTGCAGACCGCTGTCCAGCGCGGCCCAGCGCTGGCCGCCGTCGGTGCTGTGCAACACGTTGCCGCGCAGGCCGTAGATCAGCACTTCGCCGGGCTTGCCGAGCACGCCGAAGAAGCTGCCTTGATAAGGCGTCGGCACGGCGGCGAAGCGTTGGGTGCTGTCGTCCCATTTGAGCAGCAGGCCTTGCTCGCCGGCGATGTACAGACTGTCGCCGGTGGAGGCGATGGCGTTGAGGTGGAAACCCTGGGGGTTGTCGGTGCGGTCCTGGAATGGCGTCCAGGTCAGGCCACCGTCGTCGGTGCGCAGGATCAGGTTGAATACCCCGACCACATAGCCGGTCTTGTCGTTGGCGAACCAGACGTCGAGCAGCGGTTTGTCCGCGCCCTGCTCGGCCAGGCGCTGGCCCTCGGCGACCAGCAGCGGCCATTGCTCGTTGCCCGGCTGGGCGCTGGCCAGCGCCGTGTAATGCTTGACCAGCAAGGCGCCGATCTGACGACCGTCGAGCTGCTTGTGCCAGGTCGCGCCGGCGTCGCTGCTGTGCAGCACCACGCCGTCATTACCCACCGCCCAGCCTTGGGTGGTGGTCGGAAAACTCACCGCGGTGAGGTCGGCACTGGCCGGTACGGCGGCCTGTTGCCAGTGGTTTCCCGAATCATCGGAAAACAGAATATGGCCACGCTGGCCGACGGTAATCACCCGTCCACCGGCGCGGGTCATGCCGGACAACGGGCTGTTGATGGCCTGGGTGCTCGGTTTGACCGGCAAATCCAGCACATCAACGAAGCTGGCCGCTTGAACGACGCTGTGTAGCGCCAACAACACGACCAACGCCAGCTGCATGATTTTCTTGTTGTAGGAGCACATGACGCGCCCTCATGGCAAAAAAGGCGCCGGTGTGCACGCAAGTACACCCCCGGCGCAAAAACTGTCCGATCACGAATCAGGCAGCATGGAGAGATAACGAGGTCATTAACGAATACCGGCACCCGCGAGCGATTCCGGCGCCCACTGGGTCTTGCTTAATGCCTCGCTGTACTTGATGCCGCCGTAAGGGCCAGGCAGGCCGACGGCGCTGTAGGTTCCACCAATCAAGTCGTAAACCAGATAGGGCGTGGCATCCGGTACCTGCTGGTCATAACTCTGGCTGAGAAAGGTATAAACGCCGCGGTACAACTGCCCCCTCGCATCGTATTGGTCGGAAGCCAGGGCAACCCAGCTATCTTCGTCGAGGTAAAAGCGGCGCTTGGCGTAGATGTGACGGGCACCAGCCTTGAGAGTCGCCTCGACCACCCAGACCCGATGCTTCTCCCAACGCACGAACTCGGGCGCCAGATAGTTAGGGGCCATCATTGGCTTCATGTCCTTCTGATAAGTCACGCGGTAGGTGTTGTATGGAACGATCATTTCCTGCTTGCCGATCAGCTTCCAGTCATACCGGTCCAGTGCGCCGTTGAAGACGAACGCATCGTCCCAGGTAGCGGCACCAGCGGTGCCTGGGTTGGGTGTGTCGTAAGCCAGGCTTGGTGCCAACTTCACCCGGCGCTGACCCGGAAGGTATTGCCAGCCACGGCGAGGCTGCTCCAAAGGGTTGACCGCGTCGCGTAGCAGCACAGCCTCGCCGGCACGACGGGCCGGACCGGTGTAGGCCAACTTGATCTGGTAATAGGTGTCGGCGGCCGCAAGCGGTTTGGACAGGTCGTCATAGGCGGCGTAGTTGATCTGCGCGCTGCCGGTCGTGGCCAGGCTGGCTACACCCGCGGAGTCGACGTTCCAGTTGTCATACTTACTCTGGATGTTGACGCCCTGATAGCGCAGCAGGTGGTTCCAGATGGCCTCGGCGCCGGACTTGGGGATCGGGAACGGTATGCCTGGCAGAGCATTCTCGATGGCATTGCCACCGTTAGTCGAACGAGCCGCGGTGGCATTTTTTACCGTGTTGTCCAACACGCCCCGAGGCAACGCGGCCGTGCGGTGGGTCGAGAAAACCTCGATGCGGAAGCTGGGATAACGCTTGGCCAACTCGGCGGTCACCGCAGTCAGTTGCCCCTTGAATTGGTCGACGTTCTTGCCATCGATCACCAACAGCGGTTTTTCGTTGGCGAAAGGGTCCGGGCGCATGCTGTCGCCAGTCTTGAAGTTGGCTGGAGGGGTGGTCAGGCCACCCTGATACGCCGGAATGGAACCGTCAGCATTTCCGGCTTTTTCGGCGCCGATCAGCGTCAGTTGGTTACCCAGTTTGGCAGCCTCGGTGGCATCGACGGCGGCGTGGGCGGTCCCCGCGAGAACCAGAGCCATAGAGGTAGCCATGAAGGTGTAGGCAAATTTCATTTGTGTACTCCTGCTTGCCTTGAGCAAGGCGTGGATCAAAAAGTGGTTTTCAGCGTCAGGTAAAGAGCGCCACGATCTTCCGTGGCACCTGCGCCGGAGAACGACGCATATCCGCCGCCAAAGCAGGTGTAACGCTGCGTGCCATCCAGGGCATTAGGGGTTGAGCCATCGGTTGCCCCGTTGTCGCACTTCGTGGCTTCACCAAAGGCGTCGACGTACTTGAGGTCGACGTAATACTGGTTGTAGATCGCCGCGCTGACCCCAACGGCGTAGGTGCCGGTGTCTTGCGCACCACCGGCGACCACCGGAGAAACACCGTCGAGACCGAGATTGACCGACAGGGGTGCGCTCAGGTCCACACCGGGAAATACCTGGTACCAGGTCGGCGTGAAGTTGACTGCCAGACCCCAGTTGTCACGGGTAGGTTTGTCGATACCGCGGTAGCTGTCGTCGCCCTTGTAAAGCGCCTTGTTCTTGCTATCGAGCTTGAGCAGGTTGCTGTAGTACAACTCGCCCAGCAGGCTGGCCGAATCGAACAGCGGCGTGGCAGCGATCGAGACCAGTCCGTTGATGGTCCAGTGCAGCGTGTCGCCGGTGGCGGCCATGCTGTCACCGTCGCGGGGTGCATCGGTGACTACGCCTGTCGCCGGACTCCGTGGCGGGAGCAGACCAAGACCGGACTGCAACCCAGCAGGACCGGCCGAACTGATGATCGCCGGAATACTGGCCAGCGGCATGTTATGGCGCACGTTCAGATCACTACCGACGCTGACCCCACCAAACTCCTTGGCCAGACTGAGGCCGTAGATGTCGATGTCGTCGGCATAGGCGAATTCATACGAGGTGGTGCTGATCGAATTGCGCAGGCCCGCCACCCCGCCAACACTGGTCAGTCCTCGAGTGTCGAGAATCGCTTGAGGAAGAATGTCGGAGGTTTTGCGGTAGTAGGCGCTCACCGTGCCGTCCAGCCATTCGGGTGACCATTTGAGCATCAGTCCCCAATCGCCACGATTGTCGGGGGTGTAGTCATCGCCGCGGCGAACGGTTGTCAGTGTACCGTTCGGGCCGGCCAGTCCCGCACCGCCGGTATGCCCCAGCAGAAAGGACTGAGCACCGAAGCCCACCAGGTCAGAACCACCGTAGTAAGTACCGGCCTCCGGCAAGCGCGCGGCATCCCAATCGAGGAAATATTGCGCGCCCACTGTCAGCTCGGGGTTAATGGTCAACGTGGTGGAAATCTGGTTACGCGGCACGAACAGTTCTTTGGCTTCCGTGCCCGGCGAGGCAGCCAGTTTGGCCAGGTCGAGACCGGACTGGCCATAGCTGATCGAATGCACCGGATTGAGAATGGTCTCGCCCCAGAACACGTTGTGTTGACCCGCTTTGATATTGAGCTGGGACTCGTCGCCCACTTCGGTGTTGTAAAACACGAAGGCATCGAGGACTTCACCCGACGGACCACTGTAGTAACGCTGGGCATAGTTGCTCAGGTGCGGGCTGCCAAAAACGGCTGGCGCACCTGGACGCCCGCCAAACCCTGCGATCGACGAAAAATCGTCGTTGCCGTTGGCAAACGGGTTGGAGTTGGAGCCGGCATTGTCATAGGCCTTGTCGTACCAGCTCGCCGTACTGACACGAAAACCGGTCTTGTTCTGGTAGACCACATCCAGTTCGGACAACAGGTCTACACGGTTGGTTATATTGGTGCCGGCCTTGCGGAAGTTGTAGTCACCGTCGTTGTTGTTCGGCGTTCCCAACAGGCGCTTGTCGGCCCCTTCGGTGCGCACGCCGTAGTTGTACTTGACGGTGTTGTCGAAACGGATGGAAAAGTCTTCGTTGCCGGTGTCCAGTTCCATAGCATTTGCCGCTGGAAGGCTGACCGTAAGGATGGCCGAAACCAGCAACCGGTGCCGCACGGGCAGGAGGTTGTTACTCTTCATTTTCTGATGTGCCTGTGTGTTTTTGTTTTTGTTTTTTTGTAGGGTGTAAACGGAACCTATCGCTCAGACGGGTAACCGATAGTCACGGAGCATTTCTCGTAATTTCAGCTTCTGCACCTTGCCCGTAGCGGTGTGTGGCAGTTCATCCACGAAAACCACGTCATCGGGCAGCCACCAGCGCGCGACTTTTTCGGTGAGAAAATCGAGCAACGCTTCGCGACTGGCGGATCGGCCACTCTTCAGCACGACGACCAGCAGCGGACGCTCCTGCCATTTCGGGTGGGCAATACCGATCACCGCAGCTTCCGCAACCGCCGGGTGACCAATGACGGCGTTTTCCAGATCGATCGAGGAGATCCATTCACCGCCGGACTTGATGACATCCTTGGCGCGGTCCGTGATCTGCATGTAGCCGTCCGGGTCGATGGTGGCGATATCGCCGGTATCGAACCAACCGTCGCTGTCGAGGATTGGGCCGCCTTCACCGCGAAAGTAGCCACTGGCGATCCACGGGCCTTTGACCAGCAAATGACCGAATGCCTTGCCATCACGCGGCAAGCACCGGCCCTCGTCATCGATGATCTTCATCGACACACCATAGGGAGCGCGACCTTGCTTGCCCTGCAGATCAAGGCGTTGTTCGAGGCTCGCATCGACATGTTTAGGCAGCGGATGGCAGACGGTGCCCACCGGTGACATCTCGGTCATGCCCCAGGCGTGCATGACACGGGCATCGAACTGACGCTCGAAACATTCGACAACCGCACGTGGTGCAGCTGCGCCACCGATGACCACACGGTCCAGGCACAGCTCGTCGCGCGGCTGCAGGCCGGCCTTTTCAACATGTTGTTGCAGCATCATCCACACGGTCGGTACGCCGAGCGCCATGGTCACGCCTTCATCACGCATCAGTTCGTAAAGGCTGGCACCGTCCATGGCGGGGCCCGGCAGTACTAGCCTGGCGCCGGACAAGGCGCCGGCATAGGGCATGCCCCAGGCATTGACATGGAACATCGGCACCACAATCAATGCCACGTCGTTCGCTGACAGGGAAAAACCACTGGGAGTGCAGGACATCATTGAGTGCAATACGGAGGATCGGTGCGAATACAGCACGCCTTTGGGATTACCCGTGGTACCGGAGGTGTAGCACATCGAGGAGGCGCAGCTTTCATCGAGCGATGGCCAATCGAACTGCGGTAATTGGTCGGCGAGCAGCTCTTCATAACAGCGCAGATTGGCTACCTTGATGTCGGGCATGCTTGCCCGATCGCACAGGGCGATGAAGGCTTTGACCGTCGGCAGTTTCGGCGCCAGTTCTTCCACCAGGGCCAAGAAGCTCAGATCGAAAAACAGGTACTGGTCTTCGCCATGGTTGGCAATGAACTCGATCTGCTCAGGGAATAGCCTCGGGTTGATGGTATGCAGGACGGCGCCCATCCCGGATACCCCGAAGTACAACTCCATGTGCCGGTAACCGTTCCAGGCCAGCGTGCCGATGCGCTCACCCGGCTGCACTCCGAGGGTAGTCAGGGCGTTAGCGATCTGCCCGGCGCGGCGGCCGATGTCAGCATAAGTGCAACGATGGATGTTGCCTTCTACAGTGCGCGAGACGATTTCGGCATCCGGGTGGGAAACGCAGGCGTGTTCAAGCAGCGAAGAAATCAGTAGCGGTTGGTGTTGCATCAGGCCGAGCATCGACGGTCACCTATTATTGTTGGCACGGTGGTTTGGCTGCGCTCAAGGGCAGCACCGCAGCGGGCTACTGCCCGGGACGGGTGGAGTGAGGAATCTGTCTCTATGAAGTACGCTCTGCCTGCTGCAGGCGAGCGAGATCATTACGGTAGTGCCGACTGGCCTTTAAGTAGGCGAAAGCCGCACCGAAACTGGCCAGTGGCACCAGGGCCATGGCGAATCGCAAGTCGAAGGCGTCAGCCAGCACACCTGTTATGAACGGACCAGGTGCAAGTCCGATGATGTTGTTGGCCAGCACCACGACTGCCAGCGCCGAGGCATGGATCGAGGCACTGGTCACATCGCAGATGGCGGCACCGGAAGGCCCGGCGAAACCGGCACCGATCAGCAGGCCGATACCGATCAGTACCAATTGCAGTGGGGTTGGCGGCAACACAAACGCCGTCAGCAGGATCACCGCCGAGATCAGGGCATAGAGCATCGGGACACGTAGCTTGTTGCGATCATCGCGACGGCTCAGGCGATCGACCAGCATGCCGCCACCGGTCATGCCGATCCCCGCGACCAGCACCAGCAGGCCGGCGCTGGTCGCTGACTGAGTCATGTCCATGCCGTGGTAACGGTTCAGATAGCTGGGCATCCAGGCAATCACCGAGCCCTGGATAAACATCTGCAGACCCGACCCAAGGTAGGTCCATTGCGAGGTCGGTGTGGTCAGCAGTTTGCGCAGCACGGCCTTCAGCGGCATGCGTGCGACCGGGGTTTGAGTGATAGGCTTGGCAGGCTCGCGAACCACCATCGGGTAGATCACCGCGAGCAACAAGCCCCCCGCGCCCACCGCAATAAACGCCATGCGCCAACCGTAATGTTGCGCCAGCACGCCGCCCAGAACCACGCCGAGCACCGAGCCGAACAACGCGGCGGCGAGAAAGGCGCCAATTACCGTGGAGTGCAGGCGACGCGGAAAAACGCTAAGCAGAATCGCACCACCTGCACTGCCGTAACCCGCCTCTCCCAGACCGACCACGGCGCGGGCCATCAACATTGCGACAAAGTTGCCACTCAAGCCACAGGCGATTGTTGCCAGCCCCCAGACGATAGCCATGGCCGTGGCACTTTTCACGCGGCCCCAGCGATCGGCCAGCAGGGACACGGGAAAGGTCATGAGCCCCACGGTAAGTGCAACGGCGCTGACCAGCGCGCCGAGCTGAGTGTCGCTCAAAGCCCATTCAACTTTAAGTGAAGGGAAAACGGCATTGATGACCTGGCGCGACATGTAGTCGGACAACATCAAGCCAAATGTCAGCACGAACACCAGCCAGGCGTAACCACGCGAGACTCGTGGCGCATCATCCACGGCGATGCCGGTACTGCTGATGGGAAGAGCCATATCGGGCACTCCAAGTTGATTCGCAGACAGCGTGATCAAGGTTTTGCGCACGGCAGGGGCCGCACGAAAGATATCTGCGGTGGAAACCCACCGCAGATTTCAGCCTGGAGCTAGTTCCACATCAGATTGCCGCGCTGGCCCGGCTGGCGATTCGGTGCCCAGCCCAGTGCCTTGAGCGTTTCATCGGTGCTGGCGTAGCTTTCGCCAATCTTCATGGTGGCGCGGGCTTCGTCGGCAGTGGCGATGTCACGACCCAGGTGCCGGGCCTGCTGCACACACCATTCGATCTGTTGGACGGAGGTCATACGCTCATAACGCGGGCCGGTCAGACAGTCTTCAATGCCGACTCGTACGTGATGCCCCATTGCAATGGCGATGGCATTGGTGGGGTAAATGGTGCGCATGATCGACTCGTTGGTCAGGACCGCACCGTCCGGCACACGGCGGGCAAATTCGACCAGATCGGCAGGATGTCGCCCGGCCAGGCCACCACCAATGCCCACGTAACACAGGTTTAGCGGGCCTTTGTACAAGCCGTTGCGCACAATGTGCTCAACGGTTTCCAGCTGATGGACATGACCCAGCATGAAAAATGGCTGGATGCCGTTTTCACACAAGAGGCGCAAGTTGGTTTCATAGAAGCTCGGACCGGCTTCCAGATGCATGTCACGGAATGCAGCCCACATACCTGGATCAGCCAACGATGTACCTTCAACATCCTGTGCCGTCAGCAGCTCGGTGATGTTCATCTGACTGGTGTTGATGGCGATGGTCACCTGATCCGGCTTGACCTCGAGCAACGCCAGGGCGTGGCGTGAGTCATTGGCGGGCCACTGGGCAATGCAACCTGGCTCAGGCGCGAAGGAAATGGAGCCGCCCACCTGCAAAATCATTTTCGGCACTGCTTCACGCAGGCGATGCAACATCTCGTTGAACATCGACATGCGCTTTGAGCCCTTGCCGTCAGCCTCGCGTACATGCACATGCAACAACGTGGCGCCGGCGTTGTAGCAATCAACAGCCTTCTGCACCTGCTCGTCCATGCTTACCGGAATATCTTGCGGAAAGTCGGACGGCATCCATTCAGGGCCGTAGGGCGCAACAGAGATGATCAGCTTGTCCTGGTTTTCTGGGAACAGCGAGTCATGGGTATAAAACATGGTGGTGACCTCGGAATGCGGTATCGAAAGAAATTCAGTAGGTGGTTTGCATTGGGCCGTTAACGGCCAACTTCTGCGCTTCTTCGATAAGCATTGGGGCGCCCACCGCCATGCTGTGGATGCCCAGCACCGAGGTCAGCTGCAACACCGCGAGCACTTCCTCGATGCTGGCGCCGAGCTCCAGGGCCTTGCGGATGTGGCGACGCACGCCTGGGGCATACAAATGAGTGCAGGAGGCATCGACGGCGATCGAGATCAGTTCGATGGTCTTTGGAGCCAGCACGTCGTTGCGCAAGGGATGCACGGCCATGGCGAGGAATTTCTCGATCCACTCGGCATCCAGTTCGGCCAACGTGTCCCAGGCGGGATTCCAGTTGCCGGCATCGCGCATGGCATCGCAGGTCGGCGTGAAGGGTTTGGACTGATTCAGAGGCATGGACAGTTCCTTTATTTTTGTTAGTGGTTGAACCCACTCTAAGTTCACCGATTCGATTCGAGTTGACCGCACGGGACATCCACTTGACATTTCGGGACGTCCTCGTTGGTCACCGCCACATACCTCAGATGTAAGTTCCACCTCCGGCATTGATGATCGAGCCGACCAGATAGCACTCGTCCGAGGCCAGATGGGACACAAGCGCCGCATATTCCTCACCCTCTCCCAAGCGCCCTAGCGGAAGAATTTGGTTGAGTACGTTGAGTTGTTCAGGCGATTGCTGATTGAGGAAATGTTCGAAGGCCGGAGTTCGTACGCCCCCGGGGCAAATGGCATTGACCTGAACATTGGCACCGGCCACCTCATAGGCCACCGAGCGGGTGAATGCGATCACTGCACCCTTGGTCGCGGAATAATGCGGGCTGTGAGCGCTCATGGCGGAAATACCGGCGATGCTCGCGATGTTGATGACCTTGCCGTAGCGCTGCGGCTCCATGCGCTGCAAGGCGGCACGGGTGCAAAAGAACACGCCATCAACGTTCACCGCCCAGAAACGCTTCCACTCGGCATCGTCCATGTTGCGGGTAATTTCCAGCGACTGTCGGCGCACCGGCTGCGTGACCAGTGCGTAATGCCGCTTGCGCCGCTCTTCGTCATGGGGCTTGTCTGGCACCAGGGCTGCGTTGTTGACCAGGATGTGTAGTGCGCCGAAACGTGCGTCGATCTGATCGAACATCGTGATCACCTCGCTGCTCGACGAGACATCGCAACGCAGCGCCAGACATTGCGCGCCGCGCTCTTCGATCTCGGCACGCGTGGCCTCAAGCGCCTTTTCGTTGATGTCGCAAATGACCACGTTGGCGCCTTCGCTGGCCAGGCGCAGAGCAATGGCTCGGCCCAGGCCACCTGCTCCTCCGGTCACCAAGGCAACTCGATTGTGCAATTTCATGGGGTAACACTCCGTCATGGTGGTGACGCAATATCGCCCGGTTGCCGGCACGCAACTTGACTTGACGGGACATCGACCTGCTAATCTGATAAATCGCTGTCCCGGATTGGTAAATCACCCATGAGCGGTCTCGTTCGTTGTGCCAGCTTGACTAATTACGCGGAAATAGCCCGATCGCTGCACGTTGATTATCTGCAGCAATTGCGCCTCGTCAGTCTCGATCCGCGATGCCTGCTTCAACCCGACTTGAAAATCCCCACCGAAGCCGTAGCACAGTTGCTGGAAAGTTCGGCACGTGAGGCCGGTGTGGACGATTTTGGTTTGCGCATGGCGGAAACTCGAAAGCTCTCCAATCTGGGACCTCTGGCACTGCTATGGCGCGACGAGCCGACTATCCGTTCGGCACTGGAAGCGTTCCGCGATTTCCTTTACCTGCACAATCAGGGGCTGGTATTGAATATCGAGGAAAGTGGCGGCGTGGTGGTTTTGCGCATGGAGCAGGTCACGGTGGGCAACCTGCCGGTGCGCCAGGCGATGGAGCTTTCAGTGGCGGTGACTCACCGCTTGCTGAAAACCTTGCTGGGTAACCACTGGCATCCCTCAGTGGTTTGCTTCCGTCACGCGGCGCCGCTCGACGACAGCCGACACCGCCGAGTGTTCGCCACCTCCGTGCAGTTCGATAGCCTGATGGATGGCATCGTCTGTCGTAGTGTCGACCTCGACAAAACCCTGCCCAGCGCCGATCCGGATATGGCCCGTTATGTTCATCAGTACCTGGAAAGTATCCGCGAAGACTCCAGGACTGCTTTGCTTGAGCAGGTGCGTCAGATGATCTGGATGCTGCTGCCCACGGGGCGCTGCTCGGTAGAACAAGTAGCGGGCAACCTGGGCATTGACAGACGGACACTGCATCGAAAGCTGGTACAGGAAGGTGAAACATTTTCCTCACTGTTGGATCAGGTGCGAGCAGAGTTGGCAATGCGCCACTTGGCACATTCCAATCATCCTTTGAGCGAGATAGCCGGCGTTCTGGGTTTTTCCGAGCTCAGTGCCTTCTCCCGCTGGTTCAGTCGGCACTTCGATTGCAGTCCATCGACCTGGAGGGCTCGGCAAACGAACGCAACCCCTGGACATGTGTGCGTGGATTCCATCTGAATTCTGCACCCTCGCCCGTGCGCTGGCCCTGGCCGCGCTCGAGGCGTCATCGCAGACTATTCTTGATCTGGGTAACTGACCGGTCGCACCGAAGGAGGTCACTCGTTTATGCACTGTGCCCTTTTCGAAACCCGCCGCGGTTCGATCCGATGCATGAAGACAAATCGATCCGCGCCGTCATCGAGTTCCGATGAACTACCGGTCTGGGGCACGGCCCCAGTCACTTTTGTCTGACACCCTGAAACGGAGACGCCAGCATGAGCACCTTGCAACTTCACCCTGCACTGGACAATGGTATCCAACCCGCCGCCGCGAATTTCACAGGTGGCACCCTGCAATGCCTGTGTGCGACCGACAAGGTCGAGGTCAAGATCGACGCACAAACGCTGTATAACCACGCGTGCGGCTGCAGCAAATGCTGGAAACCACAAAACGCGACATTCGCCGTCATCGCCGTGGTGCCTCGAGATAAGGTCAGCGTCATTGCCCACGGCGAAAAACTGGCGATTGTCGACGAATCCGCCACCATCCAGCGCCACGCCTGCAAGCAGTGTCACGCCCATCTCTTTGGGCGCATCGAGAACAAGGACCATGCGTTTTATGGCCTGGACTTCGTCCACACCGAGCTTTCGCCACAGCGCGGATGGGCTGCGCCGGGATTCGCGGCGTTCGTGTCCTCCATCATCGAAACCGGCACACCGCCAGCGCAAATGAAGGCTATCCGCGAGCGCTTGCGCTCGATCGGCCTGGAACCCTATGACTGCCTGTCCCAGGATTTGATGGACGCACTGGCGACTCATGTCGCCAAACAGAAAGGCCTGCTCCCCGCCGCCTGATTGATCGGTCGCCGCGGTTTCTTTTCCGGACCGCGGCTGCGACTCACCGTTGATGTTGTGCGCCCCCGCTTGCCCGCGAAAGCTGCGCCGCGGGCAGGCCAGGCGCCTGCAGGTGACGTGACGGCCTGGATCAATACTCCGGTTGAAGCTATACCGAAAGGGTTCAGAGTGGGGATGGACCACACGCTCGATTAGCGACTGAGGAGAACTTCGCGGTGTCGAATCAGCTGGTCATACGCAACATGACCCGTCCCGAGCTGGACGAGCTCGTCGATTGGGCTGCCCGTGAGGGTTGGAATCCCGGCCTTCACGATGCCGAGCTGTTCTGGGCTACGGACCCTGCCGCCTTCATCGCGGCATACCAGGGCGGCGAATTGATCGGCGGCGGTGCCATCACCTCCTACAACGGCGAATTCGGTTTCATGGGTTTTTTCATCGTCCGGCCTGAATATCGCGGTCAAGGTCTGGGCAATACCCTCTGGCATGCACGCCGCGAGCGACTCCTCGCCCGCCTGCGCCCAGGCGCGAGCATCGGCATGGACGGCGTTTTCGCGATGCAGGACTACTACGCCAAGGGTGGTTTCGTCTTCTCCCATCGCAACATGCGTTTTCGTGCCAATCTCACCGCCCGCCCGACGACCTCGCAGGTAGACGACCAGGACATCGTTCCGTTGGCCACCTTCCCGTTCGATCAAGTTGTCGATTACGACCGCACCTGCTTCCCCGCCGCGCGCGCAAGCTTCCTGAGCGGGTGGATAGCCCAGGCCGATGCACTCGCCGTGGGTTGCCAGCGCGAGGGCAGGCTAAGCGGTTATGGCGTAGTCAGGCGCTGCCGTGAAGGCTGCAAGATCGGCCCCTTGTTCGCCGATGACGCCCTGGCAGCCAATGCCCTCTACGCGCGCCTGGCGGAATTTGCCGAGGGTGGCCCGCTGTTTCTCGATGCGCCGCAGAATAACCCCGCCGCGATGGCGCTCGTGCACCAACAGGGCATGATCGAGGTTTTCGGCTGCGCACGCATGTACCTCGGCCCTCCTCCGGCGATCGCGCACGAACGTGTGTTCGGCGTCACGACCTTCGAGCTGGGCTGATGTCCGCTCGCGACCTCGTCGGTTATGGCGGCTGCCCACCCCACCCGCGATGGCCCGGTGAAGCGCGCGTCGCGGTCCAGTTCGTACTCAACATCGAAGAAGGCGCGGAGTCATGCATCCTCAATGGCGATGCACAGTCGGAGGCCTGGCTTCACGAGCTACCGGGCCGCCCTCCGCGCGTGGGGGAACCGGACTTGAGCGTCGAGGGCATGTACGAATACGGATCGCGCGCAGGTGTGTGGCGCATTCTGGAGCTGTTCAGCGCCCGAGGCCTGCCGCTGACCGCCTTTGCCGTCGGCCGGGCACTGGAACTCACCCCGGCGATTGGCCATGCGCTCTGCGCTGCCGGGCATGAGATTGCCGGGCATGGCTACCGTTGGCTGGACTATCGCGACATGCCTGAAGACCAGGAGCGGCGCCATATCCGCCTCACCCTCGACGTGATCGAGCAGATCTGCGGTAAACGCCCCACAGGTTGGTACACAGGAAGGGTCAGCCAGAACACCCGTCGCCTGTTGCGTGAGGAAGGCGGGTTTCTCTATAGCTCAGACGCCTACAACGATGATCTGCCCTATTGGCTCCCAGGCTCGCCCGCCCACCTGGTGATCCCTTACACACTGGTCAACAACGACGCCCGCTACCTGCTGCCCAATGGTTTCGCCTGCGGTGAAGACTTCTTCCGGCTGCTCAAGGATGCTTTCGACCTGCTGTGGCAGGAGGGCGCGCAACACCCGAAGATGATGAGCGTCGGCCTGCATGGGCGGATCAGTGGCCATCCTGGTCGTGCGATGGCACTGGCGCGCTTTCTCGATTACGTGCAAGGCCACGACGCGGTGTGGATCTGCCGGCGCGAAGAGATTGCCAGGCACTGGATAGCCCAATTCCCCGCCTGAGTGGTATGTGGTTCGGAGCGGCCTGAGCCACGCTGGCGTATCAATGTGGCTATCCTTCACCAAGGTGTAATCGAGGAAGAAGGTAGCCTGGGGGGATATCCTGGTAACCCCGGGAGCGAGCGTTTGGCGAAGTTCCTCTCCGGTCGCTTGAAGTAGCGGACCCGCGAGACGGGCTTGGGTTCTTCGGGAAAGGTTCTTGCGCCGAGGAAGTGAAAACGGCCGCGCTTGCGCCCCGTTCGAAGTCAGACTTGCTCCGACTGTATTGCACTGTCTTGGCAAGGAACACCTGAACGTCCGGCTCTGGGCCCTTTTCCGCCGCTCGAGATTGGCCAGAAGTGACCTGAACACGCCGTCAAAACCTGCCGCCTCTGTTGATTATCTGTCAGGCGATACAACGCTTGAACATGGATGCAATCAGACCGGTGATCACTCGTTCAAGTCTTTGACCAGATAGCCATCTACGATTTGCGAAACGCCCATCAACGCAGTACGCAGTAACTCCGGTTCGGTGCGATAGCGCAACGGCGTGTAGCCATAGGTGTTGGCGCCGTTGAATACGGTGATCGGCTCATTGCGCTGCCAGATCAATTCCTCGCCGCGTTTCATGACACCGCTCACGGCAATCGTCGGGTACACCACACTGCTGAAGCCTTGCGTCAGCGCGAAACCCCAGTTCAGGACCGTCAACTCGATCTGCGCATCGGCCGGTTCGTTTTCACCCACGATCTTGTAACGGCCGGTGGCGGTCAGTTGCTCCTCGAAACTCTTTTTGACCAATTCGCCCAGATTGATATCCGCCGTCTCCATGTTGTAAAGAATCGCATCAACCGTCGACATCGACGCCAAGTCGCCTGCCTTCAGACCTGCGGCAAATCCGGCCCCACCCAAAGCAGCCTTGGTCAGGTTCGATGCACCTGCCGCCATTCCTACGCCAGCGCCGACACCAGCGCCCAATGCCGCGCCCCATGCCTGCTCACGACCCATGTAAGTCATCTCTTTGGGTTTCCATGCAACCGGGAGAACTTTCACGGTATGGATCTGGGTACGGTATTCGGGCTTGAATTTCTGGTTGGCACATCCGGCAAGGAAAAGAACGGCAAACATCAGGACAGCAATCTTCTTCATGAACAACTCACGACGCCAAGGGAATGTGCAGAGGTTGTCGTCAGCGGCAGGATTTTCTGAAGGGCATGAGGAGCGCTGGTCGCGATTGCTATTGCGGCACTACCACCTGCGTTTTCTCGGAGCAGGCGCATTAGCGCTTGGTCGACCGGTAGGCGAGGCTTCCTTCAACTACTGCTTCGTCTTGCCCTGCCCGGGAAACAACGACTCGAATCGCGGCGTCGCCCGGGCAATGAAACCCTGCCCCTGGCGCATGATGAAATAGGCAGCGAGGTCATGCCGCTCGGCGAAGGCATAGCCTTCCTCCGGGCCGAGCACCATCAACAACGTAGACAAGCCATCGGCATGCAGCCCCGAAGGGTCGACCACCGTCACTGCCGCCAGCGCGTGCTTCACCGGCCTGCCGACACGTGGATCGAAGGTGTGCGAATAGCGCTGGCCACCTTCCTCGAAATAGTTGCGATAATCGCCTGAGGTGGAAACGCTGTAGCCATCCAGTGCAATGGCGCGCTCCACTTGCTGCTCGCTTGCGCCGCTCGGCACCTCCAGGGCGATGCGCCAGGGCGAGCCATCCGGCTTGCGGCCGACCGCCTTGAGTTCGCCGGTGATCTCGACCAGATAGGCCTGGATACCCAGGGCCGAAAGCCTATCGCCGACCCGATCCACCGCATAGCCGGCGACCATGCTGTCGAAATCCAGTTGCGCCGCCACATCCTTGCACAGCTTTTCGCCATCCAGGCGCAAGTGCTGATGCCCTACCCGTGCCCGCTCCCGTGCCAGCGCGCTAGCATCCGGCAAGTGCTCCCCCCGTGACTGCGGACCGAAGCCCCAGAGGTTCATCAATGGCTGCACCGTCAGGTCGAAAGCCCCGCCACTCTCGCGGAACAGAAACTCACCGTACGCCAGCAAGCGATGCATATCTTCCGGCAACGCCTGACAGGCGCCGGCCGGCAGATCGTTGAAGCGGGAAACCACGGAGTCGCCGCGCCAGTTGGAAAACTGCTGGTCGAGCGCCCCGAGTATCGTCTCGACTTCGGCCTTTACTCGCTGCGAGTCGGGCGTCTGCGCGGCGGGTACGTACTGGATCGAATAAGTGCTCCCCATGGTCGGTCCGGAAACGCGCTCGATCCGTTCGCCACAGCCATACAGCAACGTCAACAGCATCACCAGCAGGCTTACGCGCATCAATCAACACCTCTCTGATCCCGCGTGGGATGACCTACCGCTCATCAGCAAGCCTGATCAAAAAATGAACAAAACCTCCACTCGGCACTCTGAGTTGCGGGGTGATCAATTGTCCCCCTCCTTTTCCGCTCAACGTCCTGGAAGCAAAAAAACCATCATATGCATTAGCGCATAGGGGTGTTTTTTGCCCAAAAATTGGAGGACAGAAAATGTCTAGCCATTCGTTGCAGAGCGTCGAGCGCATGCAAAGCCGCGTCCGCGCCCAGCGTCAGCCGCAACAGAAGCCCTTCTGGCGCAGCCTGCTGGCCATCGCCTCACCCTCACAGCGTAGTTGGCACGGAGGAATCGAGCTCAGGGGCTACAAAGAATTATCCAACGCCACACCGGTTGCCTCGGTCCCGATTGCAAACATACAGCTGGCAATTCCGCTCGAGCGGGGTCGCCGGTCTGTCCAGCCTTGCGTGCAGCCGGGACAGCATGTGCGCAAGGGCGAGGTGATCGGTATTGGCGATGACAACACCCCTTGGGTGCATGCCAGCACCTCCGGCATCGTGGAACGGATTGATCTCGCCTTCGCGGCCGACTCGGCCGAGCCGGTCATGGCCGTCATTCTGAACGCAGATGGTCTGGATGAGTGGATCGAACGCCCAGTGCTGGGGCTACCGCAAACGCCCGAGGCGCTGGTCGAACGAGCATTGCAGATGGGCATAGTCGGCCTTGGTGGGGCGGGTTTCCCGACGGCCCTCAAGCTGGCCGGCGCCCAGCAGCCCGATCTTCTGCTGATCAACGGTGCCGAATGCGAGCCCTTCCTTACCTGCGATGACCGTCTCATGCGCGAACGTGCCGAGGCGCTGATCGAGGCCGCCGACTATGTCGCCACACTGATGGGGATAACGCTGACCCGCTTCGGTATCGAAACCAACAAACCTCAGGCGATGGCCGCGTTACGCGCCGCCGCTCGCCGGGTGCGCACCCGGGTCGAGATATGTCCGCTACCGGCGCGTTACCCCGCAGGGGGGCAGCCGTTGATGATCAAGAGCCTTAGTGGCCGCAACCTGGCGCCAGGGACCCTGCCCGCCGATATCGGCGTACTGGCGCTGAATGTCGCGACGCTCTACGCACTGGGCCGGGCCATCTTCCACGGCGAACCACTGGTAAGACGCGTGCTGACGCTGACCGGGAACTGCGAGCGCCCCGGGAATGTCCTGGTGCCGGTGGGTTACCCGGTCAGCGCACTGCGCGCAGTTGCTGGCGCGGCCCCCGAAGGCCAGTTGACCCAGGTCGGCGGGCCGATGATGGGACAGCCGTTACCGGACCCCACTGCCGTCATCAGCAAGACCAGTAGTTGCCTGATATTCGGTGCCGAGCGCTACTTGCCGGCACCTCAGCCTGCAGGCAGTTGCATTCGCTGTACGCGCTGTGTGGATGTCTGCCCGATGTCGCTCAGACCGCTGGATCTCTACGCTGCTGCCGAACGCCTTGACAAGGCCAGCCTGCAGGAACTGCGATTGGATGCCTGTATCGAATGCGGCAGCTGCAGCAGCACCTGCCCGAGCAATCTGCCGCTGCGCGAACGTTTCCGCCAGAGCAAGACGGAGCTACGTGCATGAGCCTGATACTCCGTCCTACCGCGCACCGACAACTGCGCACAATGATGCTGCTGGTCAGCCTGTGTCTCCTGCCGGGCACCACCCTGTACGCCTGGCAATTTGGCATCGTGGTCTGGTTGCAGACCTTCTGGTGCGTACTGCTCGCCCTGGGCTTCGAAGCCGGCCTGCTGCGCCTGCGCGGACGTAACGTCCGCGAGGGCTTGAGCGACCTGAGCTGGCTGGTGCTAGGCCTGATACTGGCTCGGGCATTGCCGCTGCTGGTGCCGCTGTGGATGATCGCCGTGGCCAGTTTTGCCGCGCTCGCACTGTGTAAACACGGCAGTGGAGGCCTGGGTCGCAACCGCCTCAACCCCGCCATGGTTGGCCTGGGGATCATCGCTATCTGCTTCTACCAGCAACTGTACCCAGCGCCTTCGAACTATGCCCCCTGGACTCTCACCCTGGACGCCAAGGCGGTTCTTCTACAACAGTTGCAGCTGGCGCCACGCCTTAACCTCGATGCGTTCGCCGGCGCCACTCAGTTGGCCAAGAACCAGTTCACACTGATCACCCCCAATCTGTCGGGGTACGGCTACATTGCCGGCGGTTTGCTACTGGCAGTCCTGCGGGTGATCCGAATCGAGATTCCGCTGGCGATGCTCGCGAGCACAGTATTGCTGTGCATGGCAGCCGGCCATAGCCTACAGGAAAGCCTGTACAGCCTCAGTCTCGGTGGCTATCTCTTCACCGCCTTCTTCATCGCCACCGATCCGGTCACCAGTCCCGATACACGCGCCGGTCGCATCCTCTTCGGCGCGGCCATTGGCGCGCTGACTGAATTGATTCGCGAATTCGGGCTTTATGCCGATGGTCTCTGCTTCGCCGTGCTAGCCGCCAATCTGCTGGTGCCGCAGATCGACCGGTTGGTGCTGCGCATACAGCGCCCCGTACATACGAACACCTGACACTGAGAGCGTGCGCAGCGAGTAGCCCGCGCCTCTTTTGCGTCAGAGCCTCACCCTCAATGAAGTGGCCAGGCAGCTAAATAGCTGCCCTCGGAAAACACTAGATCAGGAAACACCCGCTGAGCGATTTAGCCAGACTGTTGCATCGACCGGTTGAATCCACAGCCAAAAGCGATCATTCCAGTTCTGTTTGCGCGAAACCTTGGAATTGGCCAACACGCCCTCATAACAATGGCTATACCCAACATCCCCGTGAGGAAGGACAGACCATGACCAGACAAACCGAAACTGCCATTCTCGCCGGCGGCTGCTTCTGGGGCATGCAGGATCTGCTGCGGCGCTATCCCGGTGTGCTGCGCACTCGGGTCGGGTACACCGGCGGCGATGTGCCGAATGCCACCTACCGCAACCATGGCAACCACGCCGAAGCCATCGAGATCGTCTTCGACCCTGCCGTGATCAGCTACCGGCAGATCCTTGAGTTCTTCTTCCAGATACACGACCCCAGCACGCCAAACCGTCAGGGTAATGACCTGGGCCCCAGCTATCGTTCGGCGATCTACTACCTCAGCGAACAGCAGCGCGACATCGCCGAGGACACCGCTGCCGATGTCGATGCTTCACACCTGTGGCCAGGCCGGGTAGTCACCGAAATCGAACCGGCAGGGCCCTTTTGGGAAGCGGAACCGGAGCACCAGGATTACCTCGAACGTATACCGAATGGCTACACATGCCACTTCATCCGCCCGAACTGGAAGCTCCCCAAGCGCGCCTGAGAGTCGCGTTTGTGAGGCGCAGAGGTGACCGCTTCTGGCCGATTTTTGCCTGTCGCCACCGTCAGCTTCGGGTCGACTGCGGCCCTTCGCGACAGGCAACAATCGGCCACTAGCTGACAATCGCATTCACTTTTGTATCACCGCTTGAACTGGCTGGCTGCTATCAGTGCAGTTACGGGTTGCGATATTTTCTCAGGCAGTCGCCGCAGCCTGGTTTGGTCGCTGGCACTCCCGGGCTTGCCGAGCCAGCCCGCCGGCCATACGATTCGACTATTCCTCAGGCGGAGGAGTCATTGTGAAGCCGGTGATGCTCCTGACGCGCATCCTGGCGCCTGCCATCGCTCTGGCGCTGGCATCCGCAGGCCTGCATGCCGACGATCCGTTCGCGCCGTTGCGCGACGCCATGGTGCGGGAGATCGCCAACCTGTCGTCCGTCACCCGCGACGAAACCGGCAGGGTCGAGTTTGCCGCGCCGGTGATGGCCGCGATGGCCAAGGTGCCACGCCATAGGTTCGTCCCGCCCGACGAGGTGCCCTACGCCTACGAGAACCGCCCGCTGCCGATCGGCTACGGCCAGACCATCTCTCAGCCCTACATTGTCGCCCTGATGACCGACCTGACGCAGGTCGGGCCCGGCGACGTGGTACTCGAGATCGGCACTGGCTCGGGCTACCAGGCGGCGATCCTCGCCGAGCTGGCGCAGGCGGTCTACACGATGGAGATCATCGAGCCGCTGGCAGTGCAGGCCGGGGAGCGCCTGGGCCGGCTGGGATATGCGAAGGTGCAGGCCCGGCTGGGTGATGGCTACCACGGCTGGCCCGAGCACGGGCCTTACGACGCCATCCTCGTCACCGCCGCCGCCAGCCATGTGCCGCCGCCACTGATCGCCCAACTCAAGGCCGGCGGACGGATGGTAATCCCGGTCGGCGCGCCGTTCATGATCCAGTACCTGCTGCTGATCGAGAAGGCTGGCGATGGCAGTGTGTCCACCCGGCAGGTGCTGCCTGTGCGCTTCGTGCCGCTGGTCGGAGGCGGCTGAGCATGCATTCGCCGCCATTGCTCGCCCTGGCGCTGCTGTCTGCCTCCGCGCTCGGCTATGAGGTGCTGCTGCTGCGACTGCTTTCGATCATCCAGTGGCACCATTTCGCCTACATGATGATCAGCGTCGCGCTGCTCGGCTACGGCGCCGCCGGCACCGTCGTGGCGCTGGCGCGGCCTGTGCTGGCGCCGCGCTTCCACGGCGTGTTCATCGGCGGCGCAGTGCTGTTCGGGCTGAGCGCCATCGCCTGCTTCAGCCTGGCCCAGCAGGTTCCGTTCAATCCACTCGAGATCCTCTGGGACGCGCGGCAGTCGGCGCGCCTGCTGATGATCTACTTGCTGCTGTTCGTGCCGTTCTTCTGCGCGGCGGTGTGCATCTGCCTGACCTTCACCTGCTTTCAGGAACAGATTCATCGGATCTATGCCTTCGACATTCTCGGCGCCGGCGTGGGCAGCCTGGCGATCGTCGCCGCGCTGTTCGCCCTGACGCCCGTCGATGCGCTGCGGCTGCTGGGCGGCACCGGCATCGCCGCCGGGGCACTGGCCGCCATGGCTTGCACGGGGCATAGGCACTGGCTCGCGCCGTTGCTGCTGGCGGCGGCAGTCGCGGTGCCGGCCGGCGTACCCGAGCGCTGGATCGCCCTGTCGCCCTCCGAGTACAAGGAACTGAGCCAGACCCTGCGTATCAAGGATGCCCGCGCAATCGCCCAGACCTGGAGTCCGCTGGGCCTGCTCACGGTCGTCGAAAGCCCGACCATTCCCATGCGCCACGCGCCGGGCCTGAGCCTCAACGCGACGCAGGAACCGCCCGCACAACTGGCCATTTTCACCGACGGCGACGGCCTTTCCGTGCTGAACCGCTATGACGGGCGCCGCGAACCGCTCGCCTACCTGGACTACCTGACCTCGGCTCTGCCCTATCACCTGCTGCGCCAACCCCGCGTGCTGGTGCTGGGCAGTGGCGCCGGTGCCGATGTGCTGCAGGCGATCTACCACGGCGCCAGCGCGGTGGATGCCATCGAACTGAACCCGCAGGTGATCGATCTGGTCCAGCGCCGCTTCGCCGACTTCTCCGGCAAGCCGTACAGCGCGCCCAACGTCCGTGTGCTGATCGGCGAGGCGCGCGGCCTGGTGGCTTCGCGCGGCGAGCCTTACGACCTGATCCAGATCGCCCTGCTGGACTCCTTCGGCACCGCCTCGGGCGGCCTGCATGCGCTGTCCGAGAACTACCTGTACACGGTGGATGCCTTCGCCGAGTACTTGCGCCATCTCGCGCCCGGCGGCCTGTTGGCCATCACCCGCTGGGTCACCCTGCCGCCCCGCGATGTTCCCAGGCTGCTGGCCACCGCGGCCGCGGCCATCGAGCGCGACGGGCAGGCCAGCGCGGCGCGCCGCATCGTCATGATCCGCGGCTGGAAGACCGCGACGCTGCTGGTCAGCAACAGGGATTTCGACGACGCCAGCATCGCCGTGCTGCGGGAGTTCTGCCGGGCGCGCTCCTTCGACCTGGCCTACTACCCCGGGATGACCGTGGCCGAGGCGAACCGCTACAACCTGCTCGACCGGCCCTGGTTCTTCGAAGCGGCGCAGGCCCTGCTGTCCGGCGAGCGCGCGCAGTTCCTGGCACGCTACAAGTTCGACGTGCGTCCGACCATGGATGACCGGCCGTATTTCTTCCACTTCTTCAAGTGGCGCTCGCTGCCGGAACTGCTGGCGCTGAAGGAGCAGGGCGGTCTGTCAATGCTGGAGTGGGGCTATCCGGTGCTGATCGCCACGCTGCTGCAGTCCAGCGTGGCCGCCGTGCTGCTGATCCTGGCGCCGCTATGGGTGGCGCGGCGGCGCCAGCGGCGCTCTCGAAGTGCGGCTTTGGCCAGGCTCGAACTTCGGGTCGTGTCCTACTTCGCCGCCATCGGCTTCGCCTTCATGTTCGTGGAAATCGCCTTCATCCAGAAGTTCACCCTTTTCCTCAGCCACCCGTTGTATTCAGTGGCGGTAACGCTCAGCGCGTTCCTGATCTTCGCGGGCCTCGGCAGCCGTTACTCCGGCCGGCGGCGGGGGGGCATTGGAACGGGCGTGGGGCCCCGTCATCCGCTCGCGCGGCCAGTCCTGGCGATCTGCGTGATCGCCCTGCTCTACCTGATCGCCCTGCCCCCGTTGTTCCAGCTGCTGGCGCCGGTGGGGACCCTCGCCAGATTCGGCATCTGCGCCGCGCTGGTAGCACCGCTGGCGTTCGCCATGGGCATGCCGTTTCCGCTCGGACTCGGGCGCGTCTCCGCGCGCGCTGAAGCACTGGTGCCGATCGCCTGGGCCGTCAACGCCAGCGTATCGGTGGTGGCGGCCGTGCTGGCGACCCTGCTGGCGATCCATCTGGGCTTCACCGTGGTGTTGCTGCTGGCGTTGCTGCTGTATCTCGCAGCGGCGGTCATGTTTCCCTGATCGCGGCGGTTCGCAGCGAAACGTCAACAGACCCTGGCGAGACGAATGGCCTGTTGGAAAGCCACTTGCCGCAGTTCACACGTCTCGCCGTGTCGATCAGCGAGGGTGACGCCTTTCCTGCTTCGAAGCTGAACATTTGAAAATGTGGACGTGTGCGTCATGCCAAAGATGAGAGGTTCCGTGCCGCAAGCAATTGGTTTTGGCCGACGCAGTCGAGTCGTCAGAGGTGGCGTTCATCCCATAGCTGCCGGTGGTGACCGGTTGAATCCACAGTCAATAGCAGCCGTTCAAACAGTACAACAGGCCCAACGGTCTCAGGATAAGGCTGAATGGGATATCTTGTTGAGCTGTCGATCCGTTCAAAACTCCAGGGAAGTCAATGCTGAGTTCACTTGTATCGAATGGTCAGTCACTAACGGCTGACCGATCGGAACTGATGGCCCCATGGTGGAGCTTTACGAAAACAGCCTTGGCCGCGACCGCCCTATCGTTGGTGCGTGATGGGCTGGTCGGATTGGATGCCCCGATCCTTGACCAACCTTTCACGTTGCGCCAGCTACTGCGGCATGAAGCAGGCCTCGCCGATTATGGCGAACTTACGGATTATCACGCTGCCGTCGCTAACAATGAGGCAGCCTGGTCAGCAGCTGAAATGATGCAACGCCTTGATGGTGCTCGGCTTCGATATAGCCCTGGAACCGGATGGCGTTACTCGAATGTAGGCTACTTTCTCATAGGCAGGCTTATTGAACGGGTAACTGATCTGGCGCTTGAAGAGGCAGTGAGTCGATGTGCACTGACGCCTCTGGGCCTGTCGAGCGTTCGCTTCGCTAAAACGCGATCAGATTTACAAAGTTCCCACCTTGGAAACCCATCAAATTATGACCCCGCCTGGGTATATCACGGCTTGCTGATCGGCCCCATTTCGCAAGCAGCGCTTTTTCTGGATCGACTTCTCGCGGGACACCTCCTCTCCCCGGGCTTGCTCCAGGAAATGCAGACAGCAAAAACATTGGGCGGTCCGATTCCAGGACGCCCATGGATTACACCGGGCTATGGCCTTGGTTTGATGCAGGGTTCGATTGAAGGCGGCTTTACCCTACGCGGACACACAGGCTGTGGGCCTGGCAGTGTCATTGCCGTTTACCGTATCTGCGATGGCAACGCATCGGCCTGTTGCGCTGGTTTTGAGACGGGCGCCAGTGAAGGCGCCGTCGAAGCCCACGTCGTCCGAAGATTGATGCAAGCCTTACAAGAGGGTGCTGAAGACGCCTAAGTCCTGTTAGGGCCTGCCTGATGATTTTTCGAGTGACCGCTTTGGAAGGCTGCCTTTCGCGAGACAACAATCGGCCAGAAGCCGACGTTCAATGGGGACAAAAGAGGGAGCGACATCTTGCTCCCATTTGCAAATAGCGCAGTAGACAACAAAAAATTCATTCCTGTGGTGCGGTCGCCCCCCATCAACCTTTAACTGATGCCCCGAAACCTGCACAATTGCCGGCTTTTTTCGCGACAGGAAGTCCGACCATGCAACGGATTGTAATTCTGGGCAATGCCGGTAGCGGTAAATCCACCCTCGCCCGCGCCCTCGGCATGCGCCTTGGCCTGCCCGTGGTGCACTTGGACACACTGTTCTGGGAGCCCGACTGGGTCGAACCCGACGCTGAACAGTTCCGCGCACGGGTCAGCGAAGCGATCGCACCGGCTGCCTGGATTTGTGAAGGCAACTATGCCCGGCGTACATTCGATCTTCGTCTGCCCCGTGCCGACTTGATCATCTGGCTCGATACGCCGCGGCTCACCTGTTTCACCCGGGTGATCATGCGCAGCGTAATGAACCGCCCTCGCCCTGACCTTGCAGCAGGCTGTACAGAGAAGATCGACCGGGCGTTCCTTACCTTTCTGCATTTCGTGTGGAATTTCGATCGTGGCTACCGTCCAGGCATCGAGGCGGTGCGCTTGGCCATAGGCCCGCAAATTCCTACGGTGCACTTGCGTGGTACCCGGCAGATTGCCGCATTTCTCGATAGCCTGCCTGCAACGCCTGAAACCTGTCTTGAATAGATGGACAGCGGCACTCGCCCCCAAGGTTATGGTGAGACACCTGCGCTCGTACGCGTTGAGGTACAAGCAGAATAGGACACCACCAAGAACGTCCGTTATGGGTCGCGGCTCTCGTTCCGAAGTGGTCATCGAACCTTGCGGCATCCATTTTGCCCTCCTGCTGACTCTTTCAATCCCACCTTCAAGGACCGAACCTGTGATCGCATCCCCCGCCAAACTCCTCTTCCTGCCCGGAGCCTCAGGTAACACCCGGTTTTGGTGTCCGGTTGCTGAGCGCCTGGCACACCCGGCGCAGCAGGTCCATATCGGCTGGCCCGGCTTTGGAGACACTCCGCCCTTGCCTGGCGTGACCGGCATGGATGATCTGGTGACTCGCGTGCTGGCCGAGATCGACCGGCCCACAGCGCTGGTGGCGCAGTCCATGGGCGGTATAGTCGCTGTGCTTGCAGCGCTTGAACGCCCTGAGCTGATCACGCACCTGACGCTGACCGTCACCTCTGGCGGGGTGGATATGTCTGCTCTGGACGCGCATGACTGGCGCCCGGATTTTGCTGCCGCCAACCCGACACTGCCGAGATGGTTTCTCGACGACCGCACCGACCTCACGCTCCGGTTGGTCGAGTTGCGCATGCCAATCCTGCTCCTCTGGGGAGATTCTGATCTGATCAGCCCCGTTCGCGTCGGCCAGCGCCTTGCTCAACTGTTACCCCGCGCGGAACTACACGTTTTCCCTGGCGCCGATCACAGTCTGGGCTTTACTCACGCAGCCGAGGTGGCGAGGTTGATCGAGAGACATCTGGCCTGCAGGTGAGCGGAACACTTGTTGCCACCGCGTCGGATACTCTGCGCAAACCGCGTAGAGATGAAAAAAAATTTAAGCGTAGCTAAAAGTGTACGAACCAACATTGAGTCTATGACATGTGATTTCGCACCTCGTTGACCACCTGCTACGGGGCGTTTTCTGCCGATTTTGACAGGCAGATAACGGCCAGAAGTGGACACTCAGAAACTCAACCGCGCACCAGGTAGGCCCCTGAGGGAACCCGATATCGCAGCTTCTTGCATTTGCCGGGTGCAGGCTGATGCCCCGGCGGACGATCAGGAAACCAAATCCGGCATTTGCCCGGAGGCGGCATATGGCCGCGGGGAATCTCAACCTCGGCGTACGCCCGCTCTGGCTCGACATTAGCCATTTGCAATTTTCCTTCGGGCCCGGCTCTGCCAGCCGTCGGTGCATCCGCAACCCGATCTGTCTCTGCGCTAGCGAAGTTGCCAGCGTTGCGCCCAGTGTCCGGAGTGGATTGCTCAACAACCGCCATTTCCGCTTCGCGGCGCCTTTGGGTCTCCTTTTCCAGCCCCTTCTGTACTGCGACCAGGTCCTCTTTGGCATTGGGTGGGGTACCCGAAGATCGGGCCTGCTGCGCCGCCTGGATCAATTGGAAGTTGCGGTTGCGCAACTCGACGTTGCGACCAACCCGCATGTTCGAGCGCGCCGCCAAGGTTTCAGCCTGCTGGTACTGCCCCTGCTGAAGACGCAACACACCAAGGTAATGCAGCGTCGCGGGATTGTTAGGCTGGATATGCAGGGCACGCTCCAGCGTGGCAGCGGCCTGGTCCAACTGGCCATTCTCATACTGCCGCGAGGCGGTTTCGATCAGGGTGGTTGATGCGCTGTTACTTTGCGAGGGCACTCTTCGCTCGGCAGCAACCGAACAAAGCGACACGACGGCGCAGAACGCCAGGATGAGACCCGGCAGAAAACTCTTGGTTGGCATCAGGGGGCGGACTCGGCTGATCTAGGACGGCGCTGCCGTAAAACAGGCCACAGCGCTGCTCGGCATCTGCAATACAGGGCCGCAATTGACCTGGCCAGTACCCTGAAGTTCCTGCTTGGGGTGACGACCATTGGCCTTGACCCAATCTTGTACGGCACCCACACGCTACGACGAACCCAAGCGCTGTCCAACGCCTGCCTGGTCATACGAAACTTGAAAGCACCGTCAGGTACCTGGAAATCGAGGTCGATGATGCTCTTGAAATGGCGGAACAGACGGACGTCTGACGTCCACTGCGACGGTAGTGGTTAGACCGTCGCTTTGCGGCCAGGCGCGGCCTTTCAGGCAATGTTGGAGGTGGCCTGAAGAAGCTGTGGAACTCAGGGAATCGAACGGTAGTCCAGCGGTCCAACACCTGGCAGGACAGCGGGCGCGAGATGCCCAAAGTATCGTCTGCCGACCACCATTGCCTTTGGGAGAACCAATTGTTAACTGTCTTTTTGCGTCAAATTTTCCGGTTAGCGATACCGCTCTTTTCCGTTGGTGCTTCGTCCGCTGTTTTCGCCTGCCCGCAAGGACAGTACCAGGTCTGCATGGTCGCTTGTTTTTGTGCTCCAGGTTCCAAAGAGGAAACTGGGGAGATTTTCGAAAACATGAACCAAATGGCGGCCTCTGGATTGCAGAATTGGATTGTGCAATCGCGCAACACCGCGGCAACTGACGATATTCGGACAATCCCGCTGAATATCCGAGCCCAACTCGAACCCTACTATGACTTCCAAGTGCTCGATTCGGCTCGCTACAAGGTAGGCGATGATGCAGAGCTGAACGCCGCACACACCATGCTGCAGAATCCCGATGTAAGTGCGGTCACCCTTATGGACATCATCGTCTTTCGCAGTCCCGATGATGCACTCAACAATGTCGCGCTATGGGCGCATGAATTGAAGCACGTGCAGCAGTACCTGCAATGGGGCGTTCGCGAGTTTGCCACTCGCTATACCCGTGATTACACAACCGTTGAGGCGCCCGCCTACGAGATTCAAACCCAGGTAGCCAGAGCGCTAAGAGTCAGCGTGGCCCAGCCAGAGCTTCCTCGAAATCCTTGAGTTCAAAGGGTTGCTTGCAGCCCTTCGCGAAAGGCAGCCAGCGCCCGATAAACGTCGTGAACACCTGCCGTGGGCTTGCGTCGCTGACGTGTACACAGCGCCCTACAACTCCCCGCCAACGCAAGCGAGAAGCGCGTCGCAGGATGAGTGTCATGGGATTTAGAGAGTCGTTAAATCTGTTGGCAATTTAGGTAAGGAACAACTGTTCTTTTACGACAAGCGAAATGAACTAGCCTGATTCGATGGAGGCGTGTATTCACCCGTCATCAGGGCATACCTATGAACACAACCACCATAGCGACGGATTATCTGGTTATCGGCGCGGGGGCAACAGCTATGGCCTTCGTCGATACATTGCTCGATGAGTCGGATGCGAGTGTGTTGATGGTGGATCGACATGCTCAACCTGGTGGACATTGGAACGATGCCTACTCGTTCGTCCGCTTGCACCAGCCGTCTGCCTTCTATGGCGTTAACTCCTGCGAGCTGGGCTCCGGCCAAAAAGACGAATCCGAATGGGGCGGTGGCTTATATGAATTGGCCTCAGGCGCCGAGGTTGTCAGTTACTTCGATCAGCTTATGCATCATCGATTCTTGCCGTCAGGTCGGGTGCAATATTTTCCGATGCACAACTACGAAGGTGATCGCAGCAATAATCATTGCATCACATCCTTGGTCACCGGCGAAAGTAACCTTGTCCAGGTGCGCAGGAAGCTGGTGGACGCGACTATTGCACAGACAGCCGTTCCTTCGACCCATCCACCGCATTACCGGATAGAGTCCGGAATACGCTGCCTACCGCTGAACGACTTGCCAAAGATCAGACAGCCTTACTTGCGTTACGTGGTGGTGGGAGGAGGAAAGACCGGCATCGATGCCTGTCTGTGGCTGCTGCAGAATGGCGTGGCACCCGGCAGGATTCAATGGATCGTTCCAAACGACCCCTGGCTGCTGGATCGCGCCAACCTTCAACCCGGCCAGGAGAATGTTGTACGAACAATCGGTAGCCTCGCGAACCAGTTCGAAGCAATAGGTGCTGCAGATTCGATCCCGGACCTATTCCTCAGACTCGAAAGTGTCGGCGAACTGGTGCGCATCGATAAAGCCGTCGAACCCACCGCCTTCCGCGCTGCGACCATTTCACAGGGTGAATTGCGTGCACTACGGCGCATAAGCAATGTAGTGCGCCTGGGACGGGTTTGCGCGATTGAAGCCAGCCGTATATCCCTCGAAAGGGGCTGCATCGCTGGAGATCCCGACGCCCTTTACGTCGACTGCAGCGCAAGCGCGGTCCCAATTATTCCTGATGGAATCGTCAAAGCATTTGATGGCAATCGCATCAACTTGATGACAGTAAGCAGTTATCAGATCTTATTCAGTGCCGCAGTAATCGCATACGTGGAAAGTCACTTCGACGATCAGATGCAGATGAATAAACTATGCGCGATTGTCCCACTACCACGCTCACCGGTGGACTGGGTCAGAATGTGGGCCGCTTATCTTGGCAATCAACAGCAATGGAAGAACCACGCGGGGTTGTCCAACTGGCTTGCGCAGTGCCATCTGCACCTTTTGCCGATAGTGCTGAGAAGCCTGCAGGAGGGGGATCCTGAAAAGCTGGCAGTGTTGAACCGATTTGCTGAAGCTAGAAAGAAAGCCTTGGAAAATATCCCCAGGCTCTTGCAGGCCGTAGCAGGTTCAGCGCAAGAGTCCTGAGCGAATGAATTGGGTCGGTTGTTGCCTGCTCTCGCAGACAGGAACCGGCCAAAAACTGTCAGTCAGTGTCGATGAAATACGTGGGTGATTCCAATTTCAAATGAACACCAGGAAATACCCGGTTTGATCCAGGCTTGAATGAAACCACGCGGGAGAAAAACACCATGTCCCTCGTTACCGAAAATCTATTGGCCCTGGCTTTGGGTGTCTTCTTTTGCACAGCCGTGTGCGGGCAAGGGGTAGCAGACACCGATTCCCCACCGGCAATACTTCCATTGGAATCCGAGACTGCGCCAAAACTCATTGCTTACCCGCCGCTTGCCGAGCCGCTCGCCCGCGGTGTTGTCATTATCCAGTATCGAGCAGAACACTCCAGGATCATGCCGGTATTTGGCAAAGCGGCTGTTGATGTATCACCACGTCTCGGTCACCTCCACGTGACCGTCGACGACTGGAAAGGTACATGGGCGCACACCAGCGAAGACCCGATTATCCTGGTTGGACTGACGCCCGGCACCCACAAGGTTCTTCTTGAAGTGGCCGACCCGACTCACAAAATCCTCACCCGTACGACAGTGAGTTTTATAGTTCCGGAGAAGAAACCAACGGGCGCTCCCCAGATTGACGATGATCACGCAGTAAAACCATAACTGCTGGGTGTTCATGGCTAACTGCGGTGGTGTGAGCAGGACAGCACGGGTGGGCTCCATCACCACACGTTTTATTAGTTCAAGCCGCTCCACATCAACCTCGTCCCAGTTCAATGAAGTGAATGCAGTACGGCGCATCATCTGAAAGACCGCCAATTGGCCGTCTGCTGTCCTTCGCGACAGGCAGAAGGCCCCGAACAATCACAGCCCCCTGCTTCACCGTGGACGATGCGACCCTGGCTACAGGGGGGAAGGCGCATGTCCAGTTTGTGCTGAATTATCCAGGGCGGGGGGCGGAAAAATTGAGTCCGTCAGGCTGATCAGGGCCTGACCCGATCGCTCAGAGCACCCCGGGCACCACCAGGGTCAACCAGGCAACACAGGGTCCCACCAGGGCAACCACCGCGCTGTAGATCAGCAGGCTGCGCAACACTTTTTCTCGCTCCTGCGGGGGTGTATTGGCAACCACCAGCGCACCATTGGTGGAGAACGGGCTGGTATCGACGATAGTGGTGGAAATGGCGATAGCCGCGACCACGCCGACCGCACTGATGTGGCCCTGGCTCAAGAATGGCACGGCCAGGGGAATGATCACCCCTAGCAACGCCGTGGACGAAGCGAAGGACGAGATAATTGCGGCAGTGAAGCACAGCAGCAAAGCGACCAGCAGCGGTTCACCCAAGCCGGAGATGCCATGGGCGACATAGTCGATGGTACCGATGGTCTGCATCACTCCGATGTAAGTGATGATCCCGGTGATCAGCAGAACAGTCGACCAACTGACCTTGTCAATGGCCGCCTTCTGCGCCTTGGGCGCGAACATGGCCAGGACTACCGCGACCGTCATGGCCACCAACCCGATATTGAACTTGAACACTAATGCCGAGATCGCCAGGGCCAACAGCCCGACCAGCGTCGACAGCTTGGCCCCGTCCAGGCCACTGAGGGTCTGTAGCGGCGCACCGGCACCCGTCAGGTCAGTACGATGATAAGCAGGGGACGCCGGCGTACCGCCGTGGCCAAGAATGGCCAGCGATGCACCAGCAACATGCAACTCGGGACCGGGCGCGACCGCCACCAATGACAGGCGAGCGCTACGTAAACCACCGAAGACTACGAATACCACCATGGCAATCCCCAGGTTGAACAGCAGGCTGGCGATGAACAGAGTGAACGGTGCATAAGGCAGCCCGGAGGACGCAACGATCTGATTGGTTATGCCACCGAAAATACTCACAGGCGAGAAACTGCCGCCTTGAGCGCCGTGAATCACCATCAGTCCCATGAGCACCGGGTTGATGCGGTACTGCACGGCGAAGTTGAGAGCAATAGGCGCGAGGATCGCTGCCACCGCAGGGCTCAGCGCACCGAAACCGGTGAGCAGCGCCGCCACCACGAACATCACCCAGGGTATCCAGGCGACATGGCCACGCACCATCAACACCGCCCGTTCGATCAGCCAGTCGATGGTGCCGTTGTTCTGGGCGATGCCGAACAAATAGGTGACACCGACCAACGTCAGGAACAGGTCACTGGGAAAGCCGGCGAAGATGGTCGCCGATGTCATGTCCATTATCACCGAACCGACGATAAAGGCCGCTGCGAACGCCAGCGCGCCCATGTTGATGGGCAACACGCTGGCGATGCCGAAAATGACCACTAGCACTAAAATCGACAGAATTTCATTATTCATTTCAATCTGACTCCCCGCATTCGGACGGTCCCGCAGGTGCCGTCCTTGTTGTTATTTTTTCGGGATCTTTAGCAACCGACTCACGTCGGGCCGGGCGTGCGCCGAAACGAGGAAGCGTGCCTTGCCTGCGAAGTCGGTCGTACAAACACAGAAGCTTTCAAATCTGTCGTGCTAATTGCCATTAAATGCTGCTGGCCGGCGCTCGGCAAAGGCTGCCAGTCCTTCGCCAAAGTCAGCACTTTCGCAGGCTTGTCGGCGCAGTTCGGCAATCTGCTCCATCGCCTGCACCGGAATCGGTTGCAGGTCTTCGAGGATACGCAGCTGTTCCTTGACCGCCGCAACGGCTAGCGGCGCCTTGCTGGCGATGCCGTGTGCCAGTTCCAGCGCAGTCGCTTCCAGCACATCAGTGTCGACCAGTCGGTTGACCAGACCAAACCGTTGCGCCCGCTGCGCATCGAGCTTCTGTGCAGTGAAAAACATCTCCTTCAACACATGAATCGGCAAATTGTTGAAGAAGCGCAGCAATCCACTGGTGGTGTACGGCAATCCAATGTTCACTGGCGTCATGGCAAAGCTTGCGCTGTGGTCCGCGACGACCATGTCGCAGCTCATGACCAGATCCACCGCGCCGCCCCACACCGAGCCGGACACCAAGGCAATCACCACGCCGGGATAGGCGCGGATGCGGCGCAATACCTGTTCGAGCGGTTTGCCATAGGCAATCGGGTCGCGGTCGTGTTGCAGTTCGCGGATATCGTGACCGGCACTCCATACGGATTGGCCGACTTCGCTGCCGAGGATCACCACCGGGATGCGTTGTGACGCCAGGGCGACGAGACTTTCTTCGAGCGCCGTCAGCAGTTGCGCGCTGAGTGCATTGCGGTGTGTGGGGTTGCTGAAGACCAGCCGCGCGATGCGTTCATCGACCCGGTTGACGGTCACGGTTGTGGAAGAGGCTGGATTCATTGTGCGGCTCCTGTCGATTGCGCGCCGGTCATGTCATCGGAGTTCTGGAACACTATTTTAGCGGCGAGCAATACGTTGATCGATGCAGCGTCGAAACCGGCTTCGCGCAATACTTCGACGGTGTGTTCGCCAAGCAGTGGCGGTGGGCGGCTGACAACGCTGTCAGTGGCGCAGAACACCGGGGTCACTACCTGACGCAGTGCACCAAGTGTCGGGTGCGTGAGTGTCTCGGTCAGTTGGCTGTGCAGCACCTGCGGATCGTCGAAGACCTCATCGAGTGTGTTGATCGGGCCGGCGGGTAATCCTGCGTCGACGAACAGCGAGGTCCACTCGCGTTTGCTGCGGGTTTTCAATCGACTTTCCAGAATCTCTCTCAATTCGTCACGACGTTCGACCCTCGCTTCATTGGTGGCGAAGCGTGGATCGTCCGGCAGCTCGGGCAAATCGAGCAGTACGCACAAACGCCCCCACATGGCCGAGGTGATCGGCGCCAGATTGAGCGGGCCATCCTTTGTCTGGAACACGCCGTAAGGTGCAATCACCGAATGGGCGTTGCCGGTGCGGCGCGGCACATCCCCCAGGCTGAGGTAGCGTTGGCCGTGCACACTCAACAACCCGACCAGACTGCCCAGCAGCGACGTGCTGACATGTTGGCCGCGCCCGGTGCGCTCGCGCTCGAGCAGCGCGGCCAGCACCGCTGTCACCAACCACATGCCCGAAGTCAAATCGCCGATGGCGGTGCCGGTGCGTGTCGGGTCGCCATCGACGAAACCGGTCAGGCTCATCAGCCCCGAGTAGCCTTGGGCGATCTGGTCGAAGCCCGGCCAACTGCTCATCGGCCCGTCGGCGCCAAAGGCGTTAATGCTGCCCATTACCAGTCGCGGATTGCGGGCGCTGAGCACCTCATAACCGAGGCCCATGCTTTCCAGCGTGCCAGGCTTGAAGTTCTCGATGACGACGTCGGCGTCATCGATCAGCTGCCGGATAGTGGTCAACCCTTCGGGATTGCGCAAGTCAATGCACATGCCGCGCTTGTTGCGGTTACACGATAAATAGTAGGTGCTCACGCCCCGGTCGAAGGGGCCCCAGGTGCGGCTCATATCGCCAGTCGGGCCGGGCTCGATCTTGATCACATCGGCACCGAGGTCTGCCAGCACCATGGTGCAGAACGGCCCCGACAGTGCGCGACTCAGGTCGACGATTTTCACGCCTTGCAAAGCTTGCATGGGACTCTCCATTGAAGGGTTGAATACGGGCCATTGCGCCAAGGCCTTTGAAGCGCTACTCGCCTTTGGCGACCGTTAGCGCTTCGTGTTGTGAGACGAGTCTAGGCGCCGCATCTCATATCCTTCAAATATGATATTCCTCTACACTCATCGGAAAATCCTATGGCTTAGGAGGGTACACATGGACCTGCGCCAGTTGCGGTATTTCATCAAGGTGGTCGAGTGCGGGAACATCACCCGCGCCAGTGAAACGCTGCATATCGCGCAGCCAGCCATCAGCCAGCAGATGCGCAACCTGGAACAGGACATGGGCATGCAACTGCTCGAGCGCAGCGTGCATGGCGTTGTTCCCACGGCGGCTGGGCAAACGCTTTATCGGCATGCCATCGAATTGCTGCGCCAGGCCGACGGCACCCACGAACTGCTGCGCCAGGACGCCGAATTCCCGCAAGGCAAAGTCTCGGTCGGCATGCCGTCGAGTACGGCGCGCATGTTGGCAATTCCGCTCGCGCGCACGATTCGCAGCCGTTATCCGGGCATCAAATTGGAATTGATCGATGCCCCGAGCGCCGAACTCGGACGTCTGATCACGGTAGGGCGAGTGGCACTGGCGGTGAATGTCGATGCGGTCGAAACCCGGGGCGTGGCTTTCCGGCGGCTGTTAACCGAAACGCTGTACTTGGTGGCGTGGCCGGAATTTGCATTATCGGATGAACCGGTGTCGATTGAGGCATTGGCGAAGATGCCGCTGGTGCTGCCCTGTGCTCCGAACACCATTCGCAGTCGGGTCGAATTTGCATTGCAGGAGGCCGGCCTGAAATGCGAGGTTGAATTCGAAGCCAACTCCACCGACCTGCTGTTCTCAGCCGTCAAGGCGCAGCTCGGTGTCACGATCCTGCCGTGGGCCGCGGCCCATGTCGAGCTTGTGCAACACAGGCTCAAGCTGGCCAGGATCGATCATCGACTGTTCAAGCGGGATCTTTCGCTGTGCTGGCATGACACGGTTGTAGAGAGCAATGCCGTGCAAAAGGTCAAGTCGACCATTTTCGAGCTGTTCGAGGAATTCGAGCGGCAGCCGGGGTGGGCAGATGAACGGGTCAAAGGAAAGAACCTCCAAGACTACTGACGGGCTGCCTTGGGTCGACTGCGGTCCTTCGCGACGGGCAGAAACCGGCCAATAGCAGCCCTTGATTGTGGATTCAACCGGTCGATGCAACACAACTAAATTCTGTGTAAGCAGAAGGAGTGTTGCAGATGAAGCAGAGACCTCGGATCTATTACACCGAAAGCCAGAAAAAACTGATGTGGGATCACTGGCAGAAAGGCGACTCTCTCCAGCACATAGCCCAATTATTTGATCGAAACCATTCATCGATACAGCGCATCTTGGCGGAAACAGGCGGTATAAGACCCGCTGTACGCCGCAGGTCCAGATTGGCGCTGACGATGGCTGAGCGCGAAGAGATTTCGCGTGCAGTGGTGGCAGGCAACTCGATCCGTTCCATGGCCGCGCTGCTAGGGCGAGCAGCCTCTACGATCAGTCGTGAGATCAGACGCAACGGTGGCCAAGGATGCTACCGGGCTAATCAAGCTGATCAGGCTGCCTGGGATCGCGCGCATCGACCTAAGGTTTGCAAACTTGTTGAGAACCGAACGGTGGCGCAAATTGTTGCAGACAAGCTTCAATTGCAGTGGTCACCGGAACAAATTGCCGGTTGGTTGAAGCGTACCTACCCGGACGATACGAGCTATCAGGTGTCACACGAGACGATCTATCGCACGCTCTTCATACAGACTCGCGGGGCTCTGAAGAAGGAGTTGCTTGAGCATTTACGGCGCACGCGGGCCATGCGTCGCTCGCGCCATCACACGCAGAAGAAAGAAAATCACGGTCGAATCACTGACGCGGTATCGATCCGCGAACGCCCAGCCGCGGCTAAGGATCGGGCGGTTCCAGGTCACTGGGAAGGCGACCTGCTGTGTGGTAGCAGGAACAGCCAAATTGCCACTCTTGTTGAGCGTCATACCCGCTACGTAATGCTGGTGAAATTGGACGGTAAGGATAGCGAGACGGTCATCAGCGCCCTGATCGAATACGCCCGCAACTTACCCCAAGAACTCTACAAATCGCTGACGTGGGATCGCGGCAAAGAGATGGCTGACCATAAGCGCTTTACGGTAGCTACCGACATCAAGGTCTACTTCTGCGATCCTCATCGTCCTTGGCAACGGGGATCGAATGAGAACACCAACGGGTTGTTAAGGCAGTACTTCCCGAAAGGAACCGACCTTGCGGATCACTCGCAAGCCACGCTCAATGAAGTCGCAAGGCAGCTAAATAGCCGCCCTCGGAAAACACTAGACTACGAAACACCGGCAGAACGATTTAGCCAATCTGTTGCTTCGACCGGTTGAATCCACAATGATTGGCTGCTATTGGCAAAAAGGCAGCACAAGCCGACACCGACCTACGGCGAGTGTCAGCAATGGGCCGCAAGATTTACTTCGTGACCAGCAGCGCCGGTGGCTGCCAGCTGCCGTCGCCAGCGGGAAGAATCGAAGGCGGTGCGGTCTTCGGCCAGTAGAGGCGCATTACCAGAAAGACCGTGTCGTCAGGCGCGGGCAACCAGTTTGCCTCCTTAGCCTTGCCGGGGGAGTCTTTCTGGATGTACAGCGTCAGTGAACCATCCGTGTTTTTCTTCATCGCCGACAGCATCGGCGAATTGATCAGGTAACGGTTGAGCGGATTCTTGACCAGCAGCTGGCTCTTGCCGTCGTACATGGTCACCGACCAGAAGGCATTGACTGGCGGCAGTTTGCCGGCCGGGAAAGTCAGCGTGTACTTGCGCTTGCTGGTATCCAGCGTCTGGCCGGTGCCGTCGGTGCGCGTGTTGGGATACATCGCCTCGACGGCGTCGTTGCCGTAGAGGCCGCCTTTCGCGGCACCAGCACGCTTCAGCCAGTCGGCCTTGTAGAACGTTTGGTCGCCGAAGTACGCGCCTACGCTCCAGCCGTTGATTATCTTCGTCCCGCTCGCGAGGAACTTGTCGACCTTCTCGTCACCGGCCTTCATCCCGAGCAGGACCACGGCCTTGTGCTCGAGCGAGAGGTCCTTAAATTCGAAGGTGCGACCGGGTCCCACCCCAATGCTCGCCAGCTTGGCCCGGATCTCCTGGTCGTCAGCCGATGGCGGCACATACTCCATCGCGGCCGACAGGTACTCGAAGAAGTTGGCCTTGATGCCTTCCGTCGTAGCCGGCACGAAATCAATCTTCGGCGCAGTGGGCGGCGCGGGTTGATGGAGGAAGGCGGACAGCGGCTGGACCTTGTAGCCCGCTTGCACCTTCTCGACATTCGGCATGTCCTTGGCATTGTAGAGCTGAGTCCGAATGGCGCTCACGGCGAAGGGAGTGGTCGAGGTGAAGACTTTTTTGATACCGGGAGGGGGCGCGCCTTTCCAATCGGGACCGATCACCATGTAGTCGCCCGCTTCGTTGCCGGTGGCACGGCTGCCGATGTAACCGTAGTTGTAAGTGTTGCCGTCGATCATCTGCACCGAGTAGTAACGCCGCTTGTCCACTGCCGGCACCGAGATCACCATCGGCTCCGCGCGCAGGTCCAGCCAGACAAAGGAGTACGGGGTGTCGCTGTTCGGAGTGATGATGGCCGTGTCTTGGTAGGTGAAGACGCGAGGCTCGTTCTTGATCTGGTTGAACGGCGCCTTGTATTGCGGGCCGCCCTTGTCCACAGCATATTCGTTCATCACGGCGTAGTTCATGACCAGCGGCAAGCCGTAAATAAAGCCTTCCTCGGCGATCGCCTTGGTCTGCTCGAGACTCGGCGCGGGTACGCCCTTGGTCACATCCGTCTTGTCTGCCTGCGTGATCGGATCGTTCTTGCTCGCACACCCCGCAAAAAGCGTTGAACCCACTACGACGAGTGCCGCAGCCATTGTCCAGCCCCGGTTAGACTTCCTGTTCATTTCCACCTCGTTAGTTTTGAGCAAGCTGGCACCGTGAGCGTTCATGGCCACGGTGAAATAATTTGAATGCTTGAAACCCTCCCGACTTTTTTCAGTAGTGCCAGGTCAGGTGGGCGATCAGGGCTTCAATCCGGGTGTTGTCGAACTCGCCTGATACACGATTGCCAGACAAGGTTTTTTGCTGATCGACTGGCGTGCCCCCACCCAGACCGCGACTCACTGAAACTCAGGTCTATCTCTTTACTTAGCGACTGAGTAAATCTTGTGGCGAAGCGTCTACTCACAGCTCAGGGAGTGTAGATCACAATAAGCCAGCAACCCCTTGCGCAGCTGAGCAGCTCAGATTCAGTTCCGTAATATTTACGCGCCGCCGTTACGGACCATTTGGCTTCGAGAACAGCCAATCGTGATCAGCAGCCAAAAAGCGGATAGCCAGAGATTAACTCTTGAGGTCCGCCAAAGACCGCTATGGGTCGATTGTGTTGAAAAAGTCGGGTTTTCAACTCGCCTGAACTCAGGCACGGCCACCATCGGAGAACCTACTCACCACATTGCGTGGTTTTTCGGCCCTTCGTTGACCATTGCCGCTCTGTTAGTGGGT